>JAOZKI010000120.1 GCA_029935455.1 Lysobacterales bacterium | reverse complement strand
AGGCCTTTGGCAAGGCGATTTTTGCCCGTGACAACGTATTGCCGAAGCTGGCTGAGCTCACCTTGCCGGTGGCTGTGATGGTAGGCGATGAAGACGTGCTGACAACGCCGGCGCAGGCCGAACGCATGGCGGCGGCTGTGAAGCAGGCGCGGCTTTATACCATTCCTGCAGCGGGACACGGCGCGGCCATTGAAAAGGCAGAGCAGGTGACTGCTGCGCTGCTGGATTTCTACGGGCTGGCCGCTTAGCGCTTAGCCCACTCTGCCGGCGCGCGGCCAGCGCCAGCGATGAAAAACCCGCCAGCGTGGCGGGTTTTTCATGGGTGCCTCGGCGCCAAGTAGGCGGTTACCTACTTGCCGGAGTACTTTTCCTCAAAGCGCTCGTAGAGTTCTTGCTGCATGCCTTTCAGCTCGATCTCCCGCCCGTCGATAAAGGCCTGGGTGACGTCGTTGCCGCGCATATCGAGCGCGTCGCCGGAAGAAATAAACAGCGTGGCGTGTTTGCCGACTTCCAGCGAGCCCAGCTGGTCGTCGATGCCCAGGATCTCCGCGTTGGTCAGCGTGATCATGGTCAGCGCCTGCTCCCGGCCCAGGCCGTAGGCTGAGGCCGTGCCGGCGATAAACGGCAGGTTACGCCCGTTCATGTTCTCGCCGGGATAGGTCAGGCCGGTTTTCACGCCGGCGGCCACTAGCTTGCCCGGCAGTTGAAAGGGCGCATCGAGCTGGTCGTGTTCATGCTGGGGCAGGCGATGAACGCCGTTGACGATGACCGGAATGTCGTTCTGGGCCAGATACTCGGCCGCATCCAGCAGGCCGTCAGCGCCCAGCATGACCACCCGTTCCACGCCCTGAGCGCGCGCAAACTCTACGGCCCGGACCATGTCCACCGGGTCGTTGCTGCGAATGAACAGGGCCATGGAGCCATCGAAGAGACCGCGCATGGCTTCGAGCTTCAGGTTGGGGTGGGCCTCGCTGCCAGCGGCCGCGTACGCCCGCGCATCCAGAAAGGCCTGCTCAATGGTGTTGATCTGCTGCCGGTAGTTTTTGTTCTCCACATAGCTAAAGCTGCGGCTGCTCCAGTCATAGCGCCCGATCTGCTTGGCCGGCCAGGACAGAAACAGACCGTCGTCCGCAACCACCGCCGCATCCTCCCAGTTCCAGGCATCGAGCTGCATGATGGAGGAGCGTCCGCTGACAATGCCGCCGCCCGGTGAGACCTGGGCGATCAGCACGCCGTTAAAGCGCAGCGTGGGGATCAGCTCCGAATCGGTGTTATAGGCCACCAGGCTACGAACGCTGGGGTTCAGCGTGCCCGTCTCCGTATCGTCGACGGTGGCACGTACGGCCCCCACCTCGTTCAGGCCCAGGTCCGAGTCAGGCAGGATGAAGCCCGGATATATATGCTTGCCACTGGCGTCGATGAGCCGATGGCCGGCCGTATCAATAGCCGTGCCAACGGCAGTGATTTTGCCGTCGCTGAAGGCGATGGTGGCGTTCTCCAGTACTGCGCCCGTGCCCACGTGCACGGTGGCGCCCACGATGGCGATGGGTTCAGCCTGAACCGGTGCCGGTTTCGGCGTGATGGCCTGGGCACTGCCTGCGGCCAGTAGCGCTGCAAAAATGAGTCTTTTCATGATTCTGATCCTCAATGTGCCGAGATGCCGAGCAGATGCTCGAAGCCATGAATGCTCTCGCATTCCCAGACCTGATGACCGCGCCAGGCCGGCTTCTTGCCGCCGCCGCTCTTGCCACCGGCTTTGCCCATGCTGGCGATGAGACGGGCACGTTCATCCTGCAGGTCCTCACGCAGGGCCAGATCACGCGCCTCATCAAAGAGCGCCACGCCATCCACGAAGGTTGTTTTTGGACGTGCATCGATGGACAGGGGATGCGCGTTCCAGATCACCAGATCCGCGTCCTTGCCGGCCTTCAGGCTGCCCATGCGGTCATCAAGGCGCAGCAGCTTGGCCGGGTTCAGCGTTACCATGGCCAGCGCGTCCACCTCACTGACGCCGCCATACTTAACGGCTTTGGCTGCCTCCTGGTTCAGGCGCCGCGACATCTCCGCGTCATCGGAGTTAATGGCGGACACGACCCCGGCCTGGTGCATGAGGGCGGGATTGTAGGGAATGGCATAGCGCACCTCCCATTTGTAGGCCCACCAGTCGGCGAAGGATGAGCCGCCAGCGCCGTGGGCGGCCATCTTGTCCGCTACCTTGTAGCCCTCCAGGATGTGCGTGAAGGTGTTGATGCGGAAGTCATAGTCCTCGGCCACCTTCATGAGCATGTTGATTTCTGATTGCACATAGGAGTGGCAGCTGACAAACCGTTCGCCAGCGAGAATTTCTGCCATGGCATCGAGCACCAGGTCCCGCCGCGGTGCGGCTGTGCGCGCCTTGGCCCGGCGGGACAGGGCGTTCCACTCATCCCAGGCTGCCTGATAGGCCTGGGCCTCCGCAAAGGCCGCGCGATAGGCCGCTTCCACGCCCATGCGTGATTGCGGGAAGCGAATCGAGGCGGGATTGCGCGAGCGCTTCACGTTCTCGCCCAGGGCGAATTTGATATAGCCCTCGGCGTTCTCGATCAGCATGTCGCGCGGCAGGCTGCCCCAGCGCATCTTAATCAGCGCTGACTGGCCACCGACCGGATTGGCCGAGCCGTGCAGAAGCTGCGCTGCCGTCACGCCACCGGCCAGGTTCCGGTAAATATTCACGTCCTCAGAATTCACCACGTCACCCATGCGTACCATGGCCGAATTCATGGCCACATCGTTAACGGCAGACAGGGCAATGTGGGAGTGTTCGTCGATAATGCCCGGCGTCACATGCAAGCCTTCGGCCTCAATGATCCGGGCCGATCCGGCGTTCAGATCCGTGCCAACGGCAGCGATGCGGCCGTCGCGAATCAGCACGTCTGCATCTTCCAGCACGCCCTCTTCTTCCATGGTCCAAACGGTAGCGCCACGAATCAACACGTCCTCCGCCGCCAGTGGCTGGCTCGTACCGTAGGCCGCAAAGGGAAAGATCACGTCCCCATAGTCAGCCGCACTGGCCGCGGGCGTTTCCGCTTCACCGGACGTCTCCACAGCATCTGCTGCGGGCACATCACCGCTGCGCTGGGCTGACCAGGGCACCCAGTTGCCAGCACCCAGCTGACCGCGGCCTGCCCAGCCGCTGGCAACGGTCCAGCCGGTCAGGCGAATTGATTCAGCCTCCTGTTCCGGAGCAAAGGCGATGCTGACACCGCCTTCATCGAATTTGACCTTGGCATCGATGGGTGCCGCTTCATCCTCGCCAAGT
>JAOZKI010000082.1 GCA_029935455.1 Lysobacterales bacterium | reverse complement strand
TGGAGTTTTATTCACGCAGTTTTTACAGCAGTAAATTTAGTCGCTTTGCTAGTATTATCTCTTGGCTATGGCTTCTCCGAAGACACACCTGAATATATGAATGTATTTGCAACCTATTGGGCAAACTTTACGAAGCTGTTACTTTTCCCGTTAAATGACTTATGGGTAAACCTGCCTAAAGATAACTTCTGGAACAGTGATTTTGTTTCATATTTAACTTACGCGTTAAACAGTATACTGTGGGGTGCAGCCATAGTTTTATGTATTAAGGTTTATCGCAACACCAAAACCTAACAAATTAATTAAACCGTGGACGCAAAACAGTAGGCTTGCGCTCCTTCGTCGCTTATTTTAGCCTACTATTTTCCGCCGTTTATTAAGGCGTTATGTGTCTCCCTGATTTCTCGTGGATCTGAATCTCAAGCTGATAATCGGGTTGCTCATTGCTGCGGGGATCGTTTACGAGATCTGGTACCGCTACTTCCGTAAATGTAAAAAGTGTGGAGGGCCTTGGCGCTTAGATGAGTACAACGACTCAATGGGGCACAGCATCACCAAGAAAGTTACGGTTTCTTTCTGGCGAGGGCCCAGGGCAAACACTGAAACCTGGAAGTGCCAGAATTGTGGTTACTCAGAATCCAGAAAGCGGTGGAGTCTTAGTTAGTGCTGTTATCGCGTCAGCCACATAACAAATCGTTCAAGCCGCAGGCTGCGCCTGCTCGGACCGCGCGTCGCGCGGCCGCTTAACTCAAACGTTATTTGCATCTCGCTATCCGCAGAATTTGATTTAGGAGAAGACCATGAGAAGAGCTCTTTTTGTGACCGCAATTTTTTCTTTGGGCCTACTTTCCGGCTTGGTTGTCAATTCGTCGTTTAGTGCTGAGGGCAATGACTACATACGCCCGGTTGATTCTTCGGAGATCAATTTTATGGTCTCAGTCGATGAGGTCTCCCAAAAGTTCGTGTTCGGCGAGCGGTTCGCCGGACAGTACTCGCGGACGTTCACCATGTCTGACGGAACAGAAAGGCGTGTAACCCTGACGCCTATGGAGAAAGACGGCCGTCTGGTTGTGGAGCTACGAGACGGTAACCAACATTCCTATATGGGGCCAAACGGGTACACCTATAACGGCAACCTTCTTATCAATCTTACGAATGTTGACGAACTTGAGTCATCACATAACTAACCGCTCAAGCCGCTCCGGCATTCGCCTCCACGGGACGCGCCAAGGCGCGCCGCTTAACTCAAACGTTACATATCATGAGATAGATATTGAGAATGAAACGGATTTTATTTATATGTTTAGGCTTGTTCTTATCAGGCTGTTCCAGTATACCAATCAGAACGGCATTAGAATTCGGTAGCTTTGATGAAGTTGATTTTGCTAATCTTGAACCAAAAGATATTCGGGTGAAGGTCATTTTAGATTCAAATGTTAAGGTAAAGCCAACTGCGAACACGATGCAAATCACAGTAGATTCAAATGACCGAACAATTCCATTTTCATTTAAGCTTGAGCCTATTGAATATAGAGTCTTAGCAAAGGAAGAAGGCCTTTTTAGTGATACTCCAGAAAGGAATCAAACACTATTGAAATTAGACTCGGAATCAATATCTGAATTTCGATTGTTTCAGAAAGAAATTCAACAGAATGGCTTTAAGCCTAAATCTATAGATATACCTTTTGATTTAGAATTTGACAGTTCAAAGCCTGATTCAGCTAACGTTTCAATCTTGATCAAACTGAATAGAGTTGATCATTTCATCACTTTGATAGATAACTATGAAGTGAGGTCGAAATGATATGTAACCAGTCGCTGAACAGGACAACTTTGTTTGTCACGGTTTTTGTTCCAAAAACAGTGCCAACCGGCAGTTGCCAGTTAGCTCGGCGTTGAGGACACCGAGGGCAATTTTGGAAAAGACGGCTAAAAAGGCGCTTAGGTCATTTACTTTTCGCACTGGGACGCATAGGCAATGTGGCTTCGTTATTTGCGCATTGCTTATGCGGCCCTTGGCTTAGCGTTATGTGTTCAGTAGATGATCGTCACACAGCTCGATTCGGTGATCGCGTTATTGCGGCAGTGATTGGCGGTCTTCTCGGGCTGGTTCCAGGCTGGTTGCTGGCAGCAATGGCCGTGTGGTTGTTTGGTTCTGGCGCTTGGCTCACCTGGGTAGGCGTAATTGGCTTTGGGGTTTTTGCATTCATGGCCCCATCGCAATCCAGAGAATTTTGGGGTCCAGTCATTGAGGTTATGCTGAATGTTATGACTCGGTTTTATCGGCGATGAAGATACATAGCAAATCATTTAAGAGCACTTCTCCAGCAAGCCGGCTCAGTTGGACGCGCCTGCGTCGCGCCCCTTAATTCAGGCGTTATTTGAGCATGGAGAATATGAATTGAGATGGAGGATCGATCGTGAAGACACTTTTGGTGCTGTTTTTTGTACTTTTCACTTCAACCGCATTTGCGGAGCCATGTACCGATACTAGCGAGAGTGAACAGTGGGTCCTCGTCCGCGATGGGGTAATTGGTCATGCGTTTTGGAAAGCAGACCCGAAGGAGATTCATACCCTGGAGCTCACAAACGGGTTCAAAGCCGGAATCCAGATCTCACCCGTACCAGATGAGTTTTACCGTGAATATCTGGCAAAAGACTTGAGCACTCCTGAAATGGTGAAAATTGAAGTCTTTGACATGAGCAGAGATGCGCCGGTGAGGCTGACTCAAACCTACGGTGCAAGCAATTCCCTGCAAGGTTATAGCGCAAAAGGTGGCGCTGATCGGGTTGAGGAGTTTGGTCCTGAAGGTTTGCGTCTCTTGTTGCTCAAAGCTCATTGCGTAACCAAAGAGACTCTGGCCAATAAATGAGCTTTGGTGTCCGCATCAAATAACACGTCGTTCAAGTCGCAGCTTTCAACTGCTCGAGCCGGCCTGTGGTCGGCCGCTTAGCTCAAACGTTAATTGCTTATGAAGAAAATATTTCTATATGCCTTGGTAGCGGCTTTAGCGTCTTGCAGTGCATTCATCATTCACGTGCTCACTGTCGAATGGTTGCCGAGTTGGATTTCACAGCAAATGAGCGGAAGAAATATTACTCCATCTTGGGATGTTAGGTATGTTGCAGCTTTGACATCTATTGAATATGGCATTGGTGCGGTTTTACTTTATTTGGCTGCGAGACAAACGCTTATGCGACATATAGTGTTTTATCGAGCAGTATTCTTGAGTGTTTGTCTTGCGATGGTTTCTGGAGCTTTAATACGACAACCATTAATGGATGTCGTAGTTGGTAATCCATTGCATGTGACAATGGTTCAAAATCTTTTTAAGTGGCTCGTGTGGATGCTCCTGGGTTTCATAGTAGTGTATGGAGTAGAGGCGGTTAAAAAGGTGCTTAAGAAAGGACAAAGCAAAGCTGTGCCGCTTAGCTGAGCGTTATACGCACTGAGGTGTTTTTATGAAATGTATCAGAGGTCTATGCATTCTTCTTCTCACAATCACATGCTCTGGTGTTTTTGCGTGTGGTCCAGACTTTCTGGTCAAATCTACTACGAAAGCCGATGGAACAAAGGTTGGCTTACTGGTCCACGGGTCAGATTTTGATGGCATTCCCGTTTGGAAGCTCGGTGATCCTTGGTTGCCAGAAGCAATAGATGCCTATAAGGCACAGGAACTTGCCCTGGATTGGGCCCAAGATAAGTACAGCCGCTACGATCGTGTAGACATCACAGCACCCGCAATGGTGTCAGTTGGACTAGAAGAGTGCGGTTACGGCGCAATGTGGATATACGTGTTTGAAGCACAGCTGGAAATCGATGGCAACGCGCTGACAGGCGTTGGGAACTGGGTAGGCGTGTTGCTGGATGGAACGGTCGTTGCCCCAACGGAGTTAGGGTTGTGACCTGAAACCTACCGTTACAGTCCGTCCCGCCAGCAAGCTGGTGCCACCGGAATCAGCACCGCTGGTACGCTTAACCAAGACGTTATGCACTCATGACGCAACAATGACGCTGGTCTGTCGTATAGATGACGCATGGAAAAACCAGATTCCTCCGCATAATAGTGTGAACTTTTAGATCGGAGGAAGCAGTGATGGAAATGAAACTTGATAAAGCAAAACTAAAGCAACTTAGAGAGTCTAAAGCCTGGAGTCAGTCTCACTTTGCGGAGATAAGCGGCCTTAGCTTAAGAACGATTCAGAGAATTGAAAAATCAGGTATCGCTGCGCCAGAATCCGTTAAATCAATTTGCGCTACTTTTGGCATTTCAATAGATGAGCTTTCTGTTGTGGAAGAGCATCAAAACGAAGTGGTGTCTGCTTTTTCAGGCTTAAGAAGGCACAAAATAACCAGCATGGACATAAAGGCAACTCTGCTTTCATTCGGCATTGCATTTATCATCGCTTTTATTTTGACGATGTAGCGCACATAACGTATTGTAAAGGCTGATAAAATTTTCCGTGTGGCGTCTTGCTGTGGCGTTTTGCGCGCAGATCAACCCTTCACGCTTTGCAAATAAACAGGTAGTTATGCAGATATGAGCACAGTACGTTGGATAGTTCTCGGGATACTAAGCGGTGCTGCCTATGCCTGGTTGGTGACCATTACTTTCACACGGACCATGGCTGTCGCGTGGCCTGAGTGGTATCAAACGCTCTTCGAGGGTCAGCCTGGGCTCGGTCTTTTCCTGTGGGACGTCGCAATGATGGTGCCAGCGATCGTGTGTGCATTGCTGATCGGTATGGCTCTTGTAAAAGCCCTTCGTGCGGCCGCTCTTCCAGCGTCGATCGTCGGTGCCGCCGTTTCATTCGGGTATGTTGTTTCCACTTCGCTAGGAAATGGATGGATGTCGCCAAGCACCTTGGTCGTTGTTGGGCTATTGCCGGTCAGCGCCTTGGTGTTGGTGCTGCATAACAAGTCGTTAAAGCCGGACACCGGCTCTCCCGGTGCCGCTTAGCTAAGACGTTAGGCGTCACTTCCAATAAAATGCAATCGATAGACATACTCTTAACAATTGCGGAAATCGCAGTCGCACTTGCCGGGTTCAGTTCCATCGTAGTTATGCTAAATGCCAGGCCGATCAAAGAGTGGGATGGTACTGATCGCCTGAATTTAAGACTCCTCGTTCAAGTTTCCGCGCTTACCATTGTCTTTGCGCTATTCCCATCCATTCTTGTTATCGCCGTACAAGCACCAGAGCTGTGGACCTACGCGCTCTTTGCTTACGGTCTCATTCACATCATTGACGTGTCTAGCTTCCTTCTAAATATGACGAAGGAAACCCCAAACGTTTTTCGAAATGCAGCAATTTGTGGGGCGGTGATCGCGCTAACCCAGCTTTTAGTTGCTTGGTTTGGAAATTCTGTGGCAAAGGAGACAGCCTATCTGGGTACGCTGCTGTGGCACCTTGGTGTTGTTTTCATGGCCTTCATTCTTCTGCTGTATTCCGTGAGGAAGACGTAAGGACGCCCAACAAATCGCTGCACTGTTCGCCCGGGCGCAACAGTCATGCTTCGTGCTAGGTTGTGGATTGTTGCCTTGCACGAAGTGCGACAGCTACCGGCATCAACGCGCTAAACCGTTATGTAGTCACTAAATTTTCAATCGGCTGAAAACCAGGAAATTTCTATGCACTCAGTTGTTCGGGACCAAGCACTCAGCAAGGTGCAATCCCATCAACAACGCAGAGAAGCCAGCTTCAACCTATTGCTGGCTTCGGTTTTGTTGGTGGCCGTTGCTGGCATCGTCGGGTTTGTTTTTGCGTTGATCTTCGGTTCGGAAGACGCTGTGCGTGAAATTGCAGCGGGTTCTCTTCTGGTCCAAGCCGCCCTTGCTTCAATGCCGATTTTGGTCGTTGCCGGAACAATCTACTGTATCCGTAAGACTCGCGAAATCACCGGGTCTGGAATTTTAGGGCGGCTTTCGCTGTGCTACATAACCAATCCTTCAAGCCGCAGGCTGCGCCTGCTCGGGCCGGTCTGACGGCGCCGCTTAACGCCAGCGTTAGCCGGGATAGGGCTTGTTGCAGTGACTGATTGACGCCGACAGAATTACGTCATGTCGCGACAGTGTCGTGTTCCTGCTCCTGGAAATCTGTCAAAAAGCAGCCTACAACCGCAAGAGTGAAAGCGATGAACATTCAACAACGCCGATTGGAGAAAGGGTGGTCACAGGAGGAACTTGCCCGCCATGCCGGTTTAAGCACTCGCACGATCCAACGAATTGAGGGTGGGCAGAGGGCTGGATTGGAATCGCTAAAGTGCCTTGCGGCTGTGTTTGAGATTTCCATAAGCGCTTTAATGCAGGAGCAGACCATGACTCAACAAGAAATGAGCGATCAACCGAAGCCACCGATGATCAACGAAATCGAGCGAGAGGCGATTGAATTTGCGCAATCCCTGTTAGCTGAACCCAAGAAAGGACAAGCAGATCCACTGAGCAAAATTGAGCGTGAGGCACTCGCCTATGCAAAGAACCTGTTGCGTAAGTTCAAAATATAAATGCGCTCTCGCGGCCCGGCGGGCAATTTACCAGCTACAGCTTTAACTAGCTATGCGCCTAAGCAATCGCTCCAGCGGGGTGTTTAAAAGGACAGCTATTTCGCGTTCGCCAAAACGAGCTGAGCAAAGACACCCTGTGACTTTTGGTGCTCGCAGCATGCAGGGCGATCATGCAAGACTATTGGTGACCAGCTCAGGTACCCAGGGGAAAGTTGAGTGCTTTATTTCATTGTGATTGCACCAGCTGCTTTTTGCTTTTGGTTATTGTTCATGGACGGGGCTGAGCAGATTGAGGGGTCTTGGTTTTCGGAACCTGCCTTTATGCCTGGCATGGGAGCGAGAGAGGCTCGGGTTGGCATTCGGACGCTTTGCCATGCGCAAGGGCAGTAGAGAAGATTCGCTACCAGTAGTCACTGCAGCAGGCGCCGGCCGCGATGTTGGTGCCTCGGGATATCACGGCACACAGCGCGGCCGCTCAATGCAAACGTTGGCGCTCAATTGGGAACACCATGAAATTGATCTATCGTGAAGCTGAGATGAGTGATGTCAAAGAACTGGTGAATCTGCTCGCAGATGATGAGCTAGGAGCCACCCGGGAAGACCAATCCAAACCTCTCAACCAACGCTATACAGATGCCTATCATTCGATAGCAAATGATCCAAATAATGAACTAACCGTTGCCGTGTCCGATGGCAAGATTGTTGGAATGCTGCAGTTAACGTTTATCCCTTACTTAACGCATACGGGATCATGGCGTTGTTTAATCGAGGGTGTAAGAATTTCGAGTTCGTACCGGGGGAAAGGTCTAGGTTCCCAACTCATTGAGTGGGCAATCAATCGTGCAAAAGAAAGGCATTGCAGTATCGTGCAACTCACATCGGACAAACGGCGTCCAGATGCGATACGTTTTTATGAGTCGCATGGATTCAAGGCCACTCATGCGGGATTCAAGCTAAAAATATAGGAGCGCTCAGAAGCGCACGTAGCGCAACCTGAAAATGTCTGGATAAACCCGAACGAAGACGGAGAGCCAGACGCATCGCCAGACCAGTCAATAGGGCGCATATCGGGTCAAGAATTTGGCGACAGTTCCGCTGGCTGTTATGTTCCGGCCCTGAGTGCCTAGGGAAATTAAGCACATGAGAAGAGGTCTTTTCCTGTTTTTAGCAGCCTTTCTGACGGCAAATGTGTTTGCCGCATGCCCGGCAGGTACCTGGCCCAGAGATTTATATAGCGGCCCGGGCGGTGGCCTCTACGTGGGTCCGGGTGGTGGTCGGTACCAAGGCCCCGGTGGCGGTATGTCTCAAGGCCCCGGTGGCGGTCTGTACAAAGGCCCGGGAGGCGGTCTGTACCAGGGTCCGGGTGGCGGCTTGTACCAAGGCCCCGGTGGTGGTTTGCACAGAGGCCCCGGTGGGGGTTTGTATCGAGGCCCGGGTGGGGGTCTGTCTCGAGGCCCCGGTGGGGGCTTGCATCGAGGTCCCGGTGGGGGTTTGTACAAAGGGCCGCAGTCTTATTGCAGCAATATTCCGCCCTGGCCGGTTTTCATCAAATATCTGGAAGAGAATGGTTACGAAGAAGAAGCGGAATTATTCAAAGAAGAACGATCCAAATGAGATACCCGGCAGGGCCTTCCATTAAATGCCGCCGGCGGCAGTATTTGGCTTCATGAATGAACAGCTCGGTGATGACGTGTAACCCGTCGATGGCGCATCGCCCAGCTATCTGGGCTGGACAGGAAAGCACGCTGCCCGGTCACTGCTGAATTTCATCTTCGCTTTCCTGCTGATCTTTCAACCAGAACCCGAAACTCATAGGGCGTTTGTATGGTCAGTTTTCCTTGGCCTTGCAGGCGGTCATTTCCTGTCGGTGGGCAAGCTGTTTGCTAAAGCCGTGATTGCTGACCCAAGCGAAGTGCGACGATTCGACCGCAGGATAAGCCTCAGCTTCGAGGGGTGCTTGTTCGTGTCCTAGGTGGATACGCGGGACTGGTCGTGGCTGCCCTACGGTGGCCACCGCTGCCTGAGGTCGTTTTACTCTCAGCAATGGTCTACGTCATGATCGCTGTTCGTGCAGTCATGGCTGGCGCGAAGCGCTTTCGTCAGCAACAAAACACCACGCTGTAAAAGCCGCACAGTTAGCCAGGTCGGACCGGTCTGCGCGGGGGCGCTGCACGTGAATGTTCGACCAGATTGGTTAGATCTATGGCGCGTATGGTCCTTGCCATCATTCAGCTGTGCCGATCGATGATAGGCTTGCGGGTCTTGGGAACGCTACCGGACGTTGCTGGTGATCATATGGGTCAGCGGCCAAGCGATCGCACGGGGTTTGGCCAATCATTATTCAGCCAGCACCACAGCATCCCGCCTTGGCTTATGGATCGGGCGCGAGCCCGAGTAGGAGAGTTGCATGGTCTTTGCTACCGCCCTGGTTTTGGCGACGCTATTGTGCTCGCTGGTCGCTGGATTTTTGTTCGCGTTCGCTGTGGTCGCTATGCCAGGAATCGGACGCCTCAACGACAGGGCATTTATTCGGGCCTTTCAGGAAATTGATGGTGTTATCCAGAGGAATCAACCGGTGTTTATGGTTGTGTGGGTCGGGTCCGTCATCATGCTGGCTGCTGCCGCCACGACCGGCTTCTTCCAGCTTCAGGGCCTGGATCGCTCAATGCTGATGGGGGCCGTGGTGGTCTATGTTTTTGGCGTTCAATGGCCCACGTTTGCGGCAAATATTCCGCTGAATAACGCCATTCAAGCGCACCATGTGGCCACCATGAGTGATGAGGAAGTGGCTTCCGCCCGCACGGATTTCGAGGCTTCGTGGAACCGTTGGAACAGGGCGAGGACGCTCCTGGCTGTTGCGGTCGCGTTGGTTCTACAGCTCTTGCTGCTATGGAATTAGGGCTGCGATTTGTCTGAAAAGCCTGTGATGCAAGCGCAGTCGGGCGCCCCCAAGCGACGCTCACTTTAGCCCGTTTTCAAAGCCCTAACCCCAGGGAGAAACGTATGTTTATCGCCGTCTATGAGTTTGAAATTCATGCGGGCACTGAAGCCCGGTTTCGCGAGGCCTGGCTGGAGGTCACAAAGTCCATATACCGGTATGGTGGCAGCCTGGGGTCCCGCCTGCACCGCTCTGACAGGCCCAATATCATGGTTGGCTATGCCCAGTGGCCCAGTCGCGAGCAATGGGAAAAAGACCAGCCAACCACCGATGAAGGCTTTGAAAACGCCCGAGCATCAATGCGTGAGTGTCTGATTAAGTCCACGGTGATCTACCAACTTGAAGTGAGTGACGACTTTTTGCATAGCGCCGTGGCAGATGAACGCTAGCAGCCGGGGGCGGGTCGGCTAGCAAGCCGCGCCGATTAAACAAGCCACGCCAGGCCCGGACGCCTGATACCACGGTGGTGCTCGACCAGGTCCTTGCTCTGGCGAAGTGACTTTTTCAATGCCAAAGCGGCGACTGGAGTGAAGCTGGAACAGGGTTTCTTTCGACCCAGGTCTCCTGGCAGATCGTTCGGTCCTCGGGCCCTGCTTGCCGGGACCGCGCCTGGCGCGATCCCGGCTCCATCAGCCCATAGGGTTTTTCTTCGGATGCCGAGCGCGCGTTTGAAGCACGTTCCAAGGACCCCGTGAAACCCGTGCCTTACGGGTCCGCCCGCAAGGTTGGATAGGCCTGCGTGTAAATCCAGTCCTGGGCTTGCGCCGGTACATGGCAGCCCAGGCAGTCGGTCTGAAAATTGCTGGCGACGTTCTTGCTGGGATCATCCGGCTTGTAAAGTGCCCAACCCCAGCCTTCGCCCCACAGGGGGTTATCTGCAAAGCGGTTTTTACGGTCCTTGATCATGACGAACCACTGCTTGATATCGCCGGTGGCGTAGCTGACGCCCTGGCCCGTGGTGAAATTACCCGACTCGGCCGGTCGCAGTTCCTTCACCAGGGTGGCACCGTCAGGAAATTCACCGGTCTCCAGATAGGCCTTCACGGACTCGGCCTCCGTGTAAACATCATGAAAGCCGCTGGCCCCGCCGTCCGGTACGAACCAGGAGCCCAGATGGACCATGGTGCTGCGAAAATCCTCGGGCAAGCTGATGGCGCCATTGGCATCCACGTAGGGCGAGAATTCCTCGGCAACGGCCAGCGACGCGGAAGCGAAGGTTAGCGCCGAGAGCAATAGCGTACGGCTTACCATTCCATGTCTAGGGGCCATGATCAGTTATCCTCGGAGAGATCCGAGAACATGCCACCGATCGCCCCTTCGCCTCTTGCCTTGCCACCGCGCAATACTGGGTAGTACTA
>JAOZKI010000027.1:24723-30170 GCA_029935455.1 Lysobacterales bacterium | reverse complement strand
GGCCCACCAGGGCAAGGCGCGACCGGCGAGGAAATAGTCACTGCTGTCCTTGGCGTGGCCATCTTTTTCACGGGCGACGAAATTGGCCAGAAATAGCAACAGGGCAGCGTAGGCGGCAACCACCACCAGATCCAGAGTTGCGAGGTTCATGCTGATGGCTCCTTTGTTGATGAGTTGGGTCAGTCACACAAGAACCTACCCAGAGATTCTGGCTTGAGAAACTTTTAAGCCGGGCGGCGCTTTTCCTGCGCCTCTAGGGCTTATACTGAACCGAGCTCTAGAGGCGGGCGCAGGGACAGCTGCGGAGATAGCCTAGCGTATCTCGGCTGCCCATGAACAGTGCGCCGGCCCAGGGGCTGGTTTTTCATCTTGATCAGGGGCGCGTCACACATGCCGGCGAGACCAACGCGGTGACAGAAAAGATACGATTGGCCATGGTCGGCGGTGGGCCCGGCGCCTTCATTGGCTCCGTCCATCGGTTGGCCGCCGCCATCAGTGATCGCTACCAGCTGGTGGCGGGTGCTTTCTGTCGCGATCCGGAGGCGTCAAGGGCCTTTGGTGTTGAATTGGGTCTGGCACCCGCTCGCGCCTATGGCAGCTATCAGGAGTTGCTGGCTGCGGAAGCGGCCTTGCCGCCCGCAAGCCGGATTCAGTGTGTGGCCATTGTGACGCCGAATGACTCGCATGCGGACATCAGTTGTGCGGCTCTGGAGGCAGGATTTCACGTGCTGTGTGACAAGCCGGCCGCAGGCTGTCTTGAAGAGGCCCTGCGTATGCAGTCGGCAGTCCATGCCAGTGGACGCCTGTTCGGACTGACCCATACCTACACGGGCTATCCGCTGGTCATGGAGGCGCGCGATCGGATCGCGGCCGGCGCGCTGGGCGAACTGCGGCGCGTGCATGTGAGCTATCTGCAGGACTGGCTGTCCCGTGAGGAAGATACCAGCGGCAGCAAGCAGGCCAGCTGGCGCAATGACCCGGCCCGTTCTGGAGAGTCCGGCGCCTTCGCCGATATTGGCTCGCATGCCTTTAATCTGGTGGAGTTTATGAGTGGTGAGTCCATCACCGCTGTGGCTGCGCAGTTGCGCAGCGTGGTTCCGGGGCGCACCATTGACGACGACGGCTCGGCCCTGTTCCGGCTCAGCAGCGGCGCGCAGGGTCTGCTGGCCGCCAGTCAGGTATGCACCGGTTCCGTCAACGCGCTAAAGATCGAACTATTTGGCGCCGAGGGTGCCATGAGCTGGCAGCAGGAGCAGCCCAACACGCTGCTGTTCAAGCGCCGTGGAGAGCCCGATATGGTATTGCATGCCAATATGGACTATCTGGGACACTCTGCACGGGCCGTGGCACGCACACCGGGTGGTCATCCAGAAGGCTATCTGGAGGCTTTTGCGAACATTTATCAGGGTTTCGCGGATGCGGTTGCGGCCTTTCCGGAATCGCCGCAGTCCACCGGTTTTGCTTCCATTGATGACGGTGTTGCCGCCCTGCGTTTCATCCGGGCGGCGCGTCTGTCCAGCGAGCAGGGCTCGGTATGGACCGAGCTGGCTGCCATTGAAAGGAATACTGCATGAAAGGTCCTGCCATTTTCCTGGCCCAGTTCGCCGGCGATGAGCCACCCTTTAACACGCTTCCAGCGCTGGTCTCATGGGCCGCAGCGCTGGGTTATAAGGGCGTGCAAATCCCGACCTGGGACTCGCGCCTGTTTGATCTGCGCACCGCGAGTGAGAGTCAGACCTACTGCGATGAAGTGGCGGGCGTCTGCGCGGATGCCGGCGTGGCCATCACCGAACTCTCTACGCACCTGCAGGGTCAGCTGGTGGCCGTTCACCCGGCCTACGGGGAAATGTTTGATGCCTTTGCGCCGCCGGAACTGCAGGGCAACGAACCGGGCAAGGCAGCCTGGGCCGCTGAGCAGGTGGCCATGGCAGCGCGTGCCAGTCAGCGTCTGGGATTGACTGCTCACGCGACCTTTTCTGGCGCCCTGCTGTGGCACACCATGTATCCCTGGCCGCAGCGTCCGGCTGGCCTGGTGGAAGAAGGCTTCGCGGAACTGGCACGTCGCTGGCTGCCCCTGCTAGATGTGTTCGAGGACTGCGGCGTGGACGCCTGCTACGAGCTTCACCCGGGTGAGGACCTGCATGATGGCGCCAGCTTTGAGCGCTTTCTGCAGGCGGTAGGCGGGCACGAGCGCGCCAACATTCTCTACGACCCCAGCCATCTGCTTTTGCAGCAGATGGACTACCTGCAATTTATCGATCTCTATCATGAGCGCATCCGGGCCTTTCATGTGAAAGATGCCGAGTTTCGACCGGATGGGCGCAGTGGTGTATATGGTGGCTATCAGGGCTGGGTAGAGCGCCCCGGGCGCTTCCGTTCCCTGGGTGACGGTCAGATTGATTTTCGGGCCGTCTTCTCCCGTTTTGCTCAGTATGGCTTCGACGGTTGGGCGGTACTTGAATGGGAGTGTTGCCTGAAGCATCCGGAACAGGGTGCGGCGGAGGGCGCGCCATTCATTGCCGATCATATGATTCGCCTCACCGACAAAGCCTTTGACGACTTTGCCGGCGCGGCGCCGGACGCGGCGCGCAATCGCCGCATGCTGGGCCTGGAGGACTAGCTCCTGTTACCGGTGGGTCAGAATCGAGCGCGTAGCCTGGCGGCTGATGGCCGCACTTTTGAAAGGCTCGGATGCGTCGTCCCGTTCCACAAAGCCGTGCGCGATGTGCGCCGCAGCGGGCTGTGCCAGCAGGGTCTTGAAGTCGATGGCGCCCTGACCCAGGTCGGCCATGGCGCCACTGCTGTCCATGTCTTTCAGGTGGGCCAGGGTAAAGCGCTCCGGAGCTTGCGACAGCACCTCGATAATGTCCTGTCCCGCTTTCGCCACCCAGTAAAAGTCGAGCTCAAAATCCACGGTTTCTGCATCGGTCTCCTCCAGCAGTACCTGCATGGGCAGCGTGCCGTCCGAGGTGGGCAACAGCTCGAAGTCATGGTTATGGTAGGCCACGCGCAGGCCGGCATCGCGGGCCCTGGCGCCAGCGCGATTCATGGCCTTCGCCCAGGCGCGCCAGTCCGCCGTCGTTTGCCGGTCCTCCGGGTCGATCCAGCCAATGGTCAGCCAGTGATGGCCGATTTGCGCCGCCAGATCAATCAGTGCCTGCGGGTTGTCACGCAGTTCGCGCGCGGGAATATGCGTGCTTGGTGCGCGCAGGCCCAGTTCCGCCAGCACCGTGCGCACACGTTCCGGCGTCAGGCCATGGTAGCCGGCAAATTCCACTTCCCGATAGCCCATGCCGGCCACTGCGGTCAGCGTACCGATCGGGTCGTCGGCCATGGGACCACGCAGCGTGTAGAGCTGGATGCCCGGCTGCAGCGCGCCGCTGCGGCCGGTGGCACTGGCGGCTGGGACGGCTCTGGTGCCGGCCAGCAGGGTCGCACCCAGAGCCGTGGTGCCGGCCAGAAGGCCGCGTCGGCTGAGCAGGCTGGACAGGGGCTTGGGCTGGGTCATAAGGCAATTTCTTTGTTATGGGAGCGGGCAGCATAACTGGCCGTTATGAGGAATCTCAAGCGCGCGTCGATCGCCGCTTGCACTAATACCGGTTAGAGCCGGACACCACAAAACAGGAGAGGCTCCATGAGCAACACACCCACGCCGCAGCTGCGGCTGTTTATCATGATGCTGCTGCAGTTCTTTATCTGGGGTGCCTGGCTGCCCATGATCTACGGCTATCTGCCAACCCTGGGCTTTAGTCCGGCGGAGCAATCCTGGATTCTGAACGCCTTTCCTCTGGCGGCGATTATTGGCATGTTCTTCGGCAACCAGTTTGCCGATCGGAACTTTGCCGCCGAGCGTTTTCTCGCTTTTAGCCATCTCATCGGTGGTCTGGCCATGCTGGGACTGACCCTCACCACCAGCTTCTGGCCCTTCTTTATCCTCATGTGGGTGCACTGCCTGTTCTATGTGCCCACCATCTCGATTACCAACTCCATTGCCTTTGCGAATCTGTCCGACCCGCAGACGCAGTTTGGTCCGATCCGCATGGGTGGCACCATTGGCTGGATTCTCGCCGCCTGGCCTTTCACCTTCATCTTCGTGGACTGGGCCGCAGTGGAAGCAGCCCAGCCCGATGGTCTGATTGCCTGGCTGGGTACGGCTCTGAGCAATGGTCTCAGCGGTGACGCGCTGCGCGCAGCCACGCCCTGGACCTTCCGCGTGGCGGGTTTTGCGGGCTTGGCGCTGGCGCTTTTTGCCCTGTTTCTACCGCACACCCCCGCGCGCAAGGCAGCGGCTGGCGGCGGGGAGAAGCTGGCCTGGCTGGAAGCGTTCAAATTCCTGCGCCATCCCTACATCCTGGTGCTATGGCTGGTGACGCTGGCGGATTCCTTTGTGCACAACGCCTATTTCAACTGGGCCGCTGTTTTCTTCGGCAGCGAGCAGGTGGGTATTCCGGGTAACTGGATCATGCCGGTCATGAGCATCGGCCAGATCGCGGAAATTCTGACCATGCTGGTGCTGGGTATGGCGCTGAAGCGCCTGGGCTGGAAGATCACCCTCATGGTCGGCGTGCTCGGCTATGCGCTGCGCTTCCTGGTCTTTGCCTACCTGCCGGAGCACACGGGCCTGATCGTGCTGGTGAATCTGGTGCACGGCATCTGCTACGCCTTCTTCTTCGCTACCGTCTATATTTTTGTGGATGCTTACTTCCCGAAAGATGCACGTTCCAGCGCCCAGGGCCTGTTTAACGTCATGATTCTCGGCGTGGGGGCCCTGATTGCCAATAGCGTCGGGCCCTGGCTCTTGCAGTCCGTGTTTACCGTAGACGGCGTAACGGACTTCAAGACCCTGTTCCTGATCCCAGCCGGCATTTCCGTGGCGGCTGCCGTGCTGTTGGCCGTTGCCTTCAACCCGCCCGCGACAGCCGCAAGTGAAGACGCGGCCTTGGAGGCGGGCCAGGGGTGAGGGCACGCCGCGCCAGCAACCGGCTCCTTGGCCTGGCAGGTCTCGGGCTGCTGTGGTGCCTGCTTGGCGGCGGCGCGTCGCCGGTGGCAGCTGAGCCGGGCGCCGAGCCCTGGATCAGTCTGTTCGACGGCCGCACGCTTGCTGGCTGGCGCGGCTATCATGCGGAAGACGGCGCGGGCGGCTGGGAGGTGACTGACGGCGCGCTCTATGGTGCTGGCGGTCAGGGTGATTTGATGACCGTGGCGCGCTACGCGGATTTTGAGCTGGAACTGGAGTGGAAGGTGTCCGCCGGGGGTAACAGCGGGATTTTTTATCTGGCCATGCCCGGTTTGCCGGCCATCTTTGAGGGCGCGCCGGAGATGCAGGTGCTGGATGATGCGGGTCACCGCGATGGCGCCGATGCGCTCACATCGGCGGGTGCTGCCTATGGCCTCTACGCGGCGCCGCGCGGTGTGGTGCGGCCGGCCGGATCCTGGAATCAGGTGCG
>JAOZKI010000027.1:18434-24713 GCA_029935455.1 Lysobacterales bacterium | reverse complement strand
GTGCGTATTCGCGTGCTGGGCAACGAGGTTGAGCACTGGCTGAATGGTCAGCGGGTCGTGCGTTATACGCTGGGTTCGGCGGATTGGCGGGCCCGCGTGCGCGCCAGCAAGTTCAGGGCCTGGCCGGACTATGGCATGAGCCGCCGTGGACATATTGGTCTTCAGGATCATGGCGATCCGGTGTGGTATCGCCATCTTCGCCTGCGACCTCTGCAAGGCGCTATGGGGCCTGAATACAACCCATAAAACGTAACTAAACAAGGGCAAGAGCGGCGGTTGGGCCGCGGGATAAAACCATGTCGAAAACCCATAATGAATACGATGCGATTGTGGTTGGTTCCGGGATTTCTGGCGGCTGGGCCGCCAAGGAACTGACAGAAAAAGGACTGCGGGTACTCATGCTCGAGCGCGGTAAGAACATCGAGCATATCAAGGACTACGTCAATGCCAGCAAGGATCCCTGGGACTTTGCGCATCGGGGTCGTCCGACCCTGGCCATGGAGGAGGCCTATCCGGTACTCAAGCGCGACTATGTGTTGAACGAGAAAAACCTGGACTGGTGGGCCTCGGACCAGGATTCACCCTATACGGAGGTCAAGCGCTTCGACTGGTTTCGTGGCTATCACGTTGGCGGTCGTTCGCTGCTTTGGGGCCGCCAGAGTTATCGGCTCGGGCCCTTGGATTTTGAGGCCAATGCCAAAGAGGGCGTGGCCGTGGACTGGCCGGTGCGCTACGAAGAGATTGCGCCCTGGTACGACTATGTTGAGCGCTTTGCCGGCATCGCCGGATCGAAAGAAGGCATGGAGCAGTTGCCGGATGGGGAATTCCAGCCGGCCATGCCCCTTAACTGTGTCGAGGAGTGGGCGGCGGGCAAGCTCAGCGCGTCCAGTCTGGGCAGCACACGGCGCATCATTCCCGGGCGCAACGCCAACCTGACCCAAGCCCTGCCGGGCCGGGCGCCCTGTCAGTACCGGAATAAGTGCTGGCTTGGCTGTCCCTATGGCGCCTATTTCAGCACCCAGTCCTCAACGTTGCCGGCGGCCATGGCCACCGGGCGACTGACGCTGCAACCCTATTCCATCGTTTCCGAGCTGATCTATGACCGCAACACGCGCAAGGCCACCGGCGTGCGCGTCACTGACGCACTCAGCATGGAAACCCGCGAGTTCAAGGCGCGCATTATTTTTGTATGTGCCTCGACGCTGAACTCCACCTGGTTGCTCATGCGTTCCGCCCGTGACGAGTGGGAGGGTGGCCTGGGCAGTAGCTCCGGCGAACTGGGTCATAACCTGATGGACCATCACTTCCGTCTCGGCGCCTCCGGCAATATCGACGGTTTTACGGACAAGACCACTTACGGTCGTCGACCCACTGGTTTCTATATTCCCCGGTTCCAGAATATTGGTGCTGATAAGCGCGACTTTCTCCGCGGCTTTGGTTATCAGGGCGGTGCCGGGCGGGACGGCTGGAGCCGGGCCGTGGCAGAGCTGGGCGTGGGCGGTAAGTTCAAAGACGCCATGAGTCGCCCCGGTGGCTGGAGCATTGGTGCAACTGCTTTTGGTGAGATGCTGCCCTACCATGAAAACCGTGTCTGGCTGGACGAGGAGCGACTGGACAAATGGGGCATGCCGGTGCTGGCTATTGATTGTGAAATGAAGGAAAACGAGCAGCTGATGCGCAAGGCCATGATGGACGATATGGCGGAGATTCTGGAGGCGGCGGGTGCCCGGAACGTGCATACCTGGGACAGCGGCTACTGGCCTGGCATGGGCATCCATGAGATGGGCACGGCGCGTATGGGACGGGATCCTGCCACATCGGTACTGAACGAGTGGAATCAGGTTTGGGATGCGAAAAACGTGTTCGTGACCGACGGCTCCTTCATGACCTCCAATGCCTGTCAGAACCCGTCTTTGACCTATATGGCCTTTACCGCCAGAGCCGCTGATTACGCGGTTGAAGAACTCAAGAGGCGCAACCTATGAGTACGCAAACCACCCTTTCGCGCCGCGAGGCGCTGCGCGCGGCCACCCTGGTGCTCGGTGGCACCGCCCTAACCGGTGGTGCCGGGTTATTGAGTCTGACGGTGCCGGCTACGGCGGAAGCGCGTCGCGCGCTCGCCTTTGCGGAAGCGGATTTCAGTGCCGAGCATATCGCCTGGCTGGATGCGGTAGCGGATACGATTCTGCCCGATACGGACACGCCGGGTGCGCGTGCGGCCGGCGTGGGGCCGTTTCTGGCGCTCATGGTGACCGACATGTACACGCCAGCCGAGCAGGCGCATTTTCGGGCGGGTATGGACGAACTGGAAGCCTACGCGTTGAGCACGGAAGGCCTGGGCTTTATGGATCTGCCCGCGGAAAGACAGCTGGCCGTGGTAGAGCATTTCGATGCCCAGCAGCACGCTTTTGAGCAGGATCGGGAAGACGGCACCATGGCCCATGCCTTCCGCATGCTGAAGGAACTGACGGTATTCGGCTATTTTACCTCCGAGGTGGGCTGCACCCAGGCGCTGGTCTATGTGGCGATTCCCGGTCGCTACGATCCTTGCATGACCCGTGATGAAGACGACCGCGACTGGGCACCGCACTAAGCGCCGCTAGTCGGCGCAGGCGCTCGGGTCGCTAACGGTGAAGTGGGGCCGGTAGGCATCGGCTTCCGGATCCATGCAGCCCTTCAGGTTCAGCAATTGAATATTACGGAACTCGATCGGGTGTCCCTCGCTCTGCAAGGCAATATAGCCCTGGGCCAGGGGCGCGCGTTCTGGCTTCAGTTCCGGATCATGGCCTGATACCACGCCGCCACCCGTCATCAAGCCGCCATAGGTGAGCACGGACTCGCCATTAATGAGGTGCTCTGCCCGTTCGCTGCCCAGCATGATGGCCTCGGCCATTACCCACTGGTCGCCATGAAAGGTGGGCGAACGGGAGTTGATGCAGTGCTCTTCCGTCAACACGCCTTGCAGCTCCACATGGGTGCCGGGCGTGCAAAGGTTGCCCGTCGGGCGCGCCTGGCCGTCGCTGAGCCCACCAAGAAACTGGAATTCAATGGAGATGGGGAAATCCTGATCGGGGTTCATGGAGCCGGGTGCCTGGGCGTGTAACATGGCACCGCTATTGCGGATGGCCCAGCCCGGTGTGCCGGGGATCGCAGCGCCGGTGAAGCGGTATTCCAGTCGCAGGCGATAATGCGAGTAGGGCAGTTCGTAAAACAGATGTCCGAAGCGATCTTCAAACGCGTCATAGCCCGCGTAGTTCACGCTGAGTACGCCGTTCTCCGCCCGAAAAGTTTGCAGGGGGTTAAGGCCGGTTTCATAACCGCGCACCTTGGGAATCCAGCCGTTCAGCGTTTGGCCATCGAACAGGCTGATCCAGCCATCTGCGGACAAGGCGGCGGCCGGGGTGGCCGCCTCGGTCGATTCTACGGCCTGCGCCGGGTGGGCAAACGCGCCGGTCAGCAGCAGGCTGCCAAGAATGATTTTTGCGGTTTCGGACATGGTTGTGATCTCTTCTTGTGATTTCATGGGGTACGCCCCGGGGGAGATTAGCCTGTTTCAGTGATTCTCCAAAGCGGCAAGGGCATAGTCCACGCCGCCGCGTACCGCTGCGACCTGGGCCCGAATGCAAGCGGCCGGATTGGTGCGCGGGCTGTCCGGATAGACCTCGGTGGTGCTTGCATAGTGGGCACGGGTAAAGCCGGTGCACAAATGCAGCCCCTGTGCGTCGTAATTAATGACCCCTTCCTGTTCCAGTGGCTTGCCAATGAGGCAGCCCTGATCGTCGGGCGGAGCGATGTGGGTTTCCTTGCGCACGGAGTCAATAATCGCACGCTGAAATTCGGCTTGCGGGTTGCGCGAGTCGCCAACCGTGTAGAAACCGTCGGGGATGTGCCAGAGGTCCTCATCCACGCCGTCACGGGCCGCACGGTCCGGACGGAAGACGGTATTGTCCGTGTCGGTGGTTTCATGCAGGTCCATGTGCACCAGCAGCGGCGTTGCCAGACTGGCTACGACCTGCATCAGTGCGGCGCTTTCTTCCGCCGGGCTGTTCTTATAGAAACAACGGTTCGGGTCCAGAGTTAGCGGGTTCCAGCGGTTGACGGTCTCAAAGCCCCAGGGACTAACGCAGGGTACGCAGGCCAGATTCACCCGCCCCAGGTAGTCCCCAGCGTCCCGTTCCATAAATTGCAGTGCGCCCAGCACACCGCTGGTTTCATAACCATGGACACCGCCGGTAATCAGCACCGTGGGTCGTGCAGCGGACCAGTCACGGCTGCGCAGAAGAAACAGAGGGTAGCGACTCGGGTCGTAGGACAAGCTACCGGTCTGCTGCACGTGAAAGCGCGCTGTCAGCGCTTCAATGCGATCCAGGACCAGTTCTTTATAAGAACGCTGCACCTGCTGCCGGGCCCTCCAGGCGACTTTCTCTGCCTCGCCCCAGGGTTCACGTGTGCGGGTGGTGTCATGCATGAATGGGTCGTCGCGCGGGCTTTCTGATGGTCAGGCCGGTCATGCTACACTTTTTTCTCTTTTCCGTCTGATGGCCGCCATGCTTCGTTTTCTCTTGTTGTCTGTTGCCTTGTTTCTCGCTGGCTGCGCCGGTACGTCCTATCAGCAAGACCCGCCCAAGATCATTTTGGACGGTGTCCATAGTGCTGCGGGCCAGACCGGGGCACCGCGCTTCCGGATCGATCTGCGGGTGCAAAATCCCAACGCCGAGCCCCTAGATATCGCCGGTATCAGCTATGAGGTGCTGGTACAGGATGTGGAATTACTGAGCGGTGTGACCAGCGATGTGCCGGTAATTCAGGCTTACTCGGAAGAAGTGGTGACGGTGGAGGCGGGTCTGAATGCGCTGCAGCTACTGCGGTTTTTTACCCGCCTCGGCAGTGGTGAGCAAACTCTGGACCGTCTCGAATACACCTTCCGTGCGAAGGTGGATTTCCGCGGTTTCGTGCCCACGCAGCGTATCGAGGAAACCGGCGTTATCGGCGCTCCCGGTACGGCAAGCGCCGGCTGAATCGCTGGCTCGGCGCGGCCGCTAGCGGGGGCAGGTGCCGGCTGGATCGGCCGGGACGACGCGGTGATGCCAGGGCGCCGCACCCTGTTGCCGTTCTAGTTCCGCCAGCACATGCTGCTCGGCCGCGCTGGCGCGGTCCGGTGCCAGCAGCATCAGCACACAACCGCCGAAGCCACCGCCTACCATGCGTGCTCCGAGTACGCCCGGCGTGTCCTGCGCCAACGAGACCAGCTTATCAACTGCTGCACAACTCACCTCAAAGTCGTCACGCAGACTGGCATGGGAAGCGTCCAGCAGCTGCCCAAGTCCAAATATATCGCCATTTTGCAAACAGTGAACCGCATGGCTTACGCGCTGGTTTTCCGCATGCACATGCTGTGCGCGCCGACCCAATAGCGTGCCTGACAGGGACTCAAGCTGCGTCTTATCCATGGCGCGCAACGAGTCGGCACCCAGTGCCTGAGCGGCGGCCTCGCACTGCTGTCGCCGTTGATTGTAGGCGCCGTCCGCCAGTTCATGACGCACGCCGCTGTCAACCAGCAGCAGCGGCCAATGGTTCGGCCAGGGATAGCTCTCATGGCTCAGGTCGCGACAATCCAGCAGCAGCGCATGGGCACGGGGACAGCAGTTAATGACGAAAGGGTCCATGATGCCGGCCTGCACGCCGATCACTTCGTTTTCGGTCAGTTGCGCCAGTTGGGCAATGGAGACGGGGCTGAAGCTTTGTTTCAGCGTCCGGGTAAAACCCAGCAGAAGCGTGGACAGCAGGGAGGCGGATGAGCTCAGCCCGCCGCCCAGCGGCAAGTTGCCTTCAATGAGGAGGTCAAAACCGGGCAGGGCCAGACCCTGCGCTTCCGTCATATGGGCAGCGCCCCAGACATAGCGCATCCAACCGGCGTCAGGACACGGGCCGTCGAGATCAATCATGGCGAGCTGGTCCAGGCTGGCTGCATAGGCGTGGAGCTTGCGGTCCCGGCGAGGCGCCAGTGCCAGATAGGTGTAAAGTCCCGTGTTCATGGGTAGCACGAGGCCATCGTTGTAGTCTGTATGTTCGCCGATGAGGTTGACTCGGCCCGGTGCGCGCAGCAATTGGCCCGCATGGCCAAAGCGCTGCTCGAAACGCGCCAGCATGGCGGCTGGATCTACTGTTTCTGAATCGCTGCTGCTGGCGTCTGCGGTCATGCTGTTACTCCCTGCTAGCGCCCAGCCTAGCCCATGGCTGGCGCTGGGCGCATGAGTTTCTCTCACAGCGGTTAGCGGC
>JAOZKI010000027.1:0-18424 GCA_029935455.1 Lysobacterales bacterium | reverse complement strand
TGCGGCGGCGACACCTTGCACTTTAAGCCACGATCTATACGCTTGCGGGATATTTCCCCGAGTGCCCTGGCATGCTTGAATCGCTACACAACCTCCATCCGCTGGCGCCGTCCATTATCGGTCTGGTGGTATTGCTGCTGTTGGCGCTGGTCGCTGACCTACTGACCAAGCATTTGTTGCTGGCCATCATAACGCGCGTGGCCAGCCGTACCCAGACCGAGTGGGATGATGCGCTGATCCGCAACAAGGTGTTTCATCGCCTGGCCTGGGTCATGCCGGCGCTGGTCATTATGTACGGTTTGCATCTGGTTCCGAATCTCGGGGTGGGTGTTGCACGTGTGTTAGCGAACGTGGCGCATGGCTGGCTGGTGCTGTCCCTGTCGCTGGCGCTGACCGCAACACTGAGCGCTGCCAATGATATTTACGCGCTGCGTCCGGAAAGCCGCGAACGGCCCATCAAGGGCTTTGTGCAATTGGGACAGCTGGCGGTTTACCTGATCGGTGGCATCCTTGTGGTCTCTGCGCTGGTCGATCAATCACCGGTAATTCTGCTCAGTGGTATCGGCGCCATGACCGCGGTGCTGCTGATCGTGTTCAAGGACACCTTGCTCTCTCTCGCCGCCAGCATTCAGCTCACCAGCCAAAAGGTGATTCGTGTTGGTGACTGGTTGGAACTGCCTCACTTTGGTGCTGACGGCGATGTGGTCGACGTGGCCCTGCATACCATTACGGTACAAAACTGGGACAAAACCATCACCGTAATTCCGACCCATCGAGTGGTCGCGGACTCCTTTAAAAATTGGCGCGGCATGCAGGAAGCAGGCGGCCGTCGCATCAAGCGTTCTATCCGTATCGATGTGAATTCCATTCGCTTTCTCACAGCTGCAGAAATTGAACGGCTGGGGCAATTTCAGCTGCTACAGGACTACCTCAAGCGCAAGCAGGAAGAGTTGGCAACCTACAATGACGGGATCGGCGGGGATGCAGCCAGTGATGTGAATTTCCGGCGCTTGACCAATATCGGTACCTTGCGGGCCTACATCATTGCCTATCTGCGTCACCACCCCGCCATCCACGATGAGCTCACGCTGATCGTGCGCCAGTTGCAGCCGGGTAATGACGGTCTGCCGATAGAGATTTACTGTTTCACCAATGACACGGACTGGGTTCGTTACGAGGGCGTACAGGCCGACATCTTTGACCACATCTGCGCCATCGTCCCCGAGTTTGGCCTGCGGCTCTTTCAGCAGCCCAGCGGTGCTGATTTTGGTGCGCTGAAGCACCGCGCTCCAGACCGGTAGTGCGTGGCTGATCCTGTGTTAGGGTACGGGCTGATTTAACACGGATGGAATAGCCTATTTCCTCCCAGCGCTCGCGCCAACGAATACTGACCTTGCTCGGCCTCATCGTAGCCGGCGAGGCGGTTTATCTCCTGCCCTTCGCCATCACCCGTTTTTTTCGCCCCACGGTGCTGGAAACATTTGGCCTGACCAATACGGAGCTGGGTACGGCCATGGCCGTTTATGGGGTGGTCGCCATGCTCGCCTATGTGCCCGGCGGCCCGCTGGCGGATCGGTTTTCTGCCCGTAAACTGCTGGCGCTTTCTCTCTGGACCACCGCAGCCGGCGGTCTCTACATGACGAGCCTGCCCGGTTTTCAGGAAAGCCGATGGCTTTGGGGCTTTTTTGGAATTACTTCGATTTTGCTGTTCTGGGCTGCGCTGATCCGCGCGACTCGGGAATGGGGTGGCCATGAAACGCAGGGGCGCGCTTTTGGCCTGCTGGATGCGGGGCGCGGTGTGCTGGCAGCCGCCATGGCCTCCCTCGGCGCGGCCTTGTTCACCTGGTCCTTTCCCGAAGGCTATGCGGCGGCCTCTTTTCAGGAGCGCAAGGCTGCGATGATTCTAGTGATCCACATCTATACGCTCGCGACCTTCCTGGCGGGCGTCTTTGTCTGGTTCGCCATCCCGGAGCCGGGCTCAGCGGCACGCCGGTGGGACCCGGAGTCTGAGCCGGTGCTCCATCATATCGGGCGGGCGCTGCGCCTGCCCGTGGTTTGGTTGATCGCCATGGTTGTGATCTGTGCCTACGTCGCTTACAAGGGCTATGACTACTACGGCCTTTACGCGGTTGAAACCTTTGGCCTTTCCGAAGTGGAAGCGGCCCATTTATCGGCGGTCGGTGCCTGGGCGCGTCCCGTGGGTGCCCTGACCTTTGGCCTGCTGGGTGACCGCCTACTGGTCTCGCGCATGACCGTGCTGTGTTTCGCATTGCTACTTTTATCCCAATCCCTGTTTGCCGTGCTGGTACCGGCGCCTGATCTGGTGTGGGTTCTGTGGACCAATGTGCTGGCGGGCAGTCTGGTCATGTTCGGTTTGCGCGCGCTTTACTACGCCCTGTTTGAGGAAGGTGGCGTGCCCGCCAGTTTGACCGGCACGGCGGTGGGCATTGTTTCCGTGGTGGGCTATACACCGGACATATTCGTTAATTACTTTGGCGGCGTGATCCTCGATGCCTCGCCGGGTTTGGCGGGCCACCAGAATCTGTTCCGCTTTCTCGCTGCCTTTGCGTTGCTGGGCTTGTTGGCTGCCGCTGTTCTCGAGCGTTTGCTGGCGCGCCGCCGTGCTATCGCGTCCCGGCAGAATTTGGGATAATCGCAGCTATCTTCAGCTACTACGGCCAATGGACGTAACCATGAATCTAAGCAAGCGAAATGCGCTGATCTTTCTTTGTCTGACCCTGGCATCGGTCCAGACGGTCTTTGCTCAGGACAAGATCGTCATGAAAAGCGGTGATGTGATCACCGGAAAGATTTCCCTTATCGATGGCGATGATGTCTACATCGAGCCCAGCTACGCGAGTGAGTTCGCGGTTGATCTGGCGGCGGTAGAGACCATTGAACTGAGTGAGTCTTTCGAGACTGAGCTGGACGATGCCACGGTGATCGACGCGCAGCTCGGAGTGAATGCTGCCGGTGAGCAGGTAGCGATTGTCGATGGCGTTGAACGTCCCATCGTGCTGACGGACATTGCGCGCTCTTCAAAACCTGATGAGTATTTCGACTGGGGCGCCAATGTGGATTTCAACTCCACGGTCAACAGTGGTAACACGGATTCACGCAACACGCTGCTGTTCGCGGCCGGTAATTTGAAAGTCGGCGATCACCGTCATCTCGGTGACCTGACCTTCCGCCGCGAGGAAACAGACGGCGTTGATACCAAGGAGCAGGACCTACTGAATTACGCCTACAACTGGATTTTTGCTGATCCCTGGTACATGGGGGGATCCTTCTCCTATGAGCGTGATCCCATTCGCGAGCTGGATCATCGTTACACGGCCGGTCTCCTGTTCGGTCGCGACCTGTTTGATGATGCGCACCGTTTCCTGACCTTCTCCATCGGCGTTGGCTATTCGGATGAGGAAGTGGCAGGCGTTTCAGAAAGTGGTGCGGTGGGTCTGTGGATGCTGCGTTACACGCAGAAGCTCTGGGATGGAGTGGAATTGTTTCATAACCAGAACTTTACCCAGCAGTTCTACGGGGTTGATAACCTGATTCTGAAAACCACTACCGGTTTACGCTTCGACATCATTGACGATCTCTACGCCAATGTATCGCTGCGCTATGACTATGAAACCGATCCTGCGGCCGGCGCGTCTAAAGATGATTCGACGCTGCAGTTTGGTATCGGTTATTCCTTTTAAGACATAAGATACTGATCGGAATAAAGGACCCGCGCCACTGGCGCGGGTTTTTTTATGTGCCCGCAGACTAAAAAACGCTCCTTTCGCCTCGCAGTTCTTTTCTCATGGGTCAATGCCTTTTATGCTGTGCATCCCATTTCGATAACGCCAGAGATAATCCCATGAGCGAACACAGCCTTAAGCCAGGCGTGGTGACCGGTGATGGTTACCGCACCCTCGTCGAGGCCGCCAAAGCCGGCGGCTACGCATTGCCCGCCGTTAACGTGGTCAGCACCAATAGCCTCAACGCGGTCATGGAAGCCGCGGCCAAGGCGGGTTCTGACGTCATTCTGCAGCTGTCCAACAGCGGCGCTGCCTTTTATGCCGGAGCAGGCATGCCTGATGGCTTCACAGCCAAGGTGCAGGGCGCCGTTGCCGCGGCCCAGCACGCTCACCTGCTGGCGGAGCACTATGGCATTTGTGTGGCCATGCACACGGACCATGCCAACAAGCCCCTGATTCCCTGGGTCGAGGCCATGCTGGATGAAGGCGAGAAATACTACGAGGCGCATGGCAAACCCCTGTTCAGCTCACACATGTTGGATCTGTCAGCGGACCCCATCGAATTCAATCTGTCCGAGTGCGAGCGTATGCTGACGCGCATGGCCAAGTTGGACATGTCACTGGAAATCGAACTGGGGGTCACCGGTGGTGAAGAAGATGGGATTGGCTCCGAGTTTGACGAAGCGGCTGATAACTCCAAGCTCTACACGCAGCCGGAAGACGTTCTGCAGGCTTATGACCGGCTCAATCATATCGGTCACTTCTCCGTGGCCGCGTCCTTCGGCAATGTGCATGGGGTTTACAAGCCGGGCAATGTAAAGCTGCGTCCGGAGATTCTGCGCAACTCGCAGGAACTGGTGCAGCAGACGCACAACACCGGTCCGAATCCGCTCCATCTGGTGTTCCACGGTGGCTCTGGTTCCGAGAAGGCCAAGATTGAAGAAGCGGTTGGCTATGGGGTCTTCAAGATGAACATTGATACGGACACGCAGTTCGCCTTTTCCAAGGAGGTCGGCGCTTTCGTGAGCGAGCATGCCAAGGCCTTTCTCTATCAGGTCGATCCGGACGACGGCACGCCCTACAAAAAGTTTTACGACCCGCGTAAATACCTGCGCCTGGCCGAACAGGGTATTGTCACGCGACTGCAGGAGGCTTTTGAGGACCTCGGCTCCAGCGGTAAATCCATCGCTTCCTGAACCCGCTTGGACCCCTGCACGGGGCTGTCAGCACGCCGAGCGGGCCGGTTTTCCGGCCCGCTTTTTATTTAGCGGGTCTGGCTGTTACTGGTGGCGGTCATATCGGTGGCCACCCGCATCACTTTCATGAGTTGTTTGCGAATGCGGGTCAGTTCCGAACGATGACCTGCCCAGGCTTTCGACAGGTCCTGCTGCCGCTCTCTGGCACCCGGCGACACCGGTGCTCCGGCGCTGCTCACGGCGCTCAGGAGCGTGGCCACCTGACCGTCAATGAGGGTCGGCCAGCTATCTTCATCCTCGTAGGTATCGAAATTCAGCTGCGTGACGCTGCGTTCCCAGTTTTTGAGGGCCGCCAGTGCGTCCGCTCCCTCGCTGGCTGGTACACGTCGGGCCATGAGCAACTGTTCCAGCTCGTCGTGATCTGCGCGCACACTTTCAATGGCGCCGGTGATGTCATTGAACAGGCGGGTCAATTCCGTGATCTCGCTCTCCCAGTCCTGCCACTGGGACGCGCTGGCGGCTTGTCGCGGGTCGCCCCGCAGCGTGAAGCCTACGCTGGCGCTCTCAGCGCCGCGCGTGATGCGGGCTTGGTAGTTGCCGGGTGGCAGGAAGGCACCGCTATGCCCCACATAAATGCGTGCGTTATCGATACATTTCAGCGGTGCGCGGCGCAGATCCCAGTGCCACTGGTGCAGGCCCTTGCCAGTGCCGGGATAGTCGATGGTGAACGGTGAACGCAGATCCATATTGGCCAGGCGGCAGCGCTCAAAATCACCTTCCTCGCTCCCATAGCGGCGCAGGGTCTGGCCGGCGCTATCGAGTATTTCAATCACGATGGGCAGCGCTGTTTCATCACCAATGCTGTAGCTGAGCACCAGGTCGGCCGGTGGGTTGCTGCCTTCGAAATCGCCAGCGGCAGACCACTCCAGTCCCAGCTGCGCGTCTTGCGGCTGAAACAGGTGCAGCGGCTTGTCGGCCAGGGGCTGCTGCATCTGCCGCAGCAGGGCGAGATCGTCAAGAATCCAGAAGCCCCGGCCCTGGGTGGCGATCACCAGGCTGTCATCCGCAATGGTCAGGTCCGTGATGGGTACGGGGGGCAGATTCATCTGCCAGGCTTGCCAGTCCTTGCCTTCATTCCAGCTCAGCCACAGGCCCTGTTCCGTGCCCGCATACAGCACGCCTTCTTGCCGCGGGTCTTCACGCACTACCCGCACAAAGCTGTCGTCCGGCAGGCCACCATCAATGCGCTGCCAGCTCTGACCAAAATCCCCGGTGCGATAGATATAGGGTTTGAAATCGTTGAGCTTGTAGCGCGTCAGGGCATAGTAGGCCTTGCCGTCCCTGTGCGGGCTGAGTTCAATGGCGTTGACCTGTCCTTCCGGTGCCTCGGCGGGGGTTATGGCGCTCCAGCTATCGCCGTCGTCCCGCGTTAAGTGAATCAGGCCGTCATCAGCGCCAGCCCAAATGGTACCGGCGCTCTGCGGGGACTCGGCCAGATAAAACAGCGTGTTATAAAATTCCGCACCCACGTTCTCCGGCGTAATGGGGCCGCCGTTGAGGCCTTGCTTTTCCGGCTCGTTACGGGTCAGGTCCGGGCTGATTTCTCGCCAGTTGCGGCCGCGGTCGGTGCTTTTCAGCAACAGCTGGGTGCCGTAATAAATCACACTGGGGTCATGAGCTGAGACCAGTACGGGAGCGTTCCAGTTGGCGCGGTACTTGAGGTCCCGACTGTTCATGCCATACACATGTTCCGGATAGGGCACGATGGAGCGCTGATGGTTATTGCTGTGGTCATATTCCGTCAGCGTGTTGTTGATGGTGGTGGCGTAGACGCGGGTGGGCTGGTCCGGGTCGAACGCAATATGCGCGGATTCGCCGCCGCCCACGTCATAGGCGTCATCCGCGCCGATGCCGCCGGTCGCACTGGCGCTGGCAATCGATAGCGTGGTGTTGTCCTGCTGACCGCCATAGATGCGAAAGGGTTGCTGCCGGTCAGCGATCACCCGGTAGAACTGGGCCGTGGGCTGGTTGAGCTGGCTTGACCAGGTCTCCCCCCCGTCATAGGTGATGGTGCCGCCGCCGTCATTGCCACTGATCATGTTCAGGGGGTTATCGGGGTTGATCCAGTGGTCATGATGGTCCACATGCGGCGTGGAGATGCGTTCAAAGCTGACGCCGCCGTCAGTGGACTTCATAAGCGGAACGTTCTGCACCCACACGGTGTCCGCATCGGTGGGGTCAACCGTGATGTGGTTGTAGTACCAGGGTCGGCTATGCAGCACCCGTCGTCCGTTCACCAGGCGCCATTGTTCCCCGAAATCATCGCTGACATAGAGTCCGCCAAGCCCCAGTTCCGCCTCCACGATGGCGTACAGGCGTGAGGGCATGCTGGCGGCAAGGTCGAGTCCGATTTTGCCGACCAGAGTGGGCAGGCCGGCTGTGACCTGGCGCCAGCTGCTGCCACCGTCGGTGGATTTGTAAATGCCGCCGCCCTCGCCACCGGAAAGGATGAACCAGGGTGTGCGACCGTGGTGCCAAAGTGCAGCATACAGATGGTCCGGGTTGTTGGGATCCATGGCCAGGTCGGCGGCGCCGGTGCTGGCATTGACCTTCAGTACATGCGCCCAGCTCGCCCCGCCGTCGGTGGTTTTAAAGATCCCGCGCTGCTCGGAAGGGCCCCAGATCTGCCCCTGCACGGCAATCCAGGCCGTGTCCGGATCCTGCGGGTGCACCTTGATGCGTGAGATTTGTCCCGCATCCTTGAGGCCCAGGTGCGTCCAGCTGGCGCCTTCATCCACCGAGCGCCAGACACCGTCACCGTGGCTGGTGGTGACGCCGCGAATCGGTGCCTCTCCGGTGCCTACCCACAATACCTTTGGGTCGGAAGGCGCCACGGCGATGGCGCCAATGGTGCCCACCCGGAAATGCCCATCGCTAAGATTCTCCCAGCTGGCACCGCCATTGATCGTGCGCCAGACGCCACCGCCTGCGGCGCCCATGTAATAGCGCATGGGATCACCGGGCACGCCGCTAACGGTCGTGACACGACCGCCACGCCAGGGCCCGATCTCACGCAGTTCCAGTTGATTGGGCAGTGTCGGTGCAGACTCTGCAGCCAGTGTTGATGGCAGGCCGAGCAGGGTGCAGAGCAGGTACAGACAGGCTGAACGCGTCATGGGTGTTCCTCATGCAGGATGCGGCTAGACTCTCGACCCTAGTGCAGGCTAAATAGAGCCGCAAGTCGAAAACGTCTTCCGGAGTCCGTATGAACGCTTTTTTTTCGCAGGCCATGCTCATTCTGACAGCGCTATGGGCCTCCCTGGCGGCGGCCCAGGGGCCGCGCCCCATGGTGCTCGCCGACTACTTTGCCCTTGCCAGCGTGTCTGAACCCCAGGTGAGTCCGGAAGGTGGCTGGTTGGCCTATACGGTCTCCCGGACAGACCTGGATGCCGATGAGTCTGCCAGCCGCATCTGGATGCTACCGATGGCCGGTGGCACGCCCATCCCTATGACCGCCAGTGATCACAGTTCCTGGATGCCACGCTGGAGCCCGGATGGTCGCTACCTGGCCTTTCTCTCCGCCCGAAACGGTGGCGGTACTCAGGTCTGGCTCTTGAATCGCTATGGTGGCGAGGCGGAGCAACTCACTGCCACGCCGCAATCGGTGCAGGATTTTGCCTGGTCACCCGATGGTCAGTCGCTGGTGCTGGTGCTGCAGGATCTGTCAGCGGAGCATGCCGCCGCTGTGGCAGCGGAGGAAGATTTTGAGCACAAGGCCCGTCCCATCGTCATCGACCGCATCTACTTCAAGGAAGATTACACCGGCTATCTGGACCGGCGCCGGAACCACCTCTACCGCTTCGACCTGGACGAGCGCAAGGCCCATGCACTGACGGGCGGCGACTTTGATGACAGCGCCCCGGTCTGGTCACCTGACGGCCAGCAGTTGGCTTTCGTCAGTAAGCGGGTTGAGGAGCCGGATCTTTCTGAAGATACCGATATTTTTGTGATTCCCGCAGCGGTGCCGGAAGCGGGTGTCCATGAGCCCCGGCGCATAACACGCAGCGCGGGCAGTGACAGCGCACCGGCCTGGAGCCCGGATGGGCAAATGATCGTGCATCGCACCACCATCAATCCGGAAACGCCCTACTATGAAACACCGCACCTGGCCCTGACACCGGTGACCGGGGGCGTACCGCAACTGCTCACCGAAGCGCTGGATCGTCCTGTCTATGCGCCCCGCTTCAGCCGCGCTGGTGACAGCATTCTGTTCCTGTTCGAAGACAATCGGCAGCAGGTGCTGGGACGCGTGGCGGTGACCGGGGGTGCCCCGGAGCGCCTTATTCAGGGCCGCAACGTCGTGTATGCCTGGCATGAAGGCAGCGACGGCCAGCTAGCGGTGCAGCTCAGCCGTCCCGATCTGCCGGGCGAACTGTTCCGGCTGGATTCAAACGGTCTGCAGCAGCTGACGTTCACCCACAAGGCGCTGCTGGCGGAACTGCAACTGGGACAGGTGGAAGCCTTTACGGCCACCACAGAAGATGGCACCACGGTGGAGAGTCTGGCGGTGTTGCCGCCGGGCTATACGCCGGGTCGTGCCTATCCCACCGTATTGGATATCCACGGTGGGCCGCAATCGCAATATGACTACGCCTTCAGCGCCGGGCCGCAGCTGCTGGCAGCGCAGGGTTATGTGGTGCTGTTGCCGAATCCGCGCGGTTCCACGGGACGGGGCTATGACTACTGCGTGGCCATTTTTGGTGACTGGAACAAGCTGGCCGCCATGGATGTGATGGCGGTGGTCGACGAAGCCATCGCCCGGGGTTGGTCCGATGCGGAGCGCCTGGGTGTCATGGGCTGGTCCTACGGCGGCATTCTGACCAATCACCTGATTACCGTTACGGACCGTTTCAAGGCCGCGGCCACGGGTGCCAGCGTTACGCAATATTCCGCCAACTACGGCCATGATCAGTATGTGCTGTGGTGGGAAACCGAGTTTGGCAAACCCTGGGAGCCGGAGGCGGCCAAGCGCTATGCGGCGGCTTCCCCCTTTTATGCGCTGGATAAGGTCACCACACCCACGCTGGTGCTCAGCGGCGACCAGGACTGGAACGTGCCGATCATCAACTCCGAACAGCTTTATCTCGCCCTGCGCCGTCTGGGTGTGGAGACGCAGCTAATCGTTTATCCCGGTGAGTACCACGGCATCGATACACCCTCCATGACGGCGGACTCGCTCCAGCGCCATATGGATTGGTTTGACCGGCTGCTGGTGCCTTAAGTAGAGAGCAGAACGTCCATGACCGATTCCAGTGATCTCAGGGAACACCCCGGCGGTGCATTTCGTCGTGCGCTGCTGGGGCCAGAGTTGGCCCTGAGCGCCGAACTGGCCTTACAGCGCAAATCCACGGCGGCGGATGTGCGCCAGCAGGCTCAGCTGTTCCTGACGCGGGTGCATGCCATGCAGGTGCCGGACAATCCCCTGGCCTGGGTGCATATGTCACCTTTGGCCGCAGCCAGCCTGTTGTTGGGTGCGGGCATGGATGCGGTGCCGCTTTTGAGCTGCCGGGACCGCAACCGTATTGCCCTGCTCAGTGATTTGCTGGGGCTGCGGGCACTGGGTGTCGAAAGCCTGATGCTCGGGCGCGGGCGTCGTTTGCCCCGCGAACATGCGCTGCATGCGAGCACCGTGTTTGACCTTAGTGGCCAGGAGTTGATTGCCCTTGCCCATGAACTGAGTGAGGAAGAGGGCACGCCGAATTTCTTCATCGGCACGGGCGCCCAGGTGCATCGTGCCGGTGAGCAATGGGCTGCGGAAAGCCTCGTGGCCCGCAGTGAGGCTGGCGCACAGTTTATGCAGACACAGGTCTGCTATGACCTGGCGCTGCTCGAGCACTGGTTGCAGCGGCTGGTCTCCGCCAAGCTGACCTGGCGCTACGCGGTGGTGGTCAGCCTTACGCCATTTCCTGATCTCAAGACCGCTGAGTGGATGCGCCGGGAAATGGGCGATTCGTTAATACCCGAAACCGTATTGCAGCGTTTGGGGGATGCGGATGATCAGGAAGCAGAAGGCGTGGCCCTGTGTGCTGAAACGCTTCAGGCCATTGCGGCCATGCCGGGTGTTTCCGGCGTGCATTTTCCTTCTACCGGAAGACCGGATTTGATTGCGGCGGCCATTGATGCGGCGGGGTTAGGCTCTGGTTTTTCGCCCTCTTAGCCCGGGAACATTCCCAATATCCGGTTCCAGCGCCGGACCGAAGGTCGGCCGGCCGCCTCGGCCGCATCGGTCCAGCCCATGATGCGATAGCGGGTGCTAATGGCCAGCCAGCGTAACGGTTCTGGCTCCCAGGCGCGTTGGGGCAGGGCGCTCAGTCCGGGTGGGTTGACCCAGAGGGCGCGACTGCGCTCCGTATCCCGTTCTAGTACCAAATCTGCCAGCGTGCGGCCGGCCAGATTGCTGGCCGCAACGCCGTCGCCAAAGTAGCCGCCAGCCCAGCCGCGACCGGCCACCGCATCGAAGACCACCGCTGGCTGCAGGTTGCGCGCTACCCCCATGGGGCCGCCCCAGAAATGGCTGATGGTTTTGTCTTTGAGGGCGGGAAAAAGTGTCCCCAGGACAAGCTGAGCCTCGGCGAACAGCGGGTCACTGGCTTCAAAAGTGGTTTCAATACGCGAGCCCCAGCCATAGCGACCCCGATTGCCAAAGGCAATGCGACCGTCAAAGGTCAGCTGACCATAGTTGGCCAAATGGCTGCCGCTGTTCCAGGTGTGTCTGCGCTCGAGCCCGGTGGCCGCCCGCTCTGCCGGCGTTAGCGGTTCCGTGGCCAGCATGACCGAGTGTATGGGAATCAGCCGCTGCTGCAGATCTTTGATGGTATTGGTGAAGCCTTCTGTAGCCAGCAAGGTTACGGCTGCTTGTACCTGGCCTTCTGGCGTTTGCACGCCCTGATCGCTCAGGCTCAGTACCGGTGACTGCTCATATAAGCGCACGCCTTTGGCCACCACCGCCCGTGCCAGACCACGGGCCAGGCGCGCTGGATGCAGCGCCGCGCAATGGCGCATAAAGTGCCCGCCGCAGCTGTCAGCCATACGTACGTGCTGGCCCACTTCCGCAGCGCTCAGGGCGCGCACATGCTCCTCGCCAAAACCCAGCGCATGCCACCAGGCCACGTCTTCATCACTGCGCTGGAGTTGTTCCCGGGTTACGGCCACCGCCACATGACCCCGCTTGTCAAAATGGCAGTCAATGGCTTCCAGACAACTCACCCGCCCCACCTCATCGACGGCGGCCATGAGGTCCCGCTGCAGCGCCAGAGCGGCCGCGCGCGTGGCCGGCTGGTCCAGCCACTGGTCCAGTCCCGAGAGGTAGCCGGTACACCAACCCCCGTTGCGCCCGGAGGCGCCGAAGCCCGCGATATCCGCTTCCAGCACAACGATGTTCAGATGGGGCGCATGTTCGCGCAAATACCAGGCCGTCCACAGGCCCGTATAGCCCGCCCCCACAATGACCACGTCAGCCTGCTGCGTGCCGGTCAGGCGCGGGCGTGGCGTCAGGCTGCCCGGCACCGAGTCCAGCCAATAGCTCTGGCTGCGGTAGAATGATTCATCGCGATCCGAAACTTGCATTTATGAAGTCTATCACTGCCTTTTTTCACGAGCCGATGGGTCTGGCCTACCACGGTGGCGCCTTGCTCTATGCGCTGGCTGCTTACAGCTTTGGTATTTGGGGGCTGCTACAAGCACCACTGTGGCTGAATGCCCTGGCGGTGCTGGTCTGGGGGCATGGCATGACCATTGCGGCCTATCTGATCCATGAGGCCGCGCACAACACGGTCTTCCGGAATAACGCCCATAACGCTCGCTTTGGTGCACTGCTGGGCTGGTTGACCGGGTCCTGCTACGGAACATTTGAAGACATCCGCTACAAGCACTTTCGTCACCACATGGACAACGATGACTCGGTCTGGTTTCTCTATGAGGATTTGTTCGCGCGGCGGCCCTGGCTGCTCAAAATGATCAAAACGCTTGAATGGGCCTGGATTCCTGCGCATGAATTCCTCATGCATGGCCTGCTGATGATCTCTGCTTTTGTTATTCCCGAGCGGCGTGAGCAGCGGTTGCGTCAAACGCTCACCATCGCCCTACGCGCTATGATTTTTGTGGCCGCGCTATGGTTCTGGCCCCGGGTCGCTGTGGGTTACCTGCTGGCCTATATGGTGATGTTGCACGTGCTTCGGTTTATGGACGCCATACAGCATGATTACGGGGCCAATCCGACCCTGTTTGATAAACAGGCGCCGAGCCGCTTTGGCGGTCGCAAGACTGAACAGTTGCATACCTTTTCGAATCCCATCAGTTTCCGCTACGACCTGCCTAACTGGCTGGTCCTGAATTTTGGCTTTCACAACGCCCACCACAAGCGTCCCACCGTGCCCTGGTACCGACTGCCGGCCTATTACCGGGAACAGATCAGTGATGATCCGGCCTCCGTAATCCCCCTGCGCCAACAGCTGCGCATGTACGCGCGGCACCGGGTTTATCGCGTGGATCATCGGGGCGGCCCCTTCGATGAGCTGCAGGATTTGCAGCAGGACGCCTATCTGGAAGCGGCTCGCCGCGGCCAGCTTTATGGGGGTAACGCCGTGTCATTTCTGACCCCTTTCTAACCATGCAGCAGCTCAAGGTATTCCAATCGCTCTGGGCCATGGAGCAGCGTTTACCCGGCCAGCCTGAGGCGGCCATGGAGCAGTGGCTGGATCGCATTGCTGAAGCAGGCTTTGACGGCGTTAGCGTGGACCCCACGGTGGCCGAGATTGATGCCACCCTGGCCCTGCAGCCGTTGATAGAGGCGCGCGGTCTTGAGGTCATGGTGAATGCTTTTCCGGCCACGCTGGAAGAGATGCGGCCGTTATTGGAACTGGCGCAGACCCTGCAGGCGGTGTTCGTGAATGCCATTGGTCAGGTTATGCCGCTGACCGTGCCCGAGGGTGTCGCGGTGGTGCAGCGCTGGCAGGAAGAGGCTGCGGATCTGGGCGTGGACCTGCTGTTTGAAACGCACCGTGACTGCACGCTTAACGATCTTTACTACACGCTCCAGCTCCTGGATGCGGTGCCGGATATGCGCCTGTGTGCGGATCTGTCTCACTACGTCATCGATCGTGAAATGCGCTTGCCCCTCTCGACCCGCGATGCCGCTTACATGCAGCGGATTCTGGAACACTCGTATTGCTTTCAGGGGCGCGTGGCAAACCGTGAGCAGATTCAGGTGCAGCTGGACTTTCCGCAACATCAGGCGTGGGTGCAGCAGTTTCGCCAGTGGTGGGATCAGGGTATGGCCGCCTGGCGTGCGCGCAGCGCGCCGGACGCGACGCTGGTGTTTCTCTGCGAGCTGGGGCCGCCGCCCTATGCCATGACCGATCGGGATCAGCGGGAGCTGTCCGATCGCTGGCAGGAAGCGTTACTTATGCGTCGCTGGGTTCAGGAGCGTTGGCCGCAGCTTGCGCCTCCTGCTGATTAATGTGACGGCCCAGCCACCACCAGGCCACGACGCCAAGGCTCAGATTAGCCAGGCAGATGGCGCCAAACAAACCTGCCAGGCCAGCCAGTTTCTGCCCCAGCCAGAGCAGCGGCAACAGCACCACGATGACGCGGCAACTGGACAGAACCACGGCCGGTAGCGGCCGGCCGGAACCGTTGAAGGCGGCATTGGCGGACATAACCAGTCCGTAGGCGCCCCAGCTCCAGGCCACCAGCCAGAGATAGCTGTCCGCCACACTGCTGATGACCTCTGAATCGGTATACAGGCCAACAATCAAAGGGCCCAACAGCACCGTCACGGCTGCCAGTAACACGCCGAACCCCAAGCAGAACAGTGTGAGCACGCGCCGCGCTTCCCGGAGTCGATGGAAATGGCTGCCGCCGATGTTCTGACCAAAGAAGGGGCTGGACACGGCGGACAGGGCATAGAAGGGAATCAGGGCCATGGGTTCGATGCGCATGGCGATACCGTAGCCTGCCACCGCATCGATGCCGTAGGCGGCGATGATGGCCACGACAATACCGCTGGAGACGGGAACAATGGCATTGGTGGCCATGGCCGGAATACCGATTTGAAGCATATGCCGCCAGGAGTCCATGCGCGTGGCCCAGCTGGCTCTGATGCTGGCCAGAATCTGTAAGCGGGTACCCAGATGCCAGAGCGTAAAGACCAGCATGATGACGGTGGCGATGAGGGTCGCCAGGGCCGCGCCGGCAACTTCCATGCGCGGTAGCCCGAACAGGCCGAAGATCAGCAGGGGGTCCAGCACCAGGTTCAGCAGGGCAGCCAGAGTAATAATGCGTGCTTCCAGAGCCGTATTGCCGCGCGCACGCACGGCCGCGAGCAGGCTCCACAGCAACAAATCGGCCGGTGCCACAAAAAACCAGATCTGCATATAGTCGCGAATCAGGGGCATCAGTGCTTCCGTGGCACCCAGCAGCGCAAAGATCGGCTCCATAAACGCCAGGCCCAGTGCGACCAGCAGCAGCGCGACCAGCAAACCCAGCACGGCGGAATCGGTGGTGATGCGAGCGGCCCGGCCATGATCCCCACGCCCAACGGCGCGGGAGACACAGGAGGCAACGCCGGCCTCAAAGCCGATGCCAATGCCATAGATCAACCAGATGACGGGCAGTACAAAACTCACGGCGGCCAGCGGCGCGTCGCCCAGCTGGGCGATAAAAAACAGATCGATAGCCTCGAAGGAAAAGATCGCCAGCAGGCCCAGCGAAAAGGGGATGGCCTGACGGCGCAGATTTTTGCCCACCGGCCCCCGGGTCAGATCACGACCGGTGCGCTTGCGGGGCGGCATGTTTTTCTTTTTGCTCATGGGCTGCGCCCCAATAGGGCCGGTTTTGCACAACAGGCAACGCCGCGTATTCTGCCATTAGCCAGTGACGATCGGGTCACGAACAAGCAGCTGGAGTGGTTTTATGAAACGTTTGCAGGGTCGAGTAGTCAGCGTCAGTGCCGGGGGTGCGGATGATCTTAGTAAGCAGGAACAGGAATCGATCGAGGTGAATCTGTCCGGCATTGTGGGCGACCATCATGCGGGCGCCAGCCGTGAAGCCTATGACGGGGAGCGTGAGCCGGAAGGGACCGTGCTGCGTAACGACCGCCAATGGTCAGCGGTGTCCCGAGAAGAACTTACCGTGATATCCGGCCAGCTGGATTTGCTGCAGCCGATTGCCGCGGCCACGGTCGGTGCCAATCTCTGTTTCGAGGGCATCGAGGACCTGTCCCTGTTGCCACGGGGTACGCGCTTCAAGTTTCCCTCGGGAGCGGCGCTAACGGTCGAGGAATACAACCCGCCCTGTATTGATATGGGGGCGCAGATCGCGGCCAAGCACACGCGTCGCGATGGCCAGGCGCTGAAACCCCGCGACTGGCTACGCCCGGCTTCCGGGCGCCGTGGGCTGGTGGGCGTGGTGGACGTGGCCGGCGTGATCCGCGCCGGTGACGCGGTCACGGTGGAACTGTTCGAAACGCCGAGAATTCCCCGCTTCGACGACTGAGCCAGGCTCAGTCCAGTTCAATCCAGGTGGTTTTCAGCTCCGTGTAGTCGTCGAAGGCGTGCATGCTCTTGTCGCGGCCGTTGCCGGACTGTTTGAAGCCGCCGAAAGGCACGGTGATGTCACCGCCAAAGTAGTTGTTGATACCCATGGTGCCAACGCGGACGGCTTTGGCCACCGTGTGTGCCGTGTTGATGTTCTGGCTCCATACGGCGCCGGCGAGACCAAAGATGGAGTCGTTGGCAATGGTGATCGCTTCCTCTTCCGTGCTGAAGGGGATCACGGACATGACCGGCCCAAAAATCTCTTCCTGGGCGATGCGCATCTGGTTATGTACGCCGGTAAAGATGCTGGGCTCGTGATAGTAACCGCCGGTTTCAGCGAGCACCCGCTCACCACCGAAGGCCAGCTCCGCGCCTTCCTGGCGACCAATCTGCACATACTCGGCCACGCTTTCATGCTGCCACTTGTCGACCATGGGCCCCATGCGGGTGCTCGGGTCCAGCGGGTCACCCGGCATCCAGTGCTGACTGTGCTGAATCACCTTCTCCATAAATTCGTCCATGACCTGATCCTGAACGATCAGGCGCGTGCCCGCGGTGCAGGTCTGGCCGCCGTTGTAGAAAACGGCCACGGCTGCCATGGCAGCCGCCTTGTCCAGGTTGGCGTCGGCGAAGACAATATTCGGACTCTTGCCACCCAGTTCCAGGAAGGTGCGCTTCAGATTGGATTGACCGGCGTATTGCATGAGCAGTTGGCCCACCGGCGTGGAACCGGTGAAGGTCATGCCATCAATGTCCATGTGCATGGCCAGATGCTTGCCCATGCTGCCACCCGGCCCCGGCAGCACCTGTAAGACCCCGTCGGGCAGACCGGCCTCAGCTGCCAGGCCCGCCATGCGCAATGCGGTCAATGGCGTGTTGGATGCCGGCTTCAGGATCACCGAGTTGCCGGTGGCCAGAGCCGGTGCCAGTTTCCAGGCGGTGGTCGAGAAGGGGAAGTTCCAGGGCACAATGGCGGAGATCACGCCCAGGGGCAGGCGCTGTACCAGCGCCAGCGTGTTATGCGGCGTGGGCGCGATTTCATCGTAGACCTTGTCGATGGCCTCGCCGCTCCAGCGAATGGTTCTCACGGCGGAAGGCACATCCACACCGGTGGTGTCGGCGATGGGCTTGCCGACGTCCAGGCATTCAAGCAGGGCCAGTTCCTCGGCGTGTTCCTCGATCAACTCAGCCCAGCGCACCAGTACCATCTTGCGATCTGCAGGCGCCATATTGGCCCAGCGGCCATCTTCAAAGGCTTTACGTGCGCCCATGACGGCACGGTCTGCGTCTGCTTCGCTACACAGGGCCACCTGGGCCAGTTCTTGGCCTGTGGCCGGGTTGAGGGTGGCGCGGGTCTCGCCGGAGAGCGAGTGGGTATAGCGGCCATCGATAAAGGCTCGGCCCTCAATGCTGATGGCTTCGGCGGCGGCTTTCCAGTCGGTTAGAGTTTTGTCGAGCATAGCGGTTCTCCGGCTAGGTAACGGGCCGCAGTGTGCGCTGCGACACGCTTTTGGGCAAGCGTGCGTGACGGCAGGGAGACCGGCCGGTACGTGCGCCTTGTTAGCTGGGTTGGGGTGCGGCAAACTCGGCCCCCATGAGTGAACAATATGCCACCCCGACCGGTACCGTGTCTTCGCGCATGGATGCCATTCGCGCCTTCTACGATCACGCCTATGGTCTTATGAAGGCCGGTGATCTCGATGAAGCTGAGCGTGTCCTACGACGCGCTGTCGTGATCTACGAGCGCAATGCCAACATCGTCTGTCTGCTGGGTGAGGTGCTGTTGCGTCAGCGTCAGCCCCAGCAGGCGCGCCAATGGTACGAGCGCTGCCTGGACTGGTTTCCGGGATATCCGCGTGCGCTGGAGGGCGCTGGTAAAGCCTATCTGGCA
>JAOZKI010000119.1 GCA_029935455.1 Lysobacterales bacterium | reverse complement strand
AAAACAAACTTGGTTTCGAAGCCAACTCCGTAGGCACTACATATTTCTCATATCTAATTCTATGAAGCTTGTCATTGAGATCGTTGAGGAACTCTTCGGTAGCGCCTTCGGAGAGATAACGCTGCATCCAACGGCGAAGTTCTAGAAATACTTTACCAGCAGGGGAACTGACCGAAGCAAAATGGTTAACGCTGTGTACTAGCTCAGAAGCCAACACATCCCACCGCTGTAACTTCCCTTCTCTGTCTTTTGACAAAAAAATCTCGTCTCCTTCTGGTAACGCTTTTTTACTCAAATTGACCTCTTGAAGGTGTTACGCCTTTGGGTGTTTTATAGCGTAACAAACTTTTGAAACGTGAACCGCACACAGGAAAAATGCACGAGGTTGAAGAAATGAATAAATATTACTTAGAGGGTATGAAAAGCTTCCATAAGAATATGGGAAGGTATGAAAACCCCTATGAAAGAGGAGGTCAGAACTACAACAGCTTTGAGCGCGGATGGACCCAAGCTTTGAAACGATGTTCAGAGAACCGTTTAAAAAAATACAAAATCTAGTTTGGCCAGCAGTAGGCTCGAGAACACGCCGCAGGAGGCTTGCCGGCCTTACAGGAACTCCCAACGCCGTTCGCATAAAAGTAAGTAGCGTCAAATACTAACGAATCAAGCTTGCACAGACGCATTTCGCTAAAGACCTTGTAGGCTCGCGGCCAGGGTATATATCAGCACCAGCAGGACGAAGGTGAGTAGCAAAGTCAGGCCCACCAGCTTCCGCAGCATGGCGCGATCCTCGACCACGCTTTGGAGCAGCATGTAGAGCGCTAGGGGCGGTAGCAGCAGGTTGCCCAGCGCCAGGATGCTCGGCAGCGGCAGCGCGCCCAGCAGGGCGAAAACCCCGGCGGCAAGCAGCCTCTTGTCCATATCCACTTCACCGCCCAGCTGCCGGCAGGCCAGCGACAGGCTGGCGAACACAACGGCCAGTAGCACCAGGCAGTTAAGCAGCAGATTCACCGGCACAAGCCCCGCTGCCGCACGGCGCTTGCGGATCGGCGGCTAGCGCAGATCACGGATCACGCGGCGGGCGCCGTTATAGCCCGGAGCACCGCTCACCGCGCCTCCGGGATGACTGCCGGAGCCGCACAGGTAAAGGCCCGATAGCGGGGTTTTGTACTGGGCTGCGCGCGGATGCGGACGCAGGCTGAAAATCTGATCCAGATCATGCCGGCCGTGGAAAATATCACCTTCCGTGAGGCCAAAAACGCGCTCCAGGTCCAGCGGCGTCAGTACCTGACGCCCCACCACCAGCTCTTTCAGATTGGGCATAAAGCGCGACAGATAATCGATGATCTGGTCGGCCACCGGCTCACGCAGCTCATCCCAGTGACCATCCTTCGGCGTAAACGGGTAGTACTTGCACAGCAGGCTCATCACATGGTGACCCGGCGGTGCCAGGCTGTCATCCAGCGTGGAAGGGATCACCAGATCCAGCCGCGGCTCGCTGGGCAGCTTGCCCGCCTTCGCCTCGTGGTAGTTCTGCTCCATGGCGGCCATGGAGGGAAAGATCACAATCGACGACTGGTGCTGAGGCAGCACGCCGGCACCCGGATAATCGCGCAGCTCCGGCAGGCCACTCAGGGCCAGATTCATGCGCAGTGACGCATGGCCCATGCGCAGATGAGAGATATCGAAGCGGAAATCTTCCGGCAGGTCTTCCGGGGCCAGCAGGTTCAGGAAGGTGCGTTTCGGGTCCGCGTTCGATAGCACGGCCCGGGCGCGAATCTCCTCCCCGCTTTCCAGGCGCACGCCCACCGCCTTACCCTGCTCCACCAGAATTCGCTGCACCGCCGCGCCGGTGCGCAGTTCCACGCCCTGCTCGCGGGCAAAAGAAGCCATGGCCTGAGTGATGCCACCCATGCCGCCCCGGGGCAGGCCCCAGCCGCCGTCCGGGCCGTCGAACTCACCCAGCGCGTGGTGGAAGAAGGGAATGGCCGAACCCGGATGGTGGAAGCTGGCGTTGTTGCCCGACACGCAGTGGGAGGCAAACATGGAGCGCACCATATCGCTCTCAAACCAGCGCTCGACCATATCCGCCGCGCTACCCGTCATGAGCTGCAGAAGCCGGTAGCGCAGGTCTTCCGGCAGCGCCTTGAGATCACGCCCCGCGCGGATCATGCCCAGCAGGTCGAAAAATCCGGCCTTCAGGGACGGCGGTTCACGCAGCCACTGGTTACGAATGACCTCGCCGGTTTCCTCCAGCATGGCCTCAAAACGCAGCATGGCGTCGTAGTCCACAGCGGAATAGCGGCCGATCTCAGCCCGGTCATTGGCCTCCTCACCATTGAGGAACAGATGGTCTTCGCCACAGATCTCCACATCGCCGGCCAGCGGGATCAGCTCATAGCCGTGCTGCTCCAGCTGCAGATCACGAATCACCTCCGAGCGCAGCAGGCTGACCACATAGGAAGCAATGGAGTTGCGGTAGCCGGGATGGAACTCCTCGGTAACGGCGGCGCCACCGAGCACATCACGGCGCTCCAGCACCAGCGTTTTCAGGCCCGCCTTGCCCAGGTAGCCGGCCGCGGTCAGACCGTTATGCCCGCCGCCCAGAACAATTACATCGAGTGCTGCTGTCACCTGTGTGATCCCGTTATTTTCCGAAGGCTATGCTAGCCCATCACTGCTCAAGACGCCGCAGTGCGGGTAGGCAGAGAAAAGACGGCCCCAGCGGGACGCGGTGCGGCGTCAGCCCGGGCCGAAGAGCCCGCTGATGGCGACTTCATCGCGACTTGTTAGACTCGTCGAACCACTCAAAGCCTGGAACGCTCATGGTCCAATTCACCCTCAATGGCCAGCCGGTAAGCACCGCGCTGGATCCGGACACCCCGCTGCTGTGGGTCATCCGGGACGAATTTAAGCTCAAGGGTTCGAAATTTGGCTGCGGCATGGGGCTCTGCGGTGCCTGTACGCTGCATGTGGATGGTGCCGCGGTACGCAGCTGCGTCCTGCCCGTCAGCGCCGTGGCCAGCAAGCACATCACCACCATCGAAGGCATTGGCACGCCGCAAGAGCCCTCAACGCTGCAGCAGGCCTGGGTGGCGCACAGCGTGCCCCAGTGCGGCTACTGCCAGTCCGGGCAGATCATGTCCGCCGAGGCGCTGCTGGCCAGCAACCCGGACCCCAGCGATGCGGACATCGACCGCGCCATGGCCGGTAACGTCTGCCGCTGCGGTGCCTATGGCCAGATACGCGCAGCCATCCACAGCGCCGCTGAGAAGCCAGCAACGTCTGTCAAAGAAGCGGACAGCGCGGATAAGGGCGCCGACTCATGACCCAGGTCCCGGCCCAAAACGATCCGCAGGAATCCGGTAAAGAGCAGCCAAAGAAACCCGGCCGGCGCCGCTTTCTGAAAACTGCTGCCCTGGTAACCGGCGGGCTGGTGGTCGGCATTCCGCTGCTGCGTGATGAACCTGGCCCGGTGCCGCATCTCGCCGAGCAGGCCCTGACGCCCAACGCCTTTGTGCAAATCACCCCTGCCGGTGAGT
>JAOZKI010000026.1 GCA_029935455.1 Lysobacterales bacterium | reverse complement strand
TGCAGAAAGTCCTCTATGGCCGCTTGGACGAGAGCGAACAGGCAGCGGTGCAACAACGGGAACAGCACTTCGTTGAGGGCGGTTTTCCCAAGCGTTTCGCGCGTCGCCTGGCATTGTTATCACAGCTCTTCCCCCTGTTGGACGTGGTGGAAACGGCGGCTGCGGGCGATTTTGATGTGCTCCAGGTGGCCGATGTCTATCGGGGCCTCGGCGACAGTCTGGGACTGAAATGGCTACGAACGGAGGTTGAGCAGCTGCGTGTGGCGGGTCAGTGGCACGCCCATGCGCGCGGCAATCTGCGCGATGAACTCTATGCCCAGCACCGCGGGCTGGTGAATTCTGCCATCGCCTCTTGTGGGCTGGATGAGGACCCGGTACCCGGCTGGCTCGAGCAACACCGGGAAGATGTGCGCCGCGTGACGGAGATGATGGAAGACATGCGCAACCTTAAGGCCATGGACTACGCCACGGCCTCCGTGGCCATTCGCTCGCTGGGACAGCTGCTGGTAGCGGCCAGCTAATGGCACGCGAACGGGTGCATTTTATGGCCAGCGCCAGTGCTCCGGCGCAGGCTGCGCTGGCGGAAGTGACCGGTCGCTATGGGCAAACCCCGCTCACGCAGGCGGACGTGGTGGTTGCCATCGGTGGTGATGGCTACATGTTGCATACGCTGCACGCCATGACCGAGGGCGAATTACCGGTTTACGGTATGAAAACCGGCAATGTTGGTTTTCTGATGAACCGCTTCGTGGCTGATGGCCTGTTGGCGCGGCTGCAGGCGGCGGAACTGGTCGCTCTGCATCCGCTGCGTATGCGGGTCCGGACTCAGGCCGGCGAGCAGGTTGATGGGCTGGCGATCAATGAGGTTTCCCTGCTGCGTCAGACCAATCAGGCCGCGCACATCCGCATTTCCGTGAATGGCAGCGTGAAGGTGGAAGAGTTGGTCTGTGACGGTGTGCTGCTGGCCACCACAGCGGGCAGTACCGCCTACAACTTCTCGGTGCGGGGGCCGATCCTGCCGCTGGGCACCGATGCGCTGGCGCTCACGCCGATCAGCCCATTCCGGCCGCGTCGTTGGCGCGGTGCCGTATTGCCGGCCAGCGCTCGCGTGTGCTTTGAGGTGCTGGATCCGGACAAACGGGCCGTCAGCGCAACCGCTGATGCCTTCGAAGTGCGTGACATTGCGGCCGTCGATATCCATGAATCCCGGGCCCTCTCGCTACGCCTGCTGTTTGACCCGGAGCATTCTCTGGAAGAGCGCATCCTGAACGAGCAGTTTCGCTAGCATTCAGTTCTCGCGCTTTGAGAACGGCCTGTGTCACGCTGCAGGCATGAAACGAGAAAACGTCAGTGAACTGCGCCCTCGACCGCTGGTGGTGGCCATTTCTTCGCGCGCCCTGTTTGACCTGGCACGTGCCCATAAGGTGTTTGAGCAGGAAGGGCTGAAATCCTATGCGCACTACCAGCGACGGCGCGAGGAGGACGTGCTGGCACCAGGCATGGCTTTCCCGCTGGTGAAAAAATTATTGCGATTGCAGCGGGCCGACGGTTCTCAGCCCGCGGTGGAGGTGATTCTGGCCTCCCGCAACAGTGCCGATTCGGGCCTGCGGATATTTAACAGCATTGAGCACCATGGGCTGCAGGTTGAGCGCGCGGTATTTACCAATGGTGAGCCACCGCACCGCTATATGGAGGCGCTGGGTGCCGACCTGTTCCTGTCCACCCATGATGAGGACGTGCGGCAGACGCTGGCCGCCGGCTTTGCCGCCGCGCGTATCCTGCCTGGTTGTCCACGTGCCTCCGGATCAGGCCAGCTGCGCATTGCCTTTGATGGCGATGCGGTGCTGTTCAGCGATGAAGCCGAGCGGGTGTTTCAGGAGCAGGGCTTGGCGGCGTTTGCTGCCCGTGAACGGGCGGCTGCCCGTGAACCCCTGAGCGGCGGACCGTTTAAACGCCTGCTGAAAGCGCTGCACGAATTGCAGTCGGCCTATCCCATTGATGCCAACCCCATCCGGACGGCTTTGGTCACGGCACGCTCTGCTCCGGCGCACAAGCGTGTCATTCTGACCCTGCGGCACTGGGGCATCCGTATCGACGAGGCGCTGTTTCTCGGCGGGCGCGATAAAGGGCCTTTTCTGGCAGCTTTTGGGGCTGATATTTTTTTCGATGACCAGAGCGTGCACTGTGAGTCGGCTCGTGAACATGTGGCTACCGGTCACGTATTGCATGGTGTGCGTAACGAATAGGGTCCACCACATCGCCGTTGTTGCCATCGGGCGTGCTGCCTCTGGAGGGGGCGCTGGTGTCTCGCAGCGCATGGTCCCGGGCCTAGGGGGGCGGCCGGCCGCTTAGCGCATTCAGGTCAGCGGAGCTAGCGGCGGCAGGATGCGCGGTTCCGGTTCCAGCTCAATGGCAAATTCTCGCCATACATCGGCGCGGATGCGCGCTGCCAGCTGTGCCAGTTCGGCGCCGCTGGCGCGGCCATAGTTGACCAGCACCAGTGCATGCTGCGCTGAAACGCCAGCATCTCCCGCGCGAAAACCCTTCCAGCCGCAACGTTCGATCAGCCAGGCGGCGCTGGTTTTATAGTGACCTTCCTGGCTGGCGTAGAGCGGGAGTTCCGGGTGTTGTGCGGCCAGGGCTTCGGCCCGCGCGGCCTCAAGCACCGGGTTCTTGAAGAAACTGCCGGCATTACCCAGCTGCGCAGGATCGGGTAATTTTTCCCGCCGAAGCCGGATCACCGCATCGCTCACTTCGAGCGCGCTGGGCGCGTCGGGATTCTTGCTGGTCTCCTGCAGGGCTTGTGCCAGGCCGGCATAGCGGAGTCGTGGCGTGAAGTGATGCTGCAAGCGCAAGGTCAACGCCGTGATCAGGAAGCGTCCCGGCTCGGCGGATTTGAAGCGACTGTCACGATAGCTGAAGTCGCAGGCGTCACGGTCCAGCGTGCGCTCGCGCTGCTGCTGCCAATCCCAGACATGCACCTCGACCAGGGACTCGGCCAACTCGACGCCATAGGCACCAATATTCTGGATTGGCGCGGCCCCAACCAGGCCCGGTATCAGGGACAGATTCTCCAGACCGCTGAGTCCCTGGGCCAGGGTCCAGCGCACCACCGCATGCCAGTTTTCGCCGGCGCCGAGGGTCACGCGCGTGCGGGTGTCAGATTCGCGCGTCAGTTGGCGTCCCGTCAGGCGCACCTGAAAGACCGTTCCCGGCACGTCCTCCACCAGCAGCAGATTGCTGCCACCGCCCAGGATCAGATCCTGTTGCGGCTGGAACTGTAGCTGGGGCAGTTGGTTCTTGTCACTAATGGCCACCAGACGCTCAGCCTTGGCGCTTACGCCAAAGCTGTTCAGTGACTGGAGTTCATAAGCACCCGTGCTGGTCATGTTCGGCTGAGACTGGCACCCTGGTCTCGCACGGCCCGAGCCGCCTCGCCGATCAAATCCGGGCCACGATAGACAAAGCCGGTGTAGAACTGCACCAGATCCGCGCCCAGAGCGATTTTTTCTGCGGCGTCCGCGCCGCTGAGGATGCCGCCGACACCGATCAGGGCAATGTGACTGGGCAATTCCTTGCGCAAGCGCGCCAGTACCGCATTGGAGGCCGACCGCACCGGCGCCCCTGACAGGCCGCCGGCTTCATCGCCATGGGGCAGGTGCTGGACCGCATCACGAGCAATGGTGGTGTTGGTGGCGATCACGGCATCCATGGCATGGCGTGCGATTGCCTCAGCGATCATGGGTATGGCCTTGCTTTCCAGATCTGGAGCAACCTTCAGTGCAATGGGCACGGAGCGCCCGTGCTGATCGGCAAGCCGTTGCCGGCGTTCTGCCAGTGCGCCCAGTAGCGCGTCCAGTTCCTGCTCCCCGTGCAGGTCCCTGAGGCCCTGGGTATTGGGTGAGGAAATGTTAACCGTGACGTAGTCAGCCACTTCGTAGACCGCATCCAGGCAGGTGAGATAGTCCTCGCTGGCCCGTTCATTGGGCGTATCGAAGTTTTTGCCGATGTTAATGCCCAGCGGTCCCTTAAAACGGCGCTTGCGGGCACGCTCAACCAGATGGGAAACGCCTTTGTTGTTGAATCCCAGCCGATTGATCAGCGCTTGTGCCTGGGGCAGGCGGAACACCCGGGGCTGAGGGTTGCCCGGCTGAGGACGAGGCGTGACCGTGCCAACCTCGATAAAGCCGAAGCCCAGATCGCCCAGCGCGTCGATATAGTCGCCGTTTTTATCCATGCCAGCGGCCAGGCCCACGCGGTTGCCAAAGTCCAGCCCCATCAGGGATACGGGATCGCTGACGCAGCTGCCAGCGATGCGGGTGGCGCCAAAGGCGTAGCCGAGGCGCAAGCCCTCAAGGGCAACCTCATGGGCCCGCTCCGGCGCCAGCCGGAACAGGCCCTTTTGCAGCAGGCCGAACATCAGAGATCGAACTTGATGCCCTGGGCCAGAGGCAGTTCGCTGCCCCAGTTGATGGTATTGGTCTGCCGGCGCATATAGGCCTTCCAGGCATCAGAACCCGATTCGCGGCCGCCGCCGGTTTCTTTCTCACCGCCGAAGGCGCCGCCGATTTCGGCGCCGGACGTGCCGATATTGACGTTGGCAATGCCGCAGTCTGAGCCGGTGGCTGCCAGAAAGCGCTCGGCACTGCGCAGATCGTTGGTAAAGATCGATGAAGAAAGGCCCTGGGCCACGGCGTTCTGCATGGCGATGGCCTCATCCAGATCCTTGAAGGGGATGACATAGAGAATGGGCGCGAAGGTCTCAGTTTGCACCACCTGCCAGTCGTTCTGCGCAGCGATGACCGTCGGTTCCACAAAGAATCCAGCACGCTCCAGCCTTTTGCCACCGGTCAACACCTCACCGCCCGCTGCTTGCGCATCGGCCACTGCCTGTTCGAAGCGGGCCACGGATTCGGCATCAGTTAGCGGGCCCATGAGCGTATCCGGATCGTTCGGATCACCGATGCGAACCTGCCCATAAGCGTTGACCAGTGCGCTCTGCACTTCGTCCAGAATGTCTTCTTGAACCAGCAGGCGGCGGGTGGTGGTGCAGCGTTGTCCAGCGGTACCCACGGCACCAAAGACGATGCCCGGAATGGCCATTTTCAGGTCTGCGCTGCGATCCAGAATCACTGCGTTGTTGCCGCCCAGTTCCAACAGGCATTTGCCCATACGCGCGGCGACCCGGGCACCCACCTCGCGTCCCACTGCGGTAGAGCCGGTGAAGGACATGAGATCCACGCGCCGATCATCAACAAAGCGCTCGGCCAGTTCAGCCCCATCTTCCACAAAGCTCAGGAAGATGGGTGGGAAACCGCCGGCCAGCAAGGCCTCGTTGCAGATGCGCTGCACCGCCAGGCCGCAAAGGGCTCCTTTGGGCGAGGGCTTCCAGACGGTGATGTTGCCGCAGATGGCGGCGAGGAAAGCATTCCAGGCCCACACGGCGACGGGAAAGTTGAAGGCGGAGATCACGCCAACAATACCCAGCGGATGCCATTGCTCATACATGCGATGCAGCGGCCGCTCTGAATGCATGGTATTGCCGTAGAGCATGCGTGACTGGCCCACAGCGAAGTCCCCGATGTCGATCATTTCCTGAACTTCACCATCACCCTCGGCCTTGATCTTGCCCATTTCCAGGGCCACCAGGCTGCCCAGAGCATCTTTGTGGGTTCGCAGCGCTTCCGTGCACAGGCGCACCGCTTCGCCACGCTGTGGCGCAGGCACGCTGGCCCATTCCTTTTTCAGGGCCACCGCCGTTTCCATGACCTTTTCGTAGTCCGCTTCTGAGGCCGCCCAGATGGTGCCGATGGGCTCGCCAGTGGTGGGGTTGATGCTGGCAAAAGCGCGCGTTTTCTGTTGTTCTGACCAGTCGTTGAGTCCGAAACAGGCGCCGGGGTTTTCGGCCTTGATGCCGAGGGAATTCAGGAAGTCCATGCTGTTTGTCCGGTTAGCGTAAAAAACGCACCATTATCGCACTCTGTCGCGCTGTCTGCATGGGTTTGCTGGCGGGCAAAGAAACTTTGTGGAACTTGGAACTTGTGCCCGGAATGCCGGTCAGAGCAGGCAAGAAAAAGGCTGTGGCAGGTGCCAGCCCGTGGCTGAGCGCTTACGGGTCATGGGTAAATAACAAGATTCAGGCAGGGAGTCAGACAACGCATGCTATGCTCAAATCAAATGGTAGCAAGGCTGTGAGCGCCGTGGCCCGTCAAGGTCTGGACGCCGTTGAGTGCAGGGGAGGCATGAACAGCAAAGCAGGTACGGACGACAGCAAACGGGTAGCAGATGCGGAGCGTCAGAGTGAGGCGCAGGTTGATCGCCTACTGGTTGAGCGGGTACAGAAAGGTGACAAGGGCGCTTTCGATCTGCTGATTGGAAAGTACCAGCACCGGATTGTCAGCCTGGTATCGCGCTATGTGTCAGATCCCGCTGAAGCGCAGGACGTGGCTCAGGAAGCCTTCATCAAGGCCTACCGCGCTCTGGGAAAGTTTCGCGGTGACAGCGCGTTTTATACCTGGCTCTACCGCATTGCCATCAACACGGCGAAAAACTGGTTGGTGGCGCGCAAAAGACGGCCGCCAGCAAGCGATATCGACGCTGCTGACGCGGAACAGTACGACATGGACAGCCGTCTCAAGGAGCGTGATACGCCAGAAAACGAACTGCTCCGGGAGGAAATTGAAAAAACCGTTTATGCAGCCATTGCTGCGTTGCCGGAGGATCTGCGTACCGCCATTATGCTGCGCGAGATCGATGGTATGAGCTATGAGGACATTGCCACCACCATGGACTGTCCTATTGGCACGGTGCGCTCGCGCATTTTCCGAGCGCGTGAGGCCGTGGACGAACAACTAAAACCCCTGCTGGATGGCTTGTGATGCAGATCGCGTTACCGCAGGACTATTGGGCACAGGAACAAGCTAATGACTAAGGAAACACGCGAACATCTTTCCAGCTTTATGGACGGAGAGCTGGCCCCCGACGCCGCCCGATTTGTGGCGCGGCGTGTTGGTGGCGATGAGGCTTTGGGTGAGACCTGGCAGCGCTATCATTTAATCCGCGACTGCCTGCGACAGCCCGGTGAAGGTGGCGCCATGATGCGTCTACAAATTGATGCTGCGCGCCTCGAAGACGAGCCCCAGGCGGCACCGCAGCGCAGCTGGTTGCGACCATTTGGCGGTATGGCGGTGGCCGCCTCGGTAGCGTTGGCGGCGGTACTGGTGACGCTGCAACTGGGTCAGAGCCAGCAGTCCGAGGTCCCACAGCCCTTCACCAGCCCCAATCCGCTGCAAATAGCGCCAGCTTCTCAGGCGGCCAGTTTTAGCGCGGATATCAGCAGCGAACAGCAGCGGCTCAATCGCTACCTCATGCAGCACAAGCAGGCGGCTGGCGCGGTGGGTCAGCAGGGCTTCGTCTCTGTGGCGCCCTTCATCGCGACGGTACCGGTGCAGATTGTGGTTCCCGATACTGCGGAGGCAGCGCTGGAGGGCGATGAGGAACTCCCTGCCGCGGAAGCGACTCAGGACAGCGAACCGGACACACGCTAGGCAGGCGCATGAAGTTGGTACCCAACAGAATTGCGGTCGTTCTGCTTTTTGTCGTTTGTGCCGTGGAGCCGGTCATGGCCCAGGGCGAACAGTTCAAAGCGGTAAGCGAGTGGCTCGACCGTATGGCCCACAGCGGCCGAGAACAGTCCTATCAGGGCACTTTTGTTTATATCGCCGGCACGGATATGGAAACGCTCTCCATCACTCACCTGGTCAAAGATGGAGAGGTGAGAGAACGGGTTGTGGCCTTGTCCGGGCCCGTGAAGGCGCCGCGCACGGCCGCTGCACGGGGCCTGAGCGATACCCCCTCCGGCGAGGCGGCTTTATTGAGTGATTCGGTGTTTCCGCAAATCTCTCCCCAGGCGCTGCGACGCGCCCGGCGGGCCTATTTCTTCCGCTTGGATGGTGATGATCGCGTGGCGGGGCTGAGCGCGCAAAAAATCTCCATCATTCCTCGCGATCGGTTTCGCTTCGGCTACGAGCTATGGCTGGAGCGCGAGACGGGATTGATTCTGCGCTGGGAATTGCTCGATACGAACCGGCGCCCATTGGCGAAGCTGATGTTCACGGAACTGCGGGTTGGCGATGCGCTGGACCTTCAGCGTCTGGAGCAGGAACTGCGAGACGAAAAGCTGGTTTCCCGAAGTCTGGAAGCAGCGGTCTCAGCGCGTGACTCCCTGACTTCGGAGCAGGGCATTCGCTTTCGGGGGCTGCCGCCCAGTTTCAGCCTGACCGGTCGGGCCCATGCCCATGCACTGGATCAAACGGGCGCTGAGCATCTGGTCTTTAGTGACGGCCTGGTATCCGTTTCGGTCTATCTCGAACCTGTAACTGAGAGCCAAGGGCGTCGTCAGGGACTCAGCCGCATGGGCACGACCAGCGCCTGGTCACGCCAGCAGGGAGACGTGCAGGTCACCACCGTGGGTGAAGTCCCTCCCGCCACGCTGAAGCGCATCGGCCAGTCCATGCTCAATGAAGCGGCGCAGCGCCAGCGGCGATGATTCGCCAGTCCGCGCGCATTGTGTCGACCGATCAGGGCAGGGCCCGCGTGCGCGTTGGCGGTCAGTCCGGTTGTAGTGCCTGCGATGCGGGTCAGGGCTGCGGCGCAGGCCTGTTCGGGCGGCTCCTGCGGCGCCGCCCCAGTGATGTTGAGGTACCCAACCCGGATCAGCTTGCGGCGGGCCGTGCGGTCATCCTGGGAATCGATGAATCGGTCTACCTGCGTCTGGTGGTCGGCCTCTACGGCTGGCCGCTGCTGGCCGGTCTGCTGGGAGCCTCCCTGGCGCATACGGGCGCAGCGGCCTGGTGGACAGGCAGTGCCTGGCAGAGCGATGTGATGGCCGCTCTCGGTGGCCTGGCTGCCGGCGGTGCCGGTCTCGCGCTGGCGCATTGGCAACTGCCCCGGGCATTCACTCACTGCTCACTGCGCATTCTCGACACTAACCTTGATTGCAGTCGCGGCGGTCGCCATTAATTAGCTATCGAAAGGCCACCGGTTTATCGGAACTTGTGCTGCTGGCAACGGTCTGCAGTGCATCCGACGAAGCGCTTTTTTCTACGGAGAACGTGCGCACGCGCAACCGGTACAACCCAGTGAGGTAAACATGAACATGACACTAAAAACCATTGCACTGACGGCCGCCCTGGTGGCTTCTCAGGCGGCTATGGCACAGCTAAAAGGTCTGCCGGACTTCACACCGCTGGTGGAGGATACGGCGCCAGCTGTGGTGAACATCCGGGTCACTCAGTTTGGCGACCGGGTGCGCGAGGAAGACATCGCTCCGGAAGGCTACGATGAGCTTCCGGAAATGTTTCGGCGCTTTTTCGAAGGCCAACAACAGCCGCGGGACCGGCAGGGCGCGGGTTCTGGCTTCATTATCGACGCGGATGGCTACGTGGTGACCAATGACCATGTGATCGATGGCGCCGATGAAATCGTGGTGCGCATGGCAGACCGTCGCGAATTCATCGCCGAGCTGGTCGGAACGGATCCGGAGAGCGACATTGCGCTGTTGAAGGTGAGTGCGGATGAGCGCCTGCCTGCGTTGCAGTTTGGTGATTCCATGGATTTGCAGCAGGGTGAATGGGTAATGGCGATCGGGTCCCCGTTCAACTTCGATCAGACGGTTACCGCAGGCATCGTCAGTGCCAAGGGTCGCTCGAATCAGAACCAGTCCTATGTGCCCTTTATTCAAACCGATGTGGCCATCAATCGGGGCAACTCCGGTGGCCCCTTGCTGAACATGGCCGGCGAGGTGGTGGGGGTTAACTCCTGGATTCTGACCACCGGCGGCGGTTATGTAGGGCTGTCCTTCTCCATTCCGGCTGAGTTGGTTCAAAACACGGTGACCCAACTGCGCGAAAATGGTGTCGTGCGCCGCGGTTTGCTCGGCGTTCAGATCGGTGAGGTGACCCGTGAAATGGCCGAAGCCATGAGTCTGGATCGTCCCACCGGCGCCCTGGTCAATACGGTCAACGAAAACAGTGCCGCAGCGGTGGCCGGTATCGAAGATGGCGACATCATCCTTTCCTTCGCCGGTCGCCCCGTTGAGACCCACAATGACCTGCCGCCGCTGGTGGGCGCTAATCCACCCGGCACCCGGGCGGAAGTGGTGGTCAGCCGTGACGGCAGGCAGCGGTCCTTCGAGGTCATACTCGACGCCCTTGAACCGGAAGAGGAAGCGCTATTGGCCTCGGACGAGACCGACATGGAGCGTGATAGTGGCCTGGGTCTGGCAGTAGAAGATCTTAGCGCCGCCCGCCGGGCGCAGATGGAGGCGCCGGATATGGGTGTGTTGATTACGGAGGTTTCCAGCGACGCCGCCTACCGCGCAGGATTACGGCCGGGTGACATACTGCTGCGTGTTAATAATCGCGTGGTCGCGAATGTGGAGGAGTTTCAGCAAGCCACCGGGGATCTGAAACCCGGGAGAGCCGTTGCCGTGCGCCTCTGGCGCGGGGGTCAAACCACATTTCTGGCCTTTACGCCGGACGAGGAAGACGTCGGTTAGCCAGCCCAGGTTGCTGCCTCCGCAGGGTGGTTTCCGCTATAATCGATCTCCCACAAGCCACCCGGTAATCTGACCGGGTGGCTTTCTTCCATTTAGCCCGAATCCAACGGACGGGCAGGCACAGTTCATGGCACAGCAAAACATTCGCAATTTTTCCATCATCGCGCATGTGGATCACGGCAAGTCCACGCTGGCGGACCGCTTTATCCAGCTTTGTGGTGCACTTAGCGACCGGGAAATGTCAGCGCAGGTGTTGGACTCCATGGAGTTGGAGCGCGAGCGTGGCATTACCATCAAGGCGCAGAGCGTTACGCTGAATTTTACCGCCGCTGACGGTGAGGTCTACCAGCTCAACTTCATCGACACGCCAGGGCACGTGGACTTCTCCTATGAGGTGTCGCGCTCCTTGGCCGCCTGCGAGGGGGCACTGCTGGTGGTTGATGCGGCCCAGGGCGTGGAAGCGCAAAGCGTGGCCAACTGCTATACGGCCGTGGAACTGGGTCTGGAAGTCTTGCCGGTCCTGAACAAGATCGACCTTCCGTCGGCAGAGCCGGAAAAGGTCAAGCACGAAATCGAAGACATCATCGGCATTGAGGCGCAGGATGCCCTGGCCGTGAGCGCCAAGACCGGGGTGGGAGTCGATGCGGTGTTGGAAGAACTGGTGCAAAAGGTGCCGGCGCCCACGGGCGATCCGGATGCGCCGCTGAAAGCGCTCATTATTGACAGTTGGTTTGATAATTACCTCGGCATTGTGTCGTTGGTGCGGGTCGTGGACGGCAGCGTACGCAAGCGCGAGAAGATCAAGCTCATGTCCACCGGTGACCAGCATCAGGTCGATCAGGTGGGTGTGTTTACGCCCAAGCGGGAAAATCTCGATGTGCTCAAGGCCGGTGAGGTGGGCTTTTTGGTGGCGGGCATCAAAGACGTGCACGGCGCGCCCGTGGGCGATACGATCACCAGCGCTGTCACGCCGGCGGACAGCCCGCTGCCGGGTTTTCAGGCCATGCAACCCCGGGTATTTGCCGGCCTGTTTCCTACCGACTCGGATGACTTCGCCGATCTGAGGGAGGCCTTGGAGAAGCTGCAATTGAACGACGCGGCGCTGAACTATGAGCCGGAAACTTCCGAAGCGCTGGGCTTTGGCTTCCGCTGTGGTTTTCTCGGTCTCCTGCACATGGACATCGTGCAGGAACGTTTGGAGCGGGAATATGGCGTCGAGCTGGTAACCACCGCGCCCACGGTGATCTATGAGGTCGCGCTGACCAGCGGTGAAGTCATTGACCTGGAAAATCCGGCCAATCTCCCGCCCATCAACACCATTGATGAAATTCGTGAGCCGATTATTGAGGCCAATATTCTGGTGCCGCAGGACTACGTGGGCGCCGTGATTGGTCTTTGTGAGGAGAAGCGCGGCCGCCAGAAAGGCATGCAGTATCTCGGGGGGCAGGTTGCCGTGAACTATGAACTACCCATGTCCGAGGTGGTGCTCGATTTCTTTGATCGCCTGAAGTCCGTCAGTCGTGGCTATGCTTCCTTCGACTATCACTTCCTGCGCTATGAGGCCGGACCTTTCGTGCGCGTTGATATCCTGATCAACGGTGAGAAAGTCGATGCCCTGTCCGTCATCCTGCACCGAGATGCGGCCCAGCGAAGGGGCCGGGAATTGGCTGAGCGCATGCGGGAGTTGATCCCGCGGCAGATGTTCGATGTTGCCATTCAGGCGGCGCTGGGGTCGCAGGTCATTGCGCGTACCACGGTGAAAGCCCTGCGTAAGAATGTGACGGCAAAATGCTATGGCGGCGACGCAACGCGCAAACGCAAGCTGTTGGAAAAGCAGAAGGCGGGCAAGAAGCGCATGAAGCAGGTCGGCCGTGTTGAAATTCCGCAGGAAGCATTTTTGGCTGTCTTGCAGCAGGATAAGAAGTAGACTGCACGCCATAACAAAGCGACACGAGCGCGTCAGCGAGTCCAGCAATGAACTTTGATTTTGCCCTCATACTGGTTGTTCTTACTGCCATCAGCGGAATGATTTGGCTGCTGGACAGCCTGCTATTTCGTCAGAAACGTCGTGACCGGGCGGTGCTGGAAGGCAGCGACCCGGAGCACGAGCCGGTGGCGGTAGAGTATTCCCGTTCCCTGTTTCCGGTCCTGTTTGCGGTGTTGCTGTTCCGCTCCTTTCTGTTTGAGCCCTTCAAGATCCCCTCGGGTTCCATGATTCCAACGCTGCTTATTGGCGATTTTATCGTGGTGAACAAGTTCTCCTACGGATTGCGCCTGCCGGTTCTGAACAACAAGGTTGTGGATTGGGGTGACCCAGAGCATGGGGATGTGGTCGTTTTTCGCTATCCGGTGGATCCGGCCGTGAATTTCATCAAGCGCGTGGTCGGCCTGCCGGGCGACACGATTGCCTATCGCGACAAGGTGCTTTATCTCAATGGTGAGCCCGTGCCGACGCAGGGCGGCGGCAGCTATTTGAGCAGCGACGTCAAATGCAGTACACCGCGCCCCGATGCGAAGCGCTATCGTGCTGATATTGAGGGCCACCGTCATGACATACTGCTACATGAGCGCATCGGCGCCCGCAACGGTCAATGGGTCGTGCCTGAGGGGCATTACTTCATGATGGGAGATAACCGGGACCGCAGCAACGATTCCCGTGCCTGGGGCTTTGTGCCGGAGGAAAACCTGGTGGGTAAAGCGGTTGGCATCTGGTTAAACCTGGATGTGAACCAGGGCTGTGCTGACTTCAGTCGTATCGGTGAGGGAATTGAATAGGGCGCTGCTTTTTGCACAGAGCGGCCCCAGTGCGTATGATTTAGGAAACTAAAATCTGATAGTTACAAGCAACCATTGAGATTGGGCTTCATGAAAATGCAACAGCAAAAGGGAATGAGCCTTGTGGGGTTTCTCGTGGTATTGGCCATGGTGGTTTTTGTCGCATACCTCGGAATGCGCATCATGCCGATCTATCTTGAGTTCTACTCGGTCAAACAGGCAATGAATGGGATCGCAGAGGAAAGCGGTAGCGCCAATTTCTCTCCCTTCGACATCAAAACGAAGATGCTCAACCGGCTCTATGTGAGTTATGCCGACGGTGGTGTTGGGGTTGAAGATATCAAGGTGGTGCGCAACAACGGCGTATGGCTGCAGGTGCAGTATGAGCGTCGCGAACCCGTGCTTGGTAACCTCGATGTGATCGCAGCGTTTGATGAGCGGGTTCGGCTCGGCAACTAGATCCTGGCCCAGGAACCGCGTCGCGACTGAGGAGGTACGGCTTCGATGAACGCTGTGTCCGATCACTTGCCAGGCATTGACTACGGGTTTACGAATGCGAGCCTGCTGCGTCAGGCCCTTACGCATAAAAGCCATTCCGCCAGTAACAACGAGCGACTCGAATTTCTCGGCGATGCGGTTTTGAATTTCGTTATTGCCGATGAGTTGTTTCGCTGCCGCCCCGACGATTCCGAAGGCTCCCTGAGCCGGCTCAGATCCCGCGTGGTCCGCGGTGAAACGCTCGCTCGCGTGGCCCGCTCGCTGCATCTGGGTGACCACCTACTCATGGGCGAAGGCGAGCTGAAATCGGGCGGCTATCTGCGTGACTCCGTGTTGGCCGATGCGCTTGAGGCTGTGCTGGGCGCCATCTTTCTTGATGGGGGTTACGAGGCAGCGGCGGCAGCGATCCGCGCGATTTTCAAAGATGTGATCAAAGCGTTACCCGATGCAGAATCCCTGAAAGACCCGAAAACCCGGTTGCAGGAATGGCTGCAGGCCGAACGCCGCCCCTTACCCCGCTATGAACTGGTCCGTGAGGAGGGTGCGGAGCACGCCAAGCAGTTCCATGTCACCTGTCGGCTGGATGATGATGGTTACGCGGCCACAGCGGTAGGCACCAGTCGCCGTAAGGCGGAACAGGCTGCGGCTGAGGCCGTTCTGAAGTCGCGGACGCAAGGCACATGAGCAAAGAAAAAGACCCGCAAGCAGGGCCTCAGAGCGAAGCGGCGGCAGATGATGCCCAAAGTCTTGAGCGCATGCTGGCGGCTGCCGGTGGTGGGGCCGCGTCTGCAGAAGAGGCCCGCTTTGGCTACGTGGCGCTGATCGGGCGCCCTAACGTGGGCAAATCCACGCTGATGAACCAGCTTTTGGGGCAGAAAGTCAGTATCGTCACCTACAAGCCCCAAACCACCCGTCAACGCATCGCTGGCATTAAAACCACGGCGGAAGGTCAGGTGGTCTATCTGGATACTCCAGGCATTCACGCTTCTGCGGGTCGGGCGCTTAATCGCTATATGAACCGTGTGGCAAAAGCGACTTTTCGTGACGTCGAGGCGGTGCTTTTTCTGCTCGAAGCCGGGCGCTGGACCCGACAGGATCGGGCCATCAGCAAGTTGTTGGCGCAGCTCGATATGCCCGTTTTCCTGGTTATCAACAAGGTTGATACGCTGGACCACAAGCAAGAACTTCTGAGCTATGTGCAGGAAGTGACTGGCGACCATGACTATGCCGAAGTGCTGATGATTTCCGCACTGAAAAATCAGGGCGTGGAAGAATTGGAGCAGCGCGTGCTGGAGCGTCTGCCGTTTTCTAGGCCGTTCTATGATGAAGACCAAATCACCGATCGCAGTGAGCGCTTTTTGGCCGCTGAGTTTTTGCGCGAGGCGCTGACGCTGCGTTTGCACCAGGAGCTGCCGTACAGCCTCGCAGTGGTGATCGAAGAGTTCAAGCGTCAGGGCGAGGTGGTGCATATTCACGCGATCATCTGGGTCGAGCGCGACAGTCAGAAGCAGATTGTGATTGGCAAAGGCGGACAGGTGCTGAAGCAGATTGGACGCGATGCGCGCAAGGCGCTGGAGGAATTGCTGGGCGAGAAGGTTTTCCTGCAAACCTGGGTCAAGGTGTCCAAGGACTGGTCTCGCAGCGAGCGCATGCTTGAGCGCATGGGCTTTGATGACTGAGTGCTGAGTTTGCGCCAGCTGGACTTGCTCCGGTCTGGCGCAGCCCCTATCTTGCCCCTATGCAGAAGATTCAGGTTCAGCCGGCCTACGTGCTGCACGCGCGGGCCTACCGCGAGAGCAGTCAGCTGCTGGAAGTGTTGAGCCGTGATTATGGGCGTGTTGGCATGGTTGCTCGTGGTGCACGGGGTAGCCGGTCGCGCTGGAAAGGTATGCTGCAGCCCTTTCGCCCCCTGCTACTGAACTGGTCCCGACGCGGTGAGCTGGCAAGCCTCACCGGCGCCGAACAGGTTGCCGCGCCGCCGCCGCTGGTTGGTGATGCACTCTACTGCGGCCTGTATCTGAACGAATTGACCCTGCGCCTGCTCATGCGTGATGACCCACACCCGGAGGTGTTTGAGCAGTATGGCGTGAGTCTCGGTGAACTGCTGGCCGGCGCTGAGCTGCAGCCTTGTTTGCGTTTATTTGAAAAGCATCTCTTGGATGCGACCGGTTTCGGCCTGATATTGGACCGTGAACCAGCCACCGGTGAGGCTCTGTGTGCCGAGCGCTGGTACGAGTATCAACCCGAGCGCGGGCCTGTGCGCGTTAGTGAAACGGCTCGCCATCGGGCCGGTGTTGTCTCTGGCCGGGCCCTGCTGGGTTTGCATGCTGGTGAGATTGATCGCGAACACTGGCCCCAGCTGCGGACGCTGATGCGCCGCGTGCTTCGTCGCCAGTTGGGCGACCGCCCGCTGGCCAGTGAATCGCTTTATCGTGCCCTGCGACGCCCACAAACGGCGGCAGCTGGCGTAGAACCACCACCCACGAAGGAGGGTGAGGAACCATGAACGACAAAAATCAGGATCTGTTGCTGGGCGTTAACATCGACCATGTGGCCACCATTCGTCAGGCTCGCGGCACGGCCTATCCTTCTGTTTTGTTGGCCGCAGCGCTGGCCGAGGAGGCAGGTGCGGATGCGATTACCGTACATCTGCGCGAAGACCGACGCCATATTCAGGATGAAGAGGTGGAAGCGCTGTGCAAACAGGTGAAAACGCGGGTGAACCTGGAAATGGCGGTCACCGATGAGATGCTGGCCATCGCTGAGCGTAATCGCCCAGCGGACGTGTGCCTGGTGCCGGAAAAGCGCCAGGAGCTTACCACTGAGGGCGGCCTCGATGTGGCCACCCACTTCACCCGCGTGCGCGCGGCCTGTGAGCGCATGAATGCGGCCGGCATTCGCGTGTCCCTGTTCATTGACCCCGACCCGGTCCAGTTGCAGGCTTCCAAGGACTGTGGTGCCGCCGTGGTGGAGTTGCACACCGGCACCTATGCGGATGAGTCGGGCGCGGCGCAGGACGAGGAATTGGCGCGCATTGTCCGAGCCGCAGAATTGGGCAGTGACCTGGGGCTGCAGGTGAATGCCGGTCACGGGCTGCATTATGAAAACGTGCATCCCATCGTGGCCATTCCAGAGTTGGTAGAGCTCAATATCGGTCACGCCATTGTCGCCCGGGCCCTGTTCGTGGGTCTGGGTGAAGCGGTGCGCGAGATGCGTACGTTGATGGCGCGCTAATGGCACGGCGTCGCGTTTCCCCCGAGCCTTTTGAGGTGCAGATCGATAGCCTTGACCGCCAGGGCCGGGGACGCGCAGCACACAATGACCGGACCCTGCTGGTGCACGGCGCCCTGCCGGGTGAAAGCGTGCGCGTCAAGAATCTGTTCGGACGGCGCTTCCGGAATCAGGCGGAAGTGCTGGACGTGCTGGAGGCAGCGCCGGAGCGGGTGACCCCCCCCTGTCCCTCCTTTGGTGCCTGTAGCGCCTGCAGCCTGCAGCATCTGGCTGAAGCTGAGCAGCTGGCCTTCAAGCAAAAGCATTTACTCAGTCTGCTGCAGGAAAGTGGTGGCCTCAGACCCGAGCGTGTGCTTCCGCCACTGAGCGGGGCGCGTTGGTCCTATCGGCGTAAGGCCCGCCTGTCCGTTCGTGATGTGCCGGCCAAAGGGCGCGTGCTGGTGGGTTTTCGCGAGCGCGATGCGCGTTTTGTCATGGACATGCAGACCTGTCATACCCTGGCGACCCCGATTGCAGACGCTTTGCCACAATTGTCTAGGCTGCTTGGGTCGCTCGATGCGCGTAGTCAGATTCCCCAGCTGGAGGCCAGCTGCGGTGATGAACAGGCGGCTTTGGTGTTGCGCCATATGGAGCCACTCAGCGCGGCTGATCAGGAACGACTGCAGCGTTTCGAGCTTGCTACGGGTCTGCGTCTTTATCTGCAGCCGAAGGGGCCGGATACGGTACACCCATTGACCAGCGGGCCCTCCCAGCTGCGCTATGCGCTACCCGCTTTCGACCTTGAGTTTCGCTTTGAGCCGCTGGATTTCGTGCAGGTTAATGGGAGCATGAATCAGCTGATGATTCAGCAGGCGCTGGAGCTTCTGGCGCTGAAGCCTGAGCACCGCGTGCTGGACCTGTTCTGCGGCCTGGGTAATTTCACGCTGCCACTGGCCCGGCAGGCGGGCTCGGTGCTGGGCCTGGAGGGCTCGGAAGAGCTGGTGGCCCGCGGCCTGGAAAATGCACGGCACAATGGCCTGGATCAGGTCTCATTTCGAGCGGTGGATTTGTACGGTGAGCAGCTGCAGGCTCAGTGGCCGAACGAGACCTTCGATGCGGTGTTGCTGGATCCGCCACGATCCGGCGCTGAGGCGGTATTGCCACTGATTGCAGCCACCGGCGCGAGCAAACTCCTGTACGTATCCTGTAATCCGGAAACACTGGCGAGCGATGCCGCCCTGCTGGTGCGTGATCATGGCTACCGGCTTAGCGCCGCCGGCGCCATGGACATGTTTCCACAGACCACCCATATTGAGGCCATGGCGCTGTTTACGCGATCCGGGGAGACCGTCGGTGGCGCTTGAGATCGAACGTAAGTTCTTACTCGCTAACGAACAATGGCGCCAGCAGGTGCAGCGATCGATTCCCATGCGACAGGCTTATCTCGGTGGCGCTGGTGTGTCCGTACGCGTGCGCATCGCCGGTGATCAGGCTCGGCTGAACATCAAGCAGGCGGTACTGGGTAGTCGCCGCGAGGAGTTTGAATATGCGATCCCACTGGCGGATGGTGAACGGTTGTTTGAACTGGCCACAGAAGGGCGCGTGAGCAAGACCCGTCATCATGTACTGCATGGCGGGCTGCGGTGGGAAATCGACGAGTTTGCAGGGCGCAATGCGGGCCTGGTCATTGCTGAGCTGGAGTTGAGTTCGGTGGGGCAGCTGTTTGAGCGGCCCGGCTGGCTCGGCCCGGAAGTCACCGATGAGCGCCGCTATTACAATCATGCGCTGGCACAGCAACCGTTTTCGACCTGGGAGTGAAAACATGAGTGAAGCGCAAGCACCGGGCCCGATTCTCATCGGCATCGAGGGCTGGGAACTCAGTTCCCGCGAGCGCGACTGGCTACAGAATCCGCAGGTGGGTGGTGTGGTGCTGTTCAGCCGGAACTATCACAACCTCGCGCAGCTGGAGCTGCTGAACGAGTCCATTCGTAGCGCTGCCCATGCGCCCATGCTCATCTGTGTGGATCATGAGGGCGGTCGCGTTCAGCGTTTTCAGGACGGTTTTACCCGTTTGCCGCCGCTGGGGCTATTGGGCCGCATGCACGCGGATGCGCCGGAATTGGCCCTGGACTACGCCTATCGTCACGCGCGGGTCATGGCCACAGAGCTGCTGGTCGCGGGCGTAGATCACAGCTTCGCACCGGTACTGGATCTGGATGTCGACAGCTGCGTGATTGGTGACCGGGCTTTCTCCGCAGCACCGGCAGCGGTGACTGATTTGGGCCGCTACTACCTCGCGGGCATGCATGACGCGGGCATGCGGACCTGCGGTAAACACTTCCCGGGTCATGGCTCCGTGCGCGCAGACTCGCATACGGATGATGTGCTTGATGAACGACCATTGGCGGCGTTGGAAAGCACTGATCTGGTGCCGTTCAAAGCGCTGTTGGCGCAGCTGGATGCAGTGATGATGGCGCATGTGTGCTACCCCGAGGTCGACGTTGCCCCGGCTGGCTACTCGGCTCACTGGATTCAGACGGTGCTGCGGGCTCAGTGCGATTGGTCCGGTGTGGTGCTCAGCGATGACCTTGGCATGCACGCGGCTGCCTACGCTGGTAAGCTGCGGGACCGCCTGTTCCGGTCGCTGGAAGCGGGCTGCGATGCGGTACTGGTGTGCCAGCCAGAGGAGGTGGACGCGCTGCTGCAATCCTGTGCCAACGACCGCTTGCCGCCAGCGCCGGCGCTGTTGAAGCTGCACGGGCGGAACCGGGTCAGCCGCGAGGAGCTGCATACCGTAAGCGAATGGCGGCACTGGCAACAATCAATTAAAGACTTGGAGCACTGCCAATGGGCTTAGAGACTCAAGATGGGGCACTCGATCCGCAGGCATTGCTGGATCGCTCCTACGTGGTCTACGACCGCGAACAGGTCGCACAGGCCATGGATGCGCTTGCTGCCGCCGTTAACGATCATTATCAGGGCCAACCCATCGTACTCATCGGCGTGATGACCGGCGCGGTGCTGCCCATGGCCTGGCTGGCGACGCGCCTGGATATGCCCATGACCATGGATTTTGTGCATGCCACGCGCTACCGCAGCGGGGTGCGCGGCCACGAGCTGGAATATCGTGTGCCACCCAGACTGGATCTTAGTGGGCAGCATGTGCTGGTGATTGACGACATTTTCGATGAAGGTCACACGCTGGCAGCCATCAAAGGGTCCGTGGAACAGCGCCAGGCCGCCAGCGTCAAGCTCGCAGCGCTGGTGCGCAAGCAGCATGCGCGTGGTTTACCCCGCGAGACACTGGATTTCCACGGATTGGATGTGCCGGATGTGTACGTCTATGGCTGCGGTATGGATGCCTATGAGCATTGGCGTCAGCTGGACTGCATTATGGCCCTGGAGCTGGATTGACATGCAGCGCCTGGCTGTTATTGGTGGCTCCGGGCTTGACTGCTGGGGTACGCCCAGCCGTCAGTACGATCAGTCCACGCCTTTTGGTGCGCCCTCGGCTCCGATAGCCGCGTTCGAACGGGGCAACTCGGAGCTGCTGTTTTTGCCGCGTCATGGTAGTGATCACAGTTTGGCGCCGCACCGAATTAACTACCGCGCCAATATCGCAGCGCTGGCGGCGCTAGCGCCTGACGCCATCGTGGCGGTCAATGCGGTGGGGGCCATTGCACCGAAGCATTTACCGGGCGCGCTGGTGTTGCCGGATCAGCTCATAGACTACAGCTATGGCCGCGACCACAGTTTCTTTGATGGTGAGGCGGGGCCGCTGGCCCATGTAGAGTTTGCCGAGCCCTTTAGCACCGGCCTGCGTAGGCAGTTACTCCAAGCGGCCCAGCAGGCGCGGATTGCTCTGCATGATGGCGGCTGCCTGGCCGTGACGCAGGGTCCGCGCCTGGAAACGGCGGCGGAAATTACCAGGCTGGCTCAGGATGGCAACACCCTGGTCGGCATGACCAGCATGCCCGAGGCGGTGCTGGCCAGAGAGCTGAACTTGCCCTATGTTTGTGTTGCGGTGGTGGCGAACGCTGCTGCCGGTCTGGGGGAGACGATCACGCAGGCAGCGATCGAGCAGGTGCTCGACGCTGCCATGAACGAAACGCGACGCCTGCTTGTCGCCCTGACGGATTGACCCGCATGAAGCCAACATCCTATCCCCATTTACTGGCGCCGCTGAATCTCGGTTTTACCACGCTGCGTAACCGCGTTCTGATGGGGTCCATGCACACGGGCCTGGAGGATCGCGCCAAAAATTATCCGCGTTTGGCGGCGTATTTTCGAGAGCGTGCCGAAGGGGGTGTGGGTCTCATGGTCACTGGTGGTATGGCACCGACCATTCGAGGCTGGTTGGCCCCGCTGGCGTCCAGCATGGTGAGCAAGCGGCAGCTGCCCAGACATCGGTTGGTGACCGAAGCCGTCCATGGCGCTGGCGGTAAAATCTGCATGCAGATTCTGCATGCCGGGCGCTACGGTTATCACCCCTTCGTCGTGTCCTCCTCGGATCAGAAGTCACCCATCTCTCCCTTCCGACCGCGCGCACTGAGCGCCCGCGGCGTGGAGCGGGAAATTGCCGGCTTTGTGCGCGCGGCGCGGCTGGCCCGGGAAGCGGGTTACGACGGTGTCGAAATCATGGGTTCTGAGGGCTACCTCATTAACCAGTTCACCACCGCGCACGTGAATGATCGTGACGATCAATGGGGTGGCTCGAGTGCTGCGCGCTACCGCATCGCCGAGGAGATTGTGCAGCGGGTACGTGAAGCGGTGGGCGCTGACTTCATCATTATTTATCGCTTATCTATGCTGGACCTGTTGCCGGACGGTAATGACTGGTCCGAGGTGGTGGCGCAGGCACGGGCCGTGGAAGCGGCCGGCGCCAGCATCATTAACACGGGTATTGGCTGGCATGAGGCAAGAATTCCCACCATTGCCACCATGGTGCCGCGGGGCGCCTTTAGTTTTGTTACCGCGCAGCTGAAAGGGCAGGTAGCGCTGCCACTGGTTGCCACCAACCGCATCAATACGCCGCAGGTGGCAGAGGATGTGCTGGCGCGGGGTGATGCGGATATGGTGTCCATGGCACGTCCGCTATTGGCGGACCCTGAGTTCGTGAATAAAGCTTCGCATAATGAGGCGCATCGCATTAATACCTGCATCGCCTGCAATCAGGCCTGTCTGGACCACACCTTCAAGAACCAGATTGCCAGCTGCCTCGTCAATCCCCGCGCCTGCCATGAAACCGAGCTGAATTATCGGCCCGCTGCTCAGCGTCGTACGGTGGCGGTGGTTGGTGCCGGCCCGGCAGGCCTGGCGTGTAGCACGGTGGCCGCCGAGCGGGGGCACGAGGTGACTTTGTTCGATCAGGAGCCGGCCATTGGTGGCCAGTTCAATTTGGCACGCAGTATCCCGGGCAAGGAAGAATTTGATGAAACGATCCGCTATTTCGAGCAGCGTTTGGCGGATACCGGCGTGCAGCTGGCGCTGGGGCAACGCGTAGAGCCGGAAACGCTACAGGGTTTCGATGAGATTGTGCTTGCGACCGGCGTGCACCCGCGCGAGCCGGGGATTCCCGGAATTGATCATCCCAAAGTGCTTAGCTATCTCGACGTGCTCAAGCACGGTGCCGAGGTGGGTGAGCGGGTGGCGATAATCGGCGCCGGGGGAATCGGTTTCGACGTTGCGGATTATCTTGCCCATGATCCGGAGCACGCGTCATCCAGTCTCTCGGCCGAGGCCTTTGCCCGCGAATGGGGCATAGATCGGAGCCTGGAAGCGCGCGGCGGCGTAGCCGGCGTGACCGCTGAACCCGTTCCAGCGTGCCGAGAAATCACGCTGCTGCAGCGTAAGGACAGCAAGCCGGGCAAAGGGTTGGGCAAAACCACCGGCTGGGTTCACCGTTTGAACCTGAAGCGTCGCGGCATTCAGGCGCTCTCAGGGGTCAGCTACGAGCGCATTGATGATGCCGGGCTGCACATTCAGCGCAACGGGCAAAGTGAGGTCCTGGATGTGGATCATGTGATCGTATGTGCGGGACAGTTGTCTAATCGCGATCTCGCTTCACAGCTGGATGATCGGGGCGTCGTACATCATCTGATCGGCGGCGCATTCGAAGCCCGAGAACTGGATGCCAAGCATGCCATCCGTCAGGGCTCGGAACTGGCCGCCGGTTTCTAGTCGCTCTACGCGATCGCCCCCATTTGCAGAATCAAGAAACACGAAATACAATTCGTGCCATCTATTCGTGGCGAAGTCCCTTTTCTATGAGCCAGTGGACACTGTTTAGTAACCATGGTCACGTGCTGGTGGTGCTTTCACGTGACGCTAACGCGCGGCTGCGGGACGTAGCCATAGAAGTCGGTATTACCGAGCGCGCCGTGCAGAAAATAGTGCGCGATCTACAGGATGTCGGCATGCTCAGCGTCAGTAAGCAGGGGCGTAGAAACTGCTACACGCTACATGGAAGCCAGCCCCTGCGACATGCCTTGGAAGCGCACTGCACCGTTGGCCAGCTTATGGCGCTGGTCAATGAGGATGTCGCTCTAATGCCGCCCCCGGAAGAAGATGCGGTGCTTAGGACGCCGGCTGACAGCTCGGCGCCGGACGATGATGGGTTCCCTGCGCAGGCCGTCGCACCGACGCTTCAAGCCGAGCGAGGGCTAGAAACGGTTGCGTTGCTGGACGCAAGCGACGGGTCTGAGCGTAGCGACCCGGCTCCTGACCGGGACGCGCCAGCGGACGCCACGCCCGCTGTGGACGCTGAGGCGACAGAAGATGCGGCCGAAGGAACAGAGCCCGCCGAAGACAGTGCTTCGGCGCCGGAGGCGCAGGAACTGCCTGCTGATGCGGGCGATCAGAGATTACTTTTTTGAATAGAGGAGAGCCGTCATGGCTTGGATGATCTACGGCGCCAATGGCTATACCGGCGAACTGACGGCTCGCGAGGCAGTGCGACGGGGCATGAAGCCCATACTGGCCGGTCGAAATGGGCCCGCCGTAGAGGCGCTGGCCGCGGAACTGGGCCTGAGCAGTCGGATTTTTGATCTGACCCAAATGGGCGCGGAGGCGCTGGCTGATTTAACGCTGGTGCTGCACTGTGCCGGCCCTTTCTCGGAAACCAGCGCCCCCATGCTGGAAGCCTGCCTCGCTGCCGGCGTTCACTATTTGGATATTACCGGCGAGATCAGCGTATTCAAACACGCCTGGGAACAGCATGAGCGGGCCTGTAAAGCCGATATCGTGGTCTGCCCGGGCGTGGGTTTCGATGTGGTGCCGACCGATTGTCTGGCCGCTTCTCTGGTCCAGGCCCTGCCAGCGGCTACCCACTTGACGCTGGCTTTCGAGGCCGGAGGCGGGCCCAGCCGTGGTACGGCCAAAACCAGCGTCGAAGGCCTGGGTCGTGGCGGCATGATCCGTCGTGACGGTGAACTGGTCACCGTGCCGCTGGGCTGGCGTGATCGGCTGATTCCCTTCGCCAAGGGTGAGCGTCAGGCCGTAACCATCCCCTGGGGTGATGTGTTCACGGCCTGGGTATCAACCGGTGTGCCCAATATTGAAGTTTATCTGTCTACACCGCCGGCGGCGATTACGCGGCTACGGCGCCTGGCCAAGATTCAGCCTGTATTGCGCTGGCGCTGGGTGCAGGAGCGGCTGAAGCGCAAGATTGAAGCCGGGCGGGCTGGCCCCAGCGATACGGGTCGCGAAAAAAGTGGTGTGGAGGTCTGGGGTGAAGTGGTGAGCGCCGATGGGCGCCGGGCCCAGGCGACTCTGAGCGGGCCCAACGGCTACGACGTCACGGTGACGGCCTCCCTGGGCGTTATTGATGGCCTGCTTGCTGGGCAGCGGGAAGGGGGCTTTTATACGCCTTCGCTACTCATGGGCGCGGACTACGCGGCCAGCCTGCCGCAAGTGACACAGTCACCGGTGGAATTGCTCAGCGACTAAGCCAGAGTTTGGCCTGGCCGCGACTGGCCTCGGCCAGATCCTTTCGCAGGGGTTCCAGACTGGACTCGGTTAGCGACAGTTGCAGCACCATGCCCCGTTCGCTGAAGCTTTCCGACTGTTTTTCTGCCCCGTAGCGGTCCAGCAGTTGGTGCACGGTGCCGGACAAGTCGAAGTCGGCTACCAGTTCACAGCGCAGCCAGCGTACTTTTTTCTGCCATTCGCCCTGGTCCAGACATTTTCCGGCACTGCCTCCATAGGCGCGGATCAGGCCGCCTACACCTAACTTGATGCCGCCAAAATAGCGCGTAACGATAACCATCACACCGTCCAGGTTGCGGCTTTCCAGCAGCGCCAGCATGGGGCGGCCTGCGGAGCCGGCTGGTTCACCATCGTCGTTAAAGCGACCGCGCCCATCGAGGCGCCAGGCCCAGCAGTTGTGATTGGCGCCGGGATCTGCCGCCTGTTCATAGACACGCAGCGTGTCTGCTTCCGTCTGGATTGGTGCCGCATAGGCGCGGAAGCGGCTGCGGCGTATGGACTCTTCAAAGCTGCAGGGCGCGATCAATTGCAGACTCATGGCTGCAGGTCCTCGGGCAGGGCATAGTCCGGATAGGCGGCACGAAAAGCGGCCAGTTCCGCGGCGGCACGTGCGTCCTGGCCCGTTTCGCGCAGGCTGCGTATCTGCGCCAGCCAGGCATCTGGCCCTGCTGGCGGCTGGCTAAGTTTCATACGCGGCTCAGGCGCCGCTTCTGGAACGATTTCCAGCGTCTCTGGGGCGCTGCGATAGGCGCGCATGGGTGCGGGGGACGGTACCGCCTCCTGTTCCGGAGCGGCATCTGCCGCGCGAGGCATCATCAGGCCTGGGTAGTCGGTCGCCGCTGGTATGGCGGGCTCGCGGAGCTGATGAAAGATGCCAAGGCTGAGTACCAGCAGGCCGAGCGTGCTCAGGGCATGGACCCAGCCGAAGCCCCAGGGCCGCCGTGAGGGTGGCTTCTCTACCGCCTGACGCGCGCGGTTTAGTATGGCCTGATCAAGCAGGTCTGGCGGCTCGGTTTGCGCCAGCTCTGCATAGGCATCACGGACCCTGGCCGCGTCTTTTTGTTGCTCGGTATGATCCTGGCTCATGGGGCCAACTCCTGTTTCAGCTTGCGCGTGCCGTAGCGCAGTCGGCTTTTGACGGTTTCACGACCGACGCCGGTCACCTGGGCGATGTGCTCCAAACTCAGCCCTGCCTCCAGCTGCAGCAGCAGCGCATCGCGCTGCTCCTCGGGCAGCGCCAGCAGCGCCTGGCGAAAGCGTGCCTGCCGCTGTTCGTCCTCCAGCTGTGCTTCCGGGGCCTTGCCTTGCTCGTCCTCCAGAGCGTCTGGCAAGGTCTGCGGTTTGCGGTGAGCCCGGAAAAAGTCCACCAGATGGTTATGGGCAATGCGGAACAGCCAGGCGCGGAATGGTGTCTTCTCCCGAAAGCGCTGGCGCGCGCCAATAACCTTTTCCCAGCAGCCCTGATAGAGATCATTGGCCTGCACCGGATCACCCAGCTGGCGCAGGAAATAGCGGTACAGGGGCCCACGGTAGCGCTCATAAAGCACCGTGAAGGCGTCCGCATCGCCCTGTCCGTAGCGCTGCATGAGCGCTTCGTCGCTGCTATCACTCATGCGTCGCGCAATCTGTTGTTCATTGACTTAAACGTCAGCATAGGGCGCATGGGGTTAGGGCTCTGATGCCTGCAGGCGTTCTGCGTGGACGGTAACCACCTCTGAATCGACGCTGCCGTCCAGCAGGCGCGTCTGGATGCGCGTGCCCGGAGCCAGTTGCTCCACGCTGCGCAGCGCACGTGTGCTGTCCGTCAGGGTCGTAAGCGAGTAGCCTCGTTCGAGCGTGGGCAGTGGGCTTACCGCGTGTAGCGTGCGGGCCAGGGCAGCCAGTCGCTGCTGGCACGCGGGCAGCGCATGTAGCAGGGAGCTGTGCAGGCGCTTGTGCAGCAGAGGCAGCTGCCGCACCGGTTCGCGCAGTCGCCGCCGGGCCGCAGTCTCCAGTCGTTCCTGCAGGGCGGCCAATTGCTGCCGGCGCTGGGCCAGACGTCGCTCGGGTTGCTGGCGGTACAGGCGACCGCTGAGCTCATCCAGCCGCTGACCCCGGCGCTGGAGATCGGTGCTAGCCCGATGCGCGAGCATTGCCAGAGTGGATTCGAAGGTGCGTTTCAGCACGGTCTGATCCGGTGTGATTAATTCAGCGGCGGCCGAGGGCGTGGGGGCACGCAGATCGGCCACAAAATCACTGATGCTGGTATCGGTTTCATGACCGACTGCGGACACAATGGGCAAGGTGCAGCGATGTATGGCGCGGGCCACCGTTTCTTCGTTGAAAGGCCACAGATCCTCCAGTGACCCTCCGCCGCGCGCCAGAATGAGCACCTCAGCCCAGTTTTGCGCGGTGGCCGCTTCCAGGGCCTGCACAATGGCCGGTGCGGCCTCGGTGCCCTGCACCGGCACGGGATAGAGGCGCACGGCGGCCAGGGGCCAGCGTCGCGCCAGAACCTGCAGCACATCGCGAATCACTGCCCCGCTGGGTGAGGTAATGATGCCAATCCTTGCGGGCATGCGGGGCAGGGCGCGGCGCTGATCTGCAGCAAACAGACCCTCCTGTTCCAGCTGGCGCTTTAAGGCTTCGAAGGCCGCACGCAAGCGTCCTTCCCCCGCGGCTTCCATGCTGTCCGCGATGAGCTGGTAGTCACCGCGAACCTCATAAAGACTCAGGCGTCCGCGCACCTGCACCTGCTGGCCGTTGGCAGGTGTCACGCTGAGTCTGCGCGCGTTGCCGCGAAACAGGGCGCAGCGCAGCTGGGCCTTGTCGTCCTTGAGCGTGAAGTAGAGATGGCCGGAAGCGGGGCGCGAGAGATTGGAGATTTCTCCTTCCACCCACACGCGCCCAAAGCCGGCTTCAAGGTGAATTTTTGCTTCCCGATTAAGCTCAGACGGGCTGTAGACGTTACGCATAGCGCCGATGATAAACTGAGCCGCCATAAGTTTCTTGTCGGAGACCCTTGCATGCTTCTACCACGTCTGAACCCGCGCGCCCGCGGTGGCTTGATCGGCGCCAGCTTGCTCATAACCCTTAGCGCTTGCGAGAGGCCCGCGCCGCAGGCACAGCCGGAGCCTGTGGAGGTCGCAGCTCAGTCTTCCGCGGCAGAGCCGCGGTCCAATGACATCGTGCTCCTGCATGGCGGCATCATCCACACGGTGGATTCTGGTCAGCCGCTGGCCTCGGCCATGGCGTTCTACCGCAGTGGGGAAATTCTCGCCGTGGGCGATGATGCAGCCTTGCTGGCGGCCTTTCCAGACGCCACGCAGCGTGACCTGGCCGGTCGCACGGTCATCCCCGGGCTGATCGATTCCCACGGTCATCTGCATAATTTTGCCGAGAGCCTGACGCGGGCCCAGCTCATGGGCACGCAGAGCAAAGAAGAGGTGGTGCAACGCTTGCGCGAGCACGAACAGTCCCTGGGCGCGGATGATTGGCTGCTCGGTCGTGGCTGGGACCAGAATGACTGGCCCGTGCAGCAGTTTCCGAGTGCCGCGGATCTGGATGAAGCCTTTCCCGATCGGCCGGTGCTGTTGGAGCGGATTGATGGTCATGCGGCCTGGGCCAATAGTGCCGCCATGGCCATGGCCGATCGTGACCTGTCCGGGGACTGGCAGGTGGAAGGTGGCTTGATTTATCGCGACGCGGCGGGCCAAGCAACCGGCATTTTTATTGATAAGGCCGCCTTGCTGTTGGTACAGATCGTGCCAGCGACCAGCGATGCGACCATGATGGAGGCGCTGGATCTGGCGCAGGATGAGTTGCTGCGTCTTGGTCTGACCGGCGTCCATGATCCGGGTCTGGGACAGGTGGCCATGGACCGGTTCCAGCGCAAGCTGGCCCAGGGGCAACTGCGCACACGGCTCTATGCCATGACCGACGGTGCCGGTGAGACCCTGGACTGGCTGTGTGCTAACGGTCCGCTGGAAGACCCGGAGGGGTTTCTCTTCATGCGCGCCACCAAGCTATACGGTGACGGCGCCCTGGGCAGTCGTGGCGCGGCCCTGCTGGAAGATTACAGCGATGATCCGGGAAACCGGGGCCTCCTGTTTTTGGAAGAGCAGGAAATGCAGGCGCAGGTTGATAAGGTGCTGGACTGCGGTTTTCAGGTAGCCGTGCACGCAATTGGTGACCGCGGTAACCGCGTGGTGCTCGACGCCATGGCGGCGGCCATGGCGGCCCATCCGGAAAACCCGGGACGTCATCGCGTTGAGCATGCGCAGCTGGTGGCACCGGAAGATCTGGCCCGCTTTGCGGAGTTGGGCATCATCGCCGCTATGCAGCCAACCCACGCAACCAGCGATATGTACTGGGCCGAGCGGCGCGTGGGGCCGGAGCGCATTCAGGGCGCTTACGCCTGGCGCACGCTGCTGGACAGTGGCGCGAAACTCGCTTTTGGGTCGGACTTTCCTGTGGAGCAGGTGGATCCCCGCCTCGGACTGTTTGCAGCAGTCAGTCGCCAGGATCTGGCTGGTGAGCCCGCAGGCGGATGGTATGCGGATGAGCGCGTTACCCGCTATGAGGCGCTGCGGGGCTTTACGCTTGATGCGGCCTATGCCGGTTTTATGGAGAAAATGGTGGGCTCCCTGGAAGAAGGTAAGCGGGCAGATTTTGTGGTGCTTGATCGGGATTACATGAGCATTCCCGTGGCCGAGATTCCGAACATGGTGGTGCTGGAGACCTGGCTGGACGGTAAACAACTGTATGCGGCACCGGAGGCGCCCTAAAAGACCGCACGTGAAGCTGGTACATGCGGCCCGGCAAAGGATATAATGAATCGCTAATCCGCGACGCCCGGGTATCTGCCCGGGCGTTGATGTATCCCACCTTGTGGGAGTCCGACCTCTGGAGCTGGACAACATGCAACTGATTGGCGAAGCCTTAACTTTCGATGACGTCTCACTGGTTCCGGCCTACTCGGATCTTCTGCCGCGTGACGTTAGCCTAAAAACCCGTCTCACCCGCGATCTGTCCCTGAACATTCCGCTCATGTCTGCGGCCATGGACACGGTAACCGAGGCGCGCCTCGCGATCGCCATGGCGCAGGAAGGCGGGATTGGTGTGGTGCATAAAAACATGAGCATCGCCCAGCAGGCGGAGCAGATCCGCATGGTCAAGAAATACGAGGCGGGCGTGATCAAGGATCCGATCACCGTGCGGCCGGAAACCACCATCCGCGAAGTGCTGGATCTGACCCAGCAGCACAACATCAGCGGCGTTCCGGTGGTCGACGGCGATGAGCTGGTGGGCATTGTGACCAGTCGCGATATGCGCTTTGAGCGACGTCTGGACGACCCCGTGCGCAACATCATGACCCGCAAGGACAAGCTGGTTACCGTGCAGGAAGATGCCAGCCAGGATGAGGTGCTGGAACTGCTTCATAAGCACCGCATTGAAAAGGTTCTGGTGGTCAACAGGGACTTCCAACTGCGCGGCCTCATTACGGTTAAAGACATCCAGAAATCCAGTGACTTTCCCAACGCGGCCAAGGATTCCCAGGAGCGTCTGCTGGTCGCGGCGGCGGTCGGAGTGGGGGGCGATACCAGTGAGCGCGTCACCGCGCTGGTGGAAGCCGGCGTGGACGTGGTGGTGGTTGATACGGCCCACGGACACACGAAAGGGGTTATCGACCGCGTGGCCTGGGTGAAGCAGCAGTTTCCGGAGGTGCAGGTCATGGGTGGCAACGTGACCACCGGTGAGGGCGCCCTGGCGCTGGTCGAAGCCGGTGCTGATGGCGTCAAGGTGGGGCAGGGCCCCGGTTCCATTTGCACCACGCGCATCGTAGCCGGCGTGGGTGTGCCGCAGGTGACTGCGGTGGTGAACGTGGCTGCCGCTCTCAAGGACAGCGGCGTTCCGCTGGTGGCGGATGGAGGTATCCGCTTCTCCGGTGACCTGGCCAAGGCCCTGGCCGCCGGTGCCCATACGGTGATGATCGGCTCATTGCTGGCGGGCACGGAAGAGGCGCCGGGTGAGGTAGAGCTCTATCAGGGGCGCTCCTACAAGTCCTACCGTGGCATGGGATCCATCGGTGCCATGCAGCAGGGTTCGAAAGACCGCTATTTTCAACATGATACGGCCGCGGACAAGCTGGTGCCGGAAGGTATTA
>JAOZKI010000081.1 GCA_029935455.1 Lysobacterales bacterium | reverse complement strand
CCAGGCATCTATTAGAAAGCCCCGATCGCGTTTGCGGTCGGGGCTTTTGTTTTATGGGGGCGTGGCACAGGAGCGGTAGTGACGGTTTCAGGTCACGCGCGAAAGGGACTGTCCCCGTTGCCCAGGCTGGCAGCAGCGCTTGCTGCTGCCGGTCTGGCGGTATCCATCAGAGGCGTTCGATAACCGTAGCGACGCCCTGACCCATGCCAATGCACATGGTGGCGAGGCCAAACTGCGCGTCCTGTTCCTGCAGCACATGCGCCAGGGCACCGGTGATACGGGATCCGGAACAGCCCAGCGGGTGTCCCAGGGCAATGGCACCGCCCTTGATGTTGACCACGTCCTGACGGTCCAGCAGCCCCATTTCCGTGAGCACGGCCAGCGACTGGGCGGCGAAGGCTTCGTTCAGTTCGAAATAATCGATGTCTTTCAGCTCCAGGCCTGCACGTTGCAGTGCCTTTTGGGAAGCGGGTACCGGGCCGCGTCCCATGGTGGAAGGATCGCAGCCGGCGGATGCCATGGAGACAATGCGGGCCATGGGCTTTAGGCCCTGGGCCGCGGCCTTGTCGGCAGACATGACCAGCATGGCGGAAGCGCCATCGGAAATAGCCGAGCTGTTGCCCGCGGTCACGGAACCCTGCGGGTTAAAGGCCGGACGCAAACCGCTCAGGGTGTCTACCGTGGTATCGGGCCGCACCACTTCGTCATAGTCCACCAGGACCGACAAGCCGTCCCCGTCATGGCCGGCCAGGGGGATCAGCTCGTTCTTGAAGCCGCCACTGGCCAGTGCCGCACCGGCCCGTTGATGCGAGGTGGCGGCAAATTGATCCTGCGCTTCCCGTGAGATCTTGAAGACGGTCGCCAGCATTTCTGCGGTCAGCCCCATCATGGCGGAGGCCTTGGCCACATTCAGTGACAGGGCCGGGTGTCCATCGTAGCCGTGGGTCATGGGCACGTGGCCCATGTGCTCCACCCCGCCGCAAAGGTAGGTATCTCCGATGCCGGCCTTGATGGCCGTGGTGGCCGTATGGATGGCGGTCATGGAAGAGCCGCAGAGACGGTTCACGGTCTGGCCGGAAACCGAATGCGGCAGGCCCGCCCGCAGGGATACCTGGCGGGCCACATTAAAGCCCTGCTCCAGCGTCTGCTGGACGCAGCCCCAGATCACATCTTCGATCTGCTCAGGTTCAACGGCCGGGTTACGCGCCAACAGTGCCTTTACCAGCTCAGCTGACAAGTCCTCAGCGCGCACATGACGAAACACGCCGCCCTTGGATCGGCCCATGGGTGTGCGTACGGCATCAACAATTACTACATCATTCATATCAATTCTCCGCTTGGCCGTCGCTTAAGAGCCGTAGTAGGTTTCGCCATTGGCGGCCATTTCTTTCATGCGCGCCGTTGGCTCGTACAATTTGCCCAGGTGCGCGTACTGCGCGCACTTCTCAAGTACCACCGGCATGCCGAGCGTATCGGCGTACTTGAGTGCGCCGCCATGATGGGGCGGGAAGCCGATACCGAGAATCAGCCCCATATCAGCTTCATTGGGTGTCGCCACAATGCCGTCTTCCAGACAGCGTGCGGTTTCAATAATCATGGGCAGCATGTGGCGATCAATAATTTCCTCGGCTGAGAAGTCCTTCTGGCCCTCCGGCTGTACGCTGGCGACCAGCGCGTAGGCTTCCTCATCACGCTCTTTCTTCGGTTTGCCCTTGCGATCGATGGTGTACTGATAAAAACCCTTACCGTTCTTCTGGCCAAATCGCCCGGCCTGGTACATGGCATCCAGTGCCGATTCAAAGGTCTTGCCCATGCGATCCGGGTAGCCCTCAGCCAGCACGTCGCCCACGTGATGCGCCGTGTCCATGCCCACCACATCCTGCAGGTAAGCCGGGCCCATGGGCCAGCCGAAGCCCTCCATAACCTTATCGACCTTGGCAAAATCCGCACCCTCACGCATAAGCGCCATAAAGCCGCCGAAGTAGGGGAAGAGCACGCGATTGACCAGAAAGCCGGGGCAGTCATTGACCACGATGGCGGTCTTGCCCATGGCCGTGGCATAGGCCACGGTGGTGGCGATGGCTGCCTCGGAGGTCTTCGCACCGCGAATGACCTCCACCAGCGGCATACGATGTACCGGGTTGAAGAAATGCATGCCCAGGAAATTTTCTGGCTGCTTCAGCCCCTCGGCCAGCAGGTCGATGGAAATGGATGAGGTGTTGGATGCCAGTACCGTGCCCGCGGCCACGCTGTCTTCCACTTCTGCCAGCACCGCCTTCTTCACCGTGGGGTTTTCCACCACCGCTTCCACCACGATATCGACGTTGCCGAAATCGCCATAGTTCAGCGTGGGCCGGATGTCAGAAAGTATTTCACCGGCTTTGGCGCTGCTGATCTTGTCGCGTTTGACCAGCTTGCCCAGCAGCTTATTGGCCTCGCTCATGCCCAGCTCAAGCTGCTCGTCCTTGATGTCTTTCATGATGATCGGCGTGCCTTTGCTGGCGCTCTGGTAGGCGATACCGCCACCCATGATGCCGGCGCCCAGCACCGCAGCCTGCTTGACCGGATGGGCCAGTTTCTGCGCCTGCTTGGCTTTCTTTTTCAGCAACTGGTCATTCAGGAACAGGCCGATCAGCGAATTGGCGACCTGCGTCTTGGCCATCTTGGCGAAGCCCACCGCTTCCACCTCCAGGGCCCCGTCACGGTCCATGCCGGCCGCTTTCTGAATAGCGGTTACCGCGGCAATGGGTGCCGGATAATGTTTACCCGCCTTGCCGGCGATAAAGCCCTTGGCCGTTTCGAAGACCATCATGGCCTCGGTCTGATTCAGCTGCAGCGGGCCTTTTTTCTGCGCGCGCCGTGCCTGCCAGTCGAATTCGCCGGCGTTGGCCAGGGCAATCACTCTCAGCGCCGCGTCCTGCAGCTTGTCGGCGGCCACCACCGCGTCAACAGCGCCCACTTTGAAGGCAGCGTCTGCCTTGTTGGGCGAGCCGCCCGCGATCCATTCTATGGCGTTGTCCGCGCCGATCAGTCGCGGCAGTCGCACGGTGCCGCCAAAGCCGGGGTAAATGCCCAGCTTCACTTCAGGCAGTCCCACCTGGGCTTTCTCCGCCATCACGCGGTAGTCGGTGGCCAGGCACATCTCCATGCCGCCGCCCAGGGCGATGCCGTTGATGGCGGTAACGGTCGGGAAGGGCAGATCTTCTATGGCGTTGAAGATCTGATTGGCCTCCAGGCCCCACTGCATGATTTGTTCTTCAGGCTGGGCGAAGGTCGCGCCGAATTCGAGGATGTCGGCGCCGACGATAAAGCCGCTTTTGGCACTGGTGACCACCAGACCTTTCAGCGAGTCATCGCTGGCGAGCATTTTGGCCGCGGCGGCCAGTTCTTCCAGCGTTTGGTGATCGAATTTGTTGACCGACGCATCCTGACGGTCAAAACACAGCTCTGCGATGTCGTCAGCAAGTCGGGTACAGCGAATGGATTGGCCCTGGTACATGGTTCTTAGGTCCTTGGTTGACAGCCCCAAAGAGGGCGTGGGGGTTAGATTCTAGTCCTCTGGAGGCAGTTGTCCAGTGCTCACCGGAAGCCGGCGCAGGTGCCTGCGCCAAAGCGAGGGTCCGCGAGTAAAGGCAGCGGTCTCTCGGCGGCTAGGGGCAAGGCCTGAAGTCCGCACCGCTGTTTCTAGCCTTGCGGAAATTTGTCCCACCTATAGCGCCTAATCGGAAGCGATTTACTCAGGTTCAGGCGCAGCGGCTAGGTCAGGTTGTCCGTGAAGAAAGCGAGCGTTCGCGACCAGGCCAGCTCGGCCGCCTCCGGGTCGTAGCGGCCGGTTGAGTCGTTGTGGAAGCCGTGTTTGGCGCCGGCATACCTATGCATGGCGTAATCGGCGCCATTGGCTTGCAGAACGGCCTCGTAAGCTGGCCAGCTGGCGTTGACGCGCGGGTCGTCCTCGCCCAGTTGCACCAACAGCGGACCACGCACGCGTGGCTGCAGCGATTCGGCAGCGGGCGTTCCATAGAAAGGTACGCCGGCATTCAGGCGGTCTGGCATGACCGCGGCCAGCATGTTCACAATATAGCCGCCGAAGCAAAAGCCGACGGCGCCCAGTTGGCCGTTGGCGTATTCATGGGTTTTCAGGAAGTTGGCGGCGGCGATAAAGTCCTGTTCGATTTTGGCCCGGTCCAGAGAGCGCTGCATGCTGCGACCCTCATCGTCATTACCCGGGTAGCCGCCCAGGGGATAGAGCGCGTCGGGCGCCAGCGCCAGAAAACCGGCTTTGGCCAGGCGTCGTGCCACGTCCTTAACGTAGGGATTCAGGCCGCGATTCTCGTGCACCACCAGTACGGCGGGAAAGGGTCCCTCGCCCGGCTGCGGCTGCACCAGGTAGCCGCGCCCCTCGCCGTGCCCGTCCGGTGACGGGAAGGTGCTGAAACTGGCGCGAATCTCCGGATCGTTAAAGGACACCTGCTCGGCTGCGGCATAGTTGGGCAGCAGGGCCGAGGTCAGCATGCCCAGGGTCAAGCTGGCGGTGGTTATGGTGCCCAGCCGTGCCAGAAAGGTCCGCCGGTCAATTTGGCCGTGTGCGTACTCGTCGTACCAGTCAAAGGCTTCCTGGGGGATGGGGTGAGCGGGCTGGCTTGCTTGGGCGCGTGACATGGCGGTTCCTGCTTAAAAGTTGCTTTACGTTACGTAGCCGCCTGTGAAACAGAAGTCGTGAGCACCTTGGCGCTAGCTTCTGTCCCGCATCCTGCCCCGCTTGCGTTTTTCTCGCTTGGGAACAGCGCACCTTATCAGTGATAATAAAGATTGTTAGTGCACCGTTCCGGAACCACCCATGAATAGCGATTTTCGTAAGCCGCTGCCCGGCACCAACCTGGATTATTTTGACGCTGAGGAAGCGGTGGAGGCGCTGCAGCCCGGCAGCTGGAAAACTCTGCCCTATACCTCCCGGGTATTGGCGGAGAATCTGGTGCGCCGCTGTGAGCCGCAGCGCCTGCATGAGTCCCTGCGTCAGTTGATTGAGCGCAAGCGTGATCTGGATTTCCCCTGGTTTCCGGCGCGGGTGGTGTGCCATGACATTCTCGGTCAGACCGCGCTGGTGGACCTTGCCGGTCTGCGCGATGCGATCGCGGAGCAGGGTGGTGATCCGGCAGCGGTCAATCCCGTGGTGCCGACCCAGCTGATCGTCGATCATTCCCTGGCGGTAGAGCACGCAGGCTTCGATCCGAATGCCTTCCAGAAAAACCGGGCCGTGGAAGACCGGCGTAATGATGACCGCTTTCACTTCATTAACTGGACCAAGACCGCATTTGAAAACGTAGACGTTATCCCGCCGGGCAATGGCATCATGCACCAGATCAATCTGGAGAAGATGTCGCCGGTGGTGCATGCGCAGGATGGCGTGGCTTTTCCGGACACGCTGGTCGGCACGGACAGCCACACGCCGCACGTGGACGCGCTGGGCGTGATTGCGATTGGCGTTGGTGGCCTGGAGGCGGAAAGCGTGATGCTGGGGCGTGCCTCCTGGATGCGCCTGCCAGATATCGTGGGCGTGGAGCTGACCGGCAAACGCCAGCCGGGCATCACCGCGACCGATATTGTGCTGGCGCTGACCGAGTTCCTGCGCGCGCAGAAAGTGGTCGGTGCCTATCTGGAATTCTTTGGCGAGGGTGCGCGTGATTTGCGTCTTGGCGATCGGGCCACCATCTCCAATATGACCCCCGAGTTTGGCGCAACGGCCGCCATGTTCTCTATTGATGAGCACACCATCGACTATCTCAAGCTCACCGGCCGGGACGAGGAGCAGGTGCGCCTGGTGGAAACCTATGCCCGGGCTGCCGGCCTGTGGTCGGATGCGCTGGAGGCGGTGGAGTACGAGCGGGTGTTGCGGTTTGACCTGGCGGCCGTGGGACGCAATATTGCCGGTCCCTCCAATCCTCACCGGCGCGTTGCCACGCGTGATCTGGCCACGGCGGGCATCAGCGGTACGGTGGAAGATGCGCCCGGCCTCATGCCGGATGGCGCCGTGATCATTGCGGCCATTACCAGCTGTACCAATACCAGCAACCCGCGCAATGTGATTGCCGCCGGACTGCTTGCCCGCAATGCTAATGCGCGGGGTTTGCTGCGCAAGCCCTGGGTGAAATCTTCCCTGGCACCCGGCTCAAAAGCCGTGCAGCTGTATCTGGAAGACTCCGGGCTGCTGCCGGAGTTGGAGCAGCTGGGTTTCGGCATTGTAGGCTTTGCCTGTACCACCTGTAATGGCATGAGCGGTGCGCTGGATCCGGCGATTCAGCAGGAGGTGATTGAACGCGATCTCTATTCCACTGCGGTACTGTCCGGCAACCGTAACTTTGACGGGCGCATCCACCCCTATGCCAAGCAGGCGTTTCTGGCTTCGCCGCCACTGGTGGTGGCCTATGCCATTGCCGGCACCATTCGCTTTGATATTGAAAACGATGTGCTGGGTGTCGATAAAGCCGGACAGGAAGTACGCCTGGCTGACCTCTGGCCCACGGATGAGGAAATCGAGGAAATCGTGGCCCAGCATGTGAAGCCGGAGCAGTATCGCGCCGTTTACGACCCCATGTTTGAGCGCCTGCGGGATGCGGCGCGCAAATCCCAGCCGCTCTATCCCTGGCGCCCGCAAAGCACCTACATTCGTCGCCCGCCCTACTGGGAAGGTGCGCTGGCTGGTGAACGGGCCCTGGCGGGCATGCGCCCGCTGGCCGTGCTGGGTGACAACATCACCACGGACCACCTGTCGCCGTCCAATGCCATTCTGGCCAGCAGTGCCGCCGGGGAGTATCTCGCCAGCATGGGTTTGCCGGAAGAAGACTTCAATTCCTACGCGACCCACCGGGGCGATCACCTGACCGCGCAGCGCGCTACCTTTGCCAACCCGCGGCTGCGTAACGAGATGGTGCGCGATGATGACGGCGAGGTACGCGAGGGTTCCCTAGCGCGCTTGGAGCCGGAGGGTGAGGTGATGCGCATGTGGGAGGTGATTGAGACCTATATGGACCGCGCGCAACCCCTATTGATCGTTGCCGGTGCCGATTATGGCCAGGGCTCATCGCGCGACTGGGCGGCCAAGGGCGTGCGCCTGGCGGGCGTGGAGGTAATTGTGGCCGAGGGGTTTGAGCGCATTCACCGCACCAATCTCATTGGCATGGGCGTGCTGCCGCTGGAGTTCATGGCTGGCAAGACTCGCCATAGCTACGCGATTGATGGCACGGAAACCTTCGACGTGGAGGGCGCGCCCGCGCCCGGTGCCCGGCTGACGCTGATCATGCACCGGGCCAATGGTGAACGGATAGAAATACCGGTGAAATGCCGTCTGGATACGGAAGAAGAGGTGCATATCTACGCGGCCGGCGGCGTACTGCAACGCTTTGCCCAGGACTTTCTCGAAGCCAGCGCTGCCTGAGGTTTAGTCGTGCGACATGCAGCCCAAATCGGGGTACCCGCCATCTACTATCGCGGTGGCACCAGCAAAGGCGTGTTCTTCAAGGTGGAGGACCTGCCGGCCCCTGCCCGTGAGCCTGGCCCTGCCCGCGATGCCCTGTTGGAGCGGGTGATAGGCAGCCCGGATCCCTACGCGAATCATATCGACGGTATGGGCGGCGCCAGTTCCAGCACCTCAAAAACCGTATTGCTCAGCGCCAGTGATTCGCCGGACCATGATGTGGACTATCTCTTCGGCCAGGTCGCGATCGACAAGGCATTTGTCGACTGGAGTGGCAACTGCGGAAATTTGTCCGCCGCGGTCGGTCCCGCTGCCATTCGCATGGGTCTGCTACCGGCAGAGCGCTGTGTGCGTGATGGGCGGGTAGCAGTACGTATCCGCCAGTGCAATATCGACAAAACCATCGTCGCGCATGTGCCCATGTGTGACGGTGAGCCCCAGGAGACCGGCGACTTTGAACTGGACGGCGTGACTTTTCCCAGCGCCGAAGTGCGCCTGGACTTTCTGGACCCCGGTGACCGCTCCGGTGCCCTGTTTCCAAGCGGACAGTTGATCGACGAGTTGCAGGTGCCTGGCGTCGGCACCTTTCCGGCCACGCTGATCAACGCGGGCATCCCGACCATATTTCTCAACGCGGCCGATTTGGGCTACACGGGCACAGAACTGCGACCTGCCATCAATGGTGATGCGGAGGCCCTGGCCCGTTTCGAGACGATTCGTGCCCATGGCGCGCTGAAGATGGGGTTGATTCAGTCCCTGGATGAAGCGGCCACCCGCCAGCACACGCCCAAGGTGGCCTTCGTGGCGCCGCCGGTAGCCCATCGTGTCTCCAGCGGGCGGGAAGTGATGCCTGATGATGTTGATCTGTTGGCGCGGGCCCTGTCCATGGGACTGCTCCATCACGCCATGATGGGTACAGCAGCGGTGGCATTGGGAACCGCCGCAGCCATTCCCGGCACGCTGGTGAATAAGGCCGCCGGAGGTGGTGCGCGGGATTCCGTTCGCTTTGGCCATCCTTCGGGCACGCTGGAGGTCGGTGCCAGCGCCAGGTCGCAGAACGGTGTCTGGCAGGTGGAACGGGTCAGTATGAGCCGCAGCGCCCGGCGCCTCATGCAGGGCGAGGTGCTGGTGCCCGGGGACGGCTTTTAGTTAGGCTGCAGGCTGCTTGAGGCAGCAGCAGGTCAGACCACGCCCCGCAGGGCGCGGGCCAGTTCCTGCAATGGCCGATGGGCCCGATGTTGTACCGCCTCGGAAGCGGCGAAAAGAAATAGCCGGCGAAGAAAGCGCGGAAACTGTCGGTCCTCAGTGAGAAAATCAGTCGGCCCCGGTCGTTCACTGCGTAGAAATGCACGAAACCCATCCAGAGAATCCGGTACCAGGTAGACGCCCTGGCGGGTGGCAACGCGGCAAAATGATTGACTGGAAAAGGCCATGGTTCCGCTCAATGTAGGGTCGCCGCCGCGGTGCGGTCGGCATGAGCTGGTGGCAAGGTCTTCCTGGACCGGGACACATAGGCCGCCCGGCAGCGCCAGTCATTCAGTCCCCGTGCGCACTGGCAGCGTAGTTCCGGAAACAGTTCGATCAGGGGGTGCTTCAAGATGCGCTGCAGCAGCTGCGTGATCGCAGCGGCCGTATGCGCGCAAGGCGTGTCTGAATAACGATTCATCAGGTAGATCAGATCGGCATGAAGCTGTTCTAGGGCTGGACCCTGATTCTGGGGCATAACGTATACATCCTTTTGTACTTAGCTGCAAATGATAATCATTATCATTTAGGTAATGCAAGCCGTTCGCGCGTTTTTCTTCACTGTTCGTCGCTTATGTTGCGGTGGTTTTTAGCCACGCCGTGTTTTTCCCTTGGGTTAGCGGTGCTGATGCGGGTATGCTCGGAGAGGTTCGCGATGGCAGTTGAACGGGCGCGCTATGAGCCTCAGCAAGGAAACCCAATGGTTGAGGCAGCAGATCCGTGCAAATCAATCAGTGGAGACGGTATGAAGATTGGCATCCCCAAAGAGCGTTATAACGGTGAACGACGCGTAGCCACCACGCCCGATGTTGCGCAGCAACTCCAGAAGCTCGGCTACACGGTGGCCGTGGAGCGTGGCGCAGGCGAAGCTGCCAGCTTCTCCGACGCCGCTTATGAGGCAGCAGGATGTGAACTGATATCGGAGGCTCAGGCCCTGTGGGAGCGCAGCGATATCCTTCTAAAAGTGCGCGGTCCGGATGCGCAGGAAGCAGAATGGTTGCGCGCCGGTCAGACTCTGATCTCTTTTCTGTGGCCAGCGCAGCATCCGGAGCTGCTGGAGCAGCTGAGTCAAAGCGGTGCCACCGTGTTGGCCATGGACAGCGTGCCGCGTATTTCCCGTGCGCAGAAAATGGACGCCCTCAGCTCCATGGCCAATATTGGCGGCTACCGTGCGGTGGTGGAAGCAGCGCAGCATTTCGGCCGCTTCTTTACCGGTCAGATTACCGCTGCGGGCAAGGTGCCGCCGGCCAAGGTGCTCGTGATCGGTGCCGGCGTGGCAGGTTTGGCCGCCATCGGCGCAGCCAGCGGCATGGGCGCCATTGTGCGCGCCTTCGATACGCGGCCAGAGGTTGCCGAGCAGGTTGAATCCATGGGGGGTGAATTCCTGTTTCTGGATTTTGAGGATGAAGACGGCTCCGGCGAAGGCGGCTATGCCAAAGTCATGAGCGACGCGTTCATCAAGGCTGAAATGGCCCTGTTTGCCGAGCAGGCCAAAGACATTGATATCGTGATTACCACGGCTCTGATTCCCGGCAAGCCGGCGCCCACGCTCTGGACCAGTGAGATGGTGGAGTCTATGCGAGATGGCAGCGTGGTGGTCGACCTGGCGGCTGAGCAGGGGGGTAATTGCGAGTTGACTGAGCGCGATCAGGTGGTGGTCAAGCATGGGGTGACGCTCATCGGCTACACGGATTTGCCCAGCCGTCTGGCGGCCCAGTCCAGCCAGCTTTATGCCACCAATCTGCGCCATCTTTTAACCGATCTGACGCCCGCTAAAGACGGTCAGGTGGCGGTGGATATGGAGGATGAGGTGATCCGGGGTACCACCGTGTGTAAAGACGGCAAGATCACCTGGCCGCCACCGGCACCGAAACTGTCAGCGGCGCCAGCACCCACACGGAAAGCCGCTGCCGAGCCGGTGCCGGAACCAGAAGCGCCCCGATCCTTTTTTGGTCCGGCGCTGGCCATGGTACTTGCCGGTGTGGCACTGATGGGCCTGGGGGCGGTGGCGCCGGCCGAGTTTATGGGGCATTTCACCGTATTCGTACTGGCCTGCTTTGTCGGCTATATGGTGATCTGGAACGTCACGCCGGCCTTGCACACGCCGCTGATGAGTGTCACCAACGCCATCTCCAGCATTATCGTGATCGGTGCGCTATTGCAGATTTCCTCCAGTTCCGAACTGATTAAGTGGATCGCCACCGCTACGGTCTTCATCACCGCCATCAACATCTTCGGGGGCTTCGCGGTGACGCGGCGCATGCTCGAAATGTTTCGCAAGTAGGAGCGCAGCATGAGCCAATCACCAAGCCTGTTGCCCATGGCCTATATCCTGGCCACGATTCTGTTCATCCTCGCGCTCGGCGGCCTGTCCAATCAGGAAACCGCCCGCCGCGGTAACTGGTACGGCATCATCGGCATGGCCATTGCCTTCCTGGCGACCGTGCTGTGGGAAGTGCGCGCCAATACCCTGGAACTGGGCGCCGCCCTGGTACTGGGTGGGGCCATTGGCCTGGTCGCTGCTCGCCGGGTGCAGATGACGCAAATGCCGGAGCTGGTAGCGATCTTGCATAGCCTGGTGGGCCTGGCGGCCGTGGCCGTTGGCTATGCCAATTTCCTGGGTCATGGTGGCGACTATGCCGGCGCCATGAAGACCATTCACGATGTGGAAACCTATGTGGGCGTGCTGATCGGGGCGGTGACCCTGTCCGGTTCCGTGGTGGCCTTCGGCAAATTGTCGGGT
>JAOZKI010000003.1:10386-72834 GCA_029935455.1 Lysobacterales bacterium | reverse complement strand
CTTTACAACAAACACCGGTGTCATGTCCCTCCACGCCCGCAGGGCGCGGGCCACATTGCAGGGCTCAGCCGGCGTCGCGGCCGTCATGGTGCTGGCGGTCGAGGAAGCGTTCAATGGCCTGGTGCAACGGCTCTCCTGCATCTTCCAGAATGTAGTGACCGCAGTCGGCGTAGGGGTGCAGTTCTGCCTCGGGCAGCTGACGCTGCCACTCGCGGTAGAACGGCTCGTCAAAGACGAAATCGCGCAGGCCCCAGCCCACCAGCGTGGGCTTGGAAGCGAAGGCGGGTAGCTGGGCGGCCGTAGCTGCGACCAGATTGTAGCCGCGCTCACCCTCGCGCAGCGGAATGTCCTGCACAAAGCGCAGGGTCGCGATGCGGTTGCGCCAGCTGTTATACGGGCCCTTGTAGGCGGCCCGTATTTCGGCGCTCACGGGTTTTTTGAAAGCGATGCGGGCGGCAATGCCGGAAAAGGCATTGAAGCCGCGGATCAGCAGGCTGCCTACCGGCGTGCGTCCACCCAGCCACAAGGTAAAGGGCAGCGACTTGTCAGCCGGCATGGGAAAGGCCGCGGTATTCAGAATAACGGCCGAGCGGATGCGCTCATGCTGCGAAGCGGCCCAGCCAAAGCCGATCATGCCACCCCAGTCATGCACCACCAGGGACAACGGCGTATCAGTGCCGATTCTATCGCTGACCAGCGCTTCCACATCGGCCATGCGGCTGGCCAGATGGTAGTCATAGCGGCTGTCATCCGGTTTATCGGACAGGCCGCAGCCGATATGATCCGGAACGATACAGCGGTAGCGATCACGCAGCCGGAGCACCAGCTCGCGGTAATAGAAAGACCAGGTCGGATTGCCGTGCAGCATAAGCAGCACCGGCGCGTCGCGCGGACCTTCGTCGATGTAGTGCAGGCGCAGTCCGTTGCGATCCAGCCACCGGGATTCGAACGGATAAAGATGCTGCGGGGGTTGGTAGGGCTTGCTCACGGCCCTTACCAGACGACCTCGGCCATAGAGCAGTTCAGGCCCGAGCCGATGCCCAGTAGCGCTACCCGATCTCCCTTTTTCAGCTTGCCCGATTCCATGGCCTTGGCCAACACGATGGGGACGGAAGCGGGGCCAATATTACCCATCTCCGGATAGATGGCATGCACCTTGTCCGGATCCAGGCCGAGCACATTCACCAGTGACTCGGTGTGCACCTTGCTGACCTGATGGATGATGAACTGGTCCAGTTCATCCACTACCCAGCCCAGCGCCGAGCAGGTCGCCTCAAAGGTGGTCGCGGCCAGTTTCAGGCCCTCGCTAAGCAGAGTACGCGTATCGGTGACCATCTTTTCCATATTGCCGCGGCACAGATCGGAAAATTGCGTCGCAGCGCGGGTGACGCTGCCGAGATAGCTGTGCCCTTCCGGGGCCAGTTCCCGCCGCGCCATGATCATGGCGGCGGCGCCGGAGCCCAGGGTCAGGCTGGCAAATTCAGCCCGGAACTGCGCCTCACCGACGGCCGGATCCAGCAGGCGTTCAATCGTGTTATCGGTAATGGGCCGGCTTGATTCGCCATCAACCACCAGCGCATAGTCCACCTCGGCCCGTTCAATCATGCGCGCGGCCACGTCCATGCCATTCAGAAAGGCCAGGCAGGCGTTGCCGACGTCAAAATTCAGGCAGTGGGGTGCCAGACCGAGATTACCGTGCACAATGCAGGCGGTTGAGGGTTCTAGATAGTCACGGCATACGGAGGTGTTGATAATCACGCCGATGCGGCTGCGGTCGATGCCTGATTCCTCAATGGCCTTCTCTGCAGCCAGGGTCGCAGCATCGGAGGGCTGGGTGCCTTCTTCCCAGATCCGTCGCGCCTTGATACCGGATATTTCTTCCAGCAGATTGCCGCGGATGCCCAGCCGCTTGAGCGTTGGTTCAAGTCGTTTTTCAATTTCTGCCGAGGTCAGGCGAATCGGTGCCTCTACGGCGGCCAGGGACTGGATCACAACGTTCTTAAAATGCATGGGACTAGCTCTCTCAGGCGGGTCGGCCATTGGCGGCCGGATCTCCTTGCGCTCTTAGGTGGGGGGGGTGAAGGCTTGCTTCAAGTAGTACCTCCCTCCCGCCGCTTTGGTTAGACTTGGCGCAGGTAACAGCGGCACAGGGTAGCAACGGCAGTGGAACGGGGCAACGTGGCGGGTAAGGAACTGGAATTTGCACAGCGTCATATGCCGCTGCGCGAACTGGTTTTGCCTGCGCCCGGGACCGCCGATCTTTGGCTGCTGGACCTGCTCCGCCTGGGGAGCCCGTTGCAACCCGGTGAGCCCATGCCCGCCCAGGGTCTTACGGTGCGTCAGCAGCGGGCCATGCGGCGCTTCTACCTGCGCCTGCTACTGGGTAGCTATCTTGGCTTGCCCGGCAAGGACGTTCACATTTCGCGCGTTATTAAGGGCAAACCGGTGCTGGACCCGGTGCAGCACGAGTCTACGCTGCAATTCAGCATGGCGGCGAGTGACGGCTACTGCTTGATTGGCGTAACCAGCGGTGCCGCCATTGGCGTGGATCTGGAAGCGCGCGAGCGCCAGGCCGGTAATCCCCTGGGTCTGGCGCGCCGCTATTTCTCCCGTGAGGAATACGCCGAATTGGCCGCACTGCCGTCAACGGAGTTGCCTACGGCTTTCCTGCACAGCTGGGCCTGCAAAGAGGCGCTGGTGAAGGCAGCGGGCCACGGCATTGCCAATCGCCTCGCGCGTTTCACGGTGAACGTGCACCCCGGTGAGCCGGCGGCCGTGTTGTCCATGGAAGATGATGATGCCAGTGCCTGGCAACTGCGCTCTTTCGTCGCCGGCCAGGGGCTTATGGGCGCGGTTACGGTGCGCTATCCCGAGCTGTCCCTGCGCGGCTTTGCGCTGTTGCCGGTCGCATAATGGCCGCCCGCAGGGCGCTGTTCGGCCTGCCGTTGGCCATGCGAATGCCGCCACTGGTGGTCTCCAGTCCCAGGCGCTCATAGGTGTCGTTCAGATCAGGAAAAGTGCTGGCCTCAATGTGCTCCGCATAAACCGTCATAAACACATCGGTGTCGGCTAGCCGGTCGAGTTCCTGCAACAGGTCCCGGGCAAACCAGCGCTTGCCGGCATCGAAGCAGCAGTCATGCAAGGCTTCTAAAGCGGTATCCAGGGTTTTTGTTCCCGCCGTTTGCCGGCGCAGTCGTATATCCGCCTGCAGCATCATGGCCGCGCCGGACCAGTAGACCCGCCGCGTACTGCGCCAGCCGGATCGGCTGGCTTCGCGAAGGGTGTCGCCCCCTGCGCTGTCCCGACCCCGCTGAAAGCCGTCTTCCATGGCTTGCCAGGCCTGCTGTTCCGTCAAGCGCCCGTCGCGGGCGCGCAGCACGTTTTGGTAATAGGAGGCCATACCCTCGGACAGCCAGCGGTCATCGCGGGCCACAAAGGGCAGCAGCAGATGGCTGAATTCATGGGTGGCGGTCCAGTCCGCGCGGAACTCCTCCAGCGGACGCGTTTCGTCCACATAAAACTGTACCGCCGCACCGCCCCCGCGAATCACATGGGCCCAGGGTACCGGTTCCGAGCGTGGACCCAGCGCCACCACCAGCACCTGCGTGTGTGCGCGGGGAAAGTATCCGAAGACCGAGCTGATTGCCGCCGCCGATTCTTCCACCCATATGCGCAGCTTGTGGGCCGTGGCGGCGTCGTCCACGCCCAGCAGGGTCAATTCCAGCTGCCCGCCTGGGAGAGATATTACCTGCGACGTAAAGGGTCCGATGGCGCTGCGCGAGGTCCAGCTGGTCGCCGTTTGCTCGGGGCGGTAGCGCGTCGGGTCGCCCGGGTCACGCGGCCAAGGGGTTGATAGTTGGTAACCCGCCGGCAGGCTGACCCGCACCTCCACGGGCCGTTCCCGTGGTCCTTTCCAGAACCACAGGGCCGTTTCTGCGACCACGCTGTCACCGACCGTGTAAGCCCTTGCATAGTCCATGGCGGCAGCCGCTGCGGCCAGCTCATAGTGCCAATTGAGGCAGGCATTGGGCGGGAGTTCCGGCAACAGCATGCGCGTAGCGGTGTTGCGAGTGGGCAGCGTTTTCCCGCTGAATTGAAGCGGTGAGGCATGCTGCGCTGCTGCCGCATGTCGATAGAGCCGGTCCGGTGCTTCGCCGTGGAAGCACAGTTGCACATCCACGCGCTCCAGCCCCTCGCTGAACTGCACCGCATAGCGATCCACCGCAGCGCTCGCACTGCTGGCCAGCAGGGCGCATAGCAGGAGGGAGGTTTTAAACCAGGGAGTCATGGTCGATCCGGGCGCAACGCCAGCGCTGCGCCGGCAGGAGCTCAAGCAGAACACGCAAGCGGTGAACCGTCAGTCAACGGGGCTCCGGCTGTCCGGGTTCAGGAGCGGCCTAGCGAGCGCAGAAGAATGATCGTGGCCAGCGTCAACAGACCCAGACCGGGTGCGGACAGACCGGCCACGAACCAGGGGCCGGTTTGCAGGCCGGTGAGCAAAGCACCGGCGATAGCGACCGCGCCACCCGTCAGCACGCCCAGCGTGCGGCGGTGGGCGCTGGCATGTTCAGCGCGCAGCTGTGCGAGGTCCTCGGAGGTGATGTGGGTGCGCAGCTCGCCCTGGGCGGCGCGGCGCAGATAGTCGCGGATCAGCACGGGCAATTCCGGTGCCTGGGACAGCCACAGGGGCAGCTGCTCGCGCAGATCCCGGGCCACGTGCTCCAGGCCCTGCTTTTCGCGCATGATCTGTTCCAGTTCGGGCTTCGCTACCCCCCAGATATCCAGGCTGGGATGCAGCTCACGGCCCAGCCCTTCAATGTTCAGAAGCGTCTTCTGCAGCATCACCAGCTGGGGCTGAATCGCCAGATCGAAGCGGCGCGCCACCTTGAACAGCTTGAACAGCAGTTCACCGAAGGACACTTCGTTCAGTGGGCGGGTAAAGTTGGGTTCGCCCACGGTCCGCACGGCCGCCTCCAGCTCATCAATGCGCGTATCCGCCGGCACCCAGCCGGCATCAATATGAAGCTGGGCGACGCGGCGGTAATCCCGCCGGAACAGGGCCAGAAAGTTCTCCGAGATGTAAAACAGATCCTTGGAGGTCAGGCTGGCAACGATGCCGAAATCCAGTGCGATGTAGCTGGGATTGGCCGGGTCCGTCGCATCGACCAGGATGTTGCCGGGGTGCATGTCGGCATGGAACAGGTTGTCGCGAAACACCTGTTGATAAAACAGGCGCACGCCCATGACGGCCAGCTTCTCAAGATCCACACCGGCCGCGCGCAGGGCCTCCGTATCCCCCACCGGTATGCCGCTGACCCGCTCCATGACCATGATGGATTGCTTGCACCAGGGCCAGTACACCGCAGGAATATAGAGTTCTTTGGAATGCTCGAAGTTGCGGCGGAGTAAGGAGGCGTTGGCTGCCTCACGCTGCATGTCCAGTTCATCCAGCAGGAAAGTTTCGAATTCACGCACCAGTTCGCTTGGATGCACATGCTCGGCCGCATGCCAGTAGCGTTCTGCCAGGCGGGCGATGGACTTCAGCAGATCAACATCACGCCGCAGGCTGGCTTCCATGTTGGGACGCACGACCTTGACCACCACCTCCGTACCGTCCGGCAGCGTAGCCGGATGCACCTGGGCAATGGAGGCGGATGCGAGCGGCGTTTCGTCGAAACTCGAAAACGCTTCAGCGACCGGCTGACCCAGCGCGTCCTCCACCATGGCGCGGGCCTGTGCACCGGGAAAGGGTGGCACGCGATCCTGCAGCAGGGCCAGTTCTTCAGCCACATCGCGCGGAATCAGATCGCGGCGCGTTGAAAGGATTTGGCCGAACTTGACGTAGATGGGCCCCATTTCCTGCAGCGCCAGACGCAGTCGTTCGCCGCGCGGGCGTTCGGCGTTGGCTCGCGCGCCGGGTACCAGGCGGGTCAACCAGCCCATGGGCCGGTAAAGGTGAATGGCGTGCAGCAGGTCGTCCAGGCCGTAGCGTGCCAGAATCGCGCTGATACGCAGCAGGCTCAGAAACTGACTCATGATTCTCCCGCGTCCGCGCGTTTGCGCTCAGCACGCGCCAGGCGCGCTTCGAAGCGGTCCAGATCGTCACGCAGGTCGTCAACTTCTCGGTTGAAACCATCGATGGCATGCTGCGGTGCCAGCACATCAGACTCTTCGTTCAGAAAACGTCCGGTCATGGCCAGGGAATTCTGCGTCGCTGCGCGCAGACCGGACAGCCCCTGCTTCAGACCCTCGGCGACCTGATGACCCAGCACGTCTCCGAAAATGCCGGTGAGCGGACTGCGCCAGTCCGGGTCCAGTGCGCCGAATATTTTGCCCAGGTCGCGGGCCAGCGTGGCATCACCCTCGATGCGAACGCCGGAACCGGGCAGGCCCCAATCACCCATATCGTCCGGTGCTGCCAGGTTGAACAGGGCCACCGGAGTGCCGCTCACGCGCGCCGCGGGTTCGTCTTCACAGTCCAGAGAGACCTCCACGGCGCCGTAGGCAAAGTCCAGATACAGGGTGATGGCCAGTCCTTCCAGATCCAGTTGCAGCGTTTTACCTTCAACCCGCTCCAGCCGCTCGGCGCACGCCGGATCCAGCGCCAGCGCGCGATTCATCGCGGTCTCCAGCAGGTCCGCCAGCAGGCCCGGCAGTGGTGTGCGGTAATCAGCCACGACGCCCCCGATGGATGGCCACCATGCCGCCGCTGAGGTTTTCATAGCGCACGGCTTGAAAACCCGCTTTGCGCATCATGGCTGCCAGTTCCCGCTGGGGTGGGTGCTTGCGGATACTTTCGGCCAGATACTGGTAGCTGTCCGCATCGTTGGCGACCAGCTTGCCCATCATGGGCAGCAGGCCGAAGGAGTAGCGATCGTAGAGTTTGCGCAGCGGTGCCGGGCGCACGCGCGAGAACTCGAGAATATGCACCTGACCGCCGGGCTTGAGTACGCGCCGCATTTCCCGGAGTGCGGCCGCTTTGTCCGTGACGTTGCGCAGGCCGAAGGCAATGGTGACCGCGTCGAAGCGGCGCGCTTCGAAAGGCAGCTGCTCGGCGTTGGCCAGCGCATAGCGGATGTTGCCGGCCAGGCCACGATCTTCCATGCGCCGGCGCCCGACGGCCAGCATGGCCGCGTTGATGTCCGTGAGTACCACTTCGCCGCTACCGCCCACACGGCGTGCAAGCAGTGCCGCGATGTCGCCGGTGCCGCCAGCCAGGTCCAGTACCGACTGACCGGCCTGCGTGTCGCTGGTGCCCACAAAATGGCGCTTCCAGAGTCGGTGAACGCCCAGGGACATGAGATCGTTCATCACGTCATAGCTGTCGGCGACCGAGTCGAAGACGCCTTTAACCAGGTCGGCCTTATCTTCTACCGGTACATCCCGATAGCCAAAGTGCGTGGTTTTGTCCGAGGCGCTGTTCACGATCTCTGCTCTCCAGCTGCTGCAGGCCCGGGCATGACGTCCGGGCTGCTCATTGTACGTGTGCCGGCGCGACCCCGCACGACCCCCGGCTAGAGAATATAGCGACTGAGATCTTCATTGCCGGCCAATTCGTCCAGGTGCTCATCCACGTAGGATGCATCCAGCTCAATCGTATCGCCGGAGCGGTCTGGTGCATCGTAGGACAGGGTATCAAGGAGACGCTCCATGACCGTATGCAGGCGGCGTGCACCAATATTTTCCGTGCTTTCGTTCACCTTGAAAGCAATTTCCGCAATGCGCGCCACCGCATCATCAGTGAATGTCAGCTGCACCCCCTCGGTCTCCATCAGGGCGCCATATTGCTGCGTCAGCGAAGCCCGCGGCTCGGTCAGGATGCGCTGGAAATCGTCTGCGTTCAGAGCCCGCAGCTCCACCCGAATCGGCAGGCGGCCTTGCAGCTCGGGAATCAGATCCGAGGGCTTGGACAAATGGAAGGCGCCGGAGGCGATAAACAGGATGTGGTCGGTTTTGATCATGCCGTAGCGTGTGGACACGGTGCAGCCTTCCACCAGCGGCAGCAGGTCGCGCTGCACGCCTTCCCGGGACACGTCCGCGCCCTGGTACTCGGAGCGCTTGGCGACCTTGTCCAATTCGTCCACGAACACGATGCCGTTCTGCTCCGCATTCTCCAGGGCCTGCTGTTTGATTTCTTCCTCGTTAACCAGCTTGGCCGCTTCTTCCTCTAGCAGCACCGCATAGGCGTCGCCGATCTTCATCTTACGCTTCTGGGTTTTCTGATTGCCCAGGTTCTGGAACATGCCCTGGAGCTGGCTGGCCATTTCTTCCATGCCCGGCGGTGTCATGATGTCCACGCCCAGCTGGGCGTTCACTTCAAACTCGATTTCCCGCTCATCGAGCTCGCCGGCCAGCAGTTTGCGGCGCATTTTCTGGCGCGTGGCCGAGTCATCCTGGCTTTCCGGCTGGGGCTCATTGGCAAAGCCAATGGAGCGCGGTTTTGGCAGCAGCAGATCCAGAATGCGATCCCAGGCCGCATCTTCTGCCAGCGAGCGCACGCGTTCCATGGCCTGCTCGCGGGTCATCTTGACCGACATATCCACCAGGTCACGGATGATCGATTCCACGTCCTTGCCCACATAGCCGACCTCGGTGAACTTGGTGGCCTCCACCTTGATAAAGGGCGCGTTGGCCAGCTGCGCGAGGCGGCGGGCGATTTCCGTTTTGCCGACTCCGGTAGGGCCGATCATCAAAATATTTTTTGGCGTGATCTCATTGCGCAGGTCTTCGCTGACCTGCATGCGACGCCAGCGATTACGCAGCGCAATGGCAACCGCGCGCTTGGCGTCGGCTTGGCTGATGATATGACGATCAAGTTCCGCGACGATTTCGCGAGGTGTCATTTGCGACATGGTCTGATTCCTGTGGCGCGCGCCGTTAGTCTGTGGTCAGCGTTTCAATGACCAGGTTGTTGTTGGTGTAGATGCAGATGTCTGCGGCAATACCCAGTGAGCGGCGCACGATGGCTTCGGCGTCCAGATCGCTGTCACCGAGCAGGGCCAGAGCGGCTGACTGGGCGAAGGCACCACCGGAGCCAATGGCAATCAGCCCCTGTTCCGGTTCCACCACATCACCGTTGCCGGTGATCAGCAGGGAGTTGTCTTTGTCGGCGATGGCCAGCAGCGCTTCCAGGCGCCGTAGCACGCGATCGGTGCGCCAGTCCTTGGCCATTTCCACGGCGGCACGAACCAGATGGCCCGAGTGCTTTTCCAGCTTGCCTTCGAAACGTTCAAACAGAGTGAAGGCATCTGCCGTAGCGCCGGCGAAACCGGCCAGTACCTCACCTTTGTAGAGGCGGCGTACCTTGCGGGCATTGGATTTCATGACCGTATTGCCCAGCGTTACCTGACCGTCTCCGCCCATGACGACTTGGTTACCCCGCCGTACGGAGCAGATTGTTGTTCCCCGATACTGTTCCATCTGCCTCACTCCCATGGTGTTGGCTTTTCTAATCCTTGCAGCAGTGAAATTTGGGGTGTGTGCGGGCCATTACAAGCGGCTTGCCGTCTGCGGCCTAGCAACCTATGGTCAGGGCATGAGCAACGATGTGATTCGCCTGCGGGAAAAACTCCAGCAATTCAGCGACTGCTGGAGCCCGCGCGTGGTGGCAGAGCTGAATGATTACCAGTTCAAACTGGCGCACCTGGAGGGTGAATTCGTCTGGCATGCGCACGCGCACACGGATGAGGCCTTTCTGGTGCTGGCCGGGGCTTTGCAGATTGAACTGCGCGACCGGGTCATCACCCTGGAAGAAGGCGACCTCTATGTGGTGCCTGCTGGCCTGGAACACCGGCCCGTGGCACCGGCGCGGTGCAGCGTACTGCTGATCGAACCGCGCGGCGTGGTCAACACGGGCGCGGCCGGTGGTAAGCTGACTGCTCCGGGGGATCAGTGGATATAAGCATGGGTGAACTTACGGAAAGCCTGGCGTCGGCGCTGCTTATCGGTGCCCTGCCGGTCTTCTTCCTGACTTTTGTGATCGTGCAGTGGAGCCTTAAACGTGGCTTGTTCACCGGCGACAGTGATGCCCAACTGCAAACCGACATTGACCAGCTACGTAAGCGCCAGAAGGATGGTGAAGAAGAGGCGAAGGATGCGCCGAAACTGAATCCGGCGGAGCGCCAGTGGCTGCAGTTCGGCGGCCGTTTTTACGGCATGGTCGCCCTCTACACTTGGCTTCGCGAGGAATGGTTTGAGGTGGCGGACCTGCTGCAGAACCTGGGGGCTCTACTGCGCCTGGATCTATCGGTGGTCATCGATTTCTTTATCGGTTCGCTCATGAATTTTGTTACCGCGATTGCCTGGCCAGCCTACTGGCTGGCGCGGGTGCAGCAGCATCAGTGGCTGTGGGTTTTGCTGGCCTACGGTGCCTATCTGGCCGGTATGCGCGCAGCGCGGCTCTACTGCCAGCGCCAGCTGAGTGAAAGCTAACTTTGGGAACGATTTAACCGGCTCAAAGTCGCTGCCTGTCAGCGCCGCATGAGCACTGGGTGGGGTCTTTTTTACTTAAAAGAGGAGTGCATTTGATGGGTCTTTCGAAACGATTTGCGGCCGAGTTAATCGGCACCTTCTGGCTGGTGCTGGGTGGCTGTGGCGCCGCGGTACTGGCCGGCTCGGGTATTGGTACGCTGGGCATTGCCTTTGCCTTTGGTTTGACCGTGCTGACCATGGCCTTTGCCATCGGACACCTGTCCGGCTGCCACCTGAATCCCGCCGTGACCGTAGGCCTGAGCGTCGCGGGCCGGGCCAAATGGGGTGATGCGCCGGCCTACATCGTGGCGCAGGTGCTGGGCGCTTGCCTGGCAGCCTGGTTGATCGGCTTTATCGCCGGCAGCTATGACAACCTGGCCAGTAACGGTATGGGCGCCCATTCCCCTGGCGGCTTTGGCATGGCGCAGGGCATGGTGACGGAGCTGGTCATGACCTTCATGTTCCTGCTGATCATTCTTGGTGCCACCGACAAGCGCGCACCGGCTGGTTTTGCGCCGCTGGCCATTGGTCTGGGACTGACCCTGATCCACCTCATCAGTATTCCGGTCACCAACACTTCGGTGAACCCGGCGCGCAGCGCCGGCCCGGCCTTGTTTGAGGGCGACATCGCGCTCCAGCAGCTATGGCTGTTCTGGCTGTTTCCGCTTCTCGGTGCCGTCCTAGCCGGTTTCGTCTACCGCTATTTCGAAGCGGACGAATAAGCGTCCTCGTGCGCCTGCGGGCGGCGCTTGCCACGGCCGGGGTCAGTCGCTGTCCTCGGCCTGTTTCTTGGCCCGCGGGTGGGCTTTGTCGTAGACCTCGGCCAGGTGTTGAAAGTCGAGATGCGTATACACCTGGGTGGTCGCAATATCTGCGTGTCCCAGCAGTTCCTGTACCGCGCGCAGGTCACCGGAAGATTCCAGAAGATGACTGGCAAAGCTGTGGCGCAGCAGATGCGGATGCACATGCTGGGGCAGCCCCTGGCGCTTCGCCCAGTGGCTGATGCGGGCCTGAATCGAGCGCACGGACAGGGGCCGACCCGTGCGGCTGACAAAGACGTGAGGTTCACCGTAGCTTGCCACTTCCCGCCAGGCCACGCGCCAGGCTTCCAGCGCCGACCGCGCTTTTTTACCCACGGGTACCATACGCTGCTTATTGCCCTTGCCACGAACCGTGACCAGGGCTGATGGGAGGTCTAGCTGATCCCAGCTTAGTGCTGCCACCTCACTTAAGCGCAGGCCGGAGGAGTAGAACAGCTCCATCAGCGCTTTATCGCGAATTTCCAATGGCGTTTCCGCCCGAAAGGCCAGCAAGGTATCGAGCGTATCGGGGTCCAGCGTCGCCGGTAGCTTGCGGCCAGACTTAGGGGCACGAACGGCGCTGGCGGGATTCTGGCTGACGACACCCTCGCGCAGGAGAAAACGGAACAGGCTGCGCAGGGCAGATAGCTGGCGCTGCAGTGAGCGGCCACCAAGGCCCTGGCGGTGCTGTTGCGCGATCAAGGCGCGGATGTGGTGTTCGCTGACCTGATTCAGGTCCTCGATTTGTTGGCGGTTCAGGTAGTCGGAAAAGCGATCGAGGTCGCGCTCATAAGCGCTAACCGTGCGCGGCGACAGGGCCCGCTCGTTGGTCAAATAGGCGCTAAATCGCTGCAGCCAGTCAGTCACTGGCATGGCGCATGCTCAAGCGGTGCGGCGTTGCTGTGCCGGCTCTTCCAGTTGCAGCCGGTGCTCGATGACGCGCGCCAGCAGGTCCAGAAACAGGGTGCCCATGCCCGGATAAAAGCGGGCCGGATCGCTGCTGCCGATGGCCATCAGGCCCAGTTGGCCGATGGGAATGAGGGCTGTGGACTGCACCCACTGAACATGCTCCGGAAACAGCAATTTCAGCTTGGTCTGGTTGAGGCGACCGCAGGACGATTCCCCTTTATCAAGCTGGGCGCGTAGCGGCTGCAGCTCCTGATCGTCGCGATCGCGATAGCTCACGGGCAGGTCATCCGCCGTGGGGCTCTTGCATTCAAACAGACTGATGCTGAGTGCATCGGCTTCAAACTCCTGTTCCAATACCTCGCAGAGGCGGCGGAAAAAGCCATCCAGATCACCGATGGACATGAGTTCCAGCGTCATTTCATGCAGCCGGTGCATGAGTGCCTCGTTGTCTGTGGCCACCTTGACCAGTTGCTGCAGCTGGGACGTCAGTTTCTCATTCCGTTCCCGCAGTAAGCCAACCTGTCGTTCGATCAGCGATACAGCTTCGCCGCTGCCATGGGGCAGGCTCAGATGCAGCAGCGCATCGGGGTGTGACTGGAAGAAATCCGGATTCTGGGCGAGAAATTGCGCGACCTGGTCAGCGCTTAGCGGGCGGGTGTCTGTCATTCAATGGTCCCAAGGTAAACGTGTTGTGCGGGGCCGGTCAGTGTGATCGGCCCGAGGCCTGCGTCTGATTCTACACCAAGCACGCCTCCAGCCATTGTGATGGCGGCCTGACTGTCCATGCGGCCACTGCGCGCCATCCACGCGGCGGCAGCGCAGGCGCCGGACCCGCAGGCCAGCGTTTCGCCAGCACCGCGCTCCAGCACGCGAAGTCGCGCCTGCTGTCGATTCAGCACTTGGATAAAGCCGACGTTGCAGCTGTGGGGAAACAGCGGTGATTCCTGTAAGGCGCGGCCCAGCGTGCTTAACGGCGCCTGATCAACGTCATCGACCTCGATAACCGCGTGGGGATTGCCCATGGACAGGGCGCCGAAGCGCACCGACTGACCTGCATGGTCGAAGGTCCATGGCGCCGTGCCTGTGATTCCGGCCAGGGGAATTTCCGTGGCTTCCCAGTGCGCCGCGCCCATGGCGACGCTGACCGCATTGGGGCCTATGCGCTGCAGCTGATGATCGCTGGCAGGCCCGGCTATGGTTAGGGCAGCGCCCTTCCGCTGATCGTTCTCATCCAGATAAAGACCGACGCAGCGCAAGCCGTTGCCGCATTGTTCTGCGGTGCTGCCGTCGGCGTTCCAGATGGTGATGCGCGCCGCAATTCCGGAGCGCTTGGCCGGTTCAAGAATCAGGGCCTGGTCAAAGCCGATACCGCGATGGCGGTCGGCCAGTTCACGGATCATGGCCGCGTCGGGTGTGGGGGCATCCTGCTTACGTCGGTCCAGGAGCATAAAATCGTTACCAGCCCCCTGCATTTTGTGAAACTGCCAGCGCAAGATTCAGAATGCTCCAACGCGCTTGCTGGCCGTTTCGCTTGCGGTCGTTTCAGGCTCTGGCAGATACAGAGGGCCGCGATTGCCGCAGGCGCTCATCAGGAGAGCTGTCAGGAGCAGTAGGCCTATAAAAGCCACAGGTCGGGGTGCAATGCGCATAGAATCAGTCAGTGTGATCAGACTGGTAAACTATACGGTATGGATGACATGAGTTCAGCAGCGCCGGGGCAGCCGGCGCCCACCCCGGAAGGATTGCTTGAGACCGTAGAGGTCACCACGGGCCCCAATCCCCATTTCAGTGTGATCTGGCTGCATGGCCTGGGCGCCGACGGCCATGATTTTGAGCCGGTGATACCGATGTTGGGCCTGCCCGCGGAGGCGCAGGTGCGTTTTGTCTTTCCGCACGCGCCCGTGCGCCCGGTCACGCTCAACGGTGGTATGCCGATGCGCGCCTGGTATGACATCAAGGCCATTTCTGCCAGCCGCGATCAGGATGAGGCGGGCATTGCCCGTAGTGCGGCCCAGGTGGAGGCGCTACTGGCGCGGGAACAGGCGCGCGGCGTGCCGCCGGGACAGCAGTTGCTGGCTGGCTTCAGCCAGGGTGGCGCCATGGCCCTGCATGTGGCTTTGCGCTACCCACAACGACTTGCTGGCCTGATCGCCCTGTCCAGCTACCTGCTGTTTCCGGAGCGTTTGGCGACTGAGCGGGCAGCGGCTAATGCGGACCTGCCCGTGTTTGTGGGGCATGGCAGCGAAGATCCGGTAGTGCCGGCAGCCATGGGGGTGGCGACGGCGCGTCAGCTGGAAGCGCTGGCTCAGCCAGTCAGTTTCCACAGTTATCCGCTGCCGCATTCCGTATCGGTACCGGAGCTGGCTGATATCGGGCGCTTTTTGCGCGACTGCGGTGTCGGGGCCAAGCCCGCTTCATGAGCCTGTTGGCGCATGGGGCTGAAGCGCGCAGTGAGCGCCTCAGCGGTCTACCCAGTTTTTGTCGCTGGCGCGCCGTGTCCGGCGTGGCCATGGTGTCATTGCTGGCCTGCTGGCTGATCGTGCTCGGTGGTAGCTGGCCGCGCCCGGCACCGGAACTGTTGGCACTGATGGGCTACGCGCTCGGTCTGGGTCTCATCTGCGCCTTTATCGTGTGCAGTTTCCAGGGGCTTTTGTCGCGCCTGACACTTCGTCTGGCCTGGGTCTGGGCCTGGCTGCTGGTTTTGTTGACGGCGCTGGCAGTCAGCTATGCGGTGGGTGTGGTCAGCACCGTTCTGGGCAGCGGGCCGGGGGCCGAAGCACTGTCGGCCTTCGTTCTGAAGAGTGTATTGGCCGCGGGGCTGGTGAGTCTGGCTCTGTTCAGATATCTGTTCGTGCGCAGCCGCTGGCAGGCGGAAATGGTGGCCGAGTCGGAAGCCCGCGTACACGCCTTGCAAGCCAGAATTCGCCCGCATTTTTTATTTAACAGTCTTAACACCATCGCCAGCTACATACCCGAAGATCCGCAGCTGGCGGAGCGCGCCACCGAAGATTTGGCTGACCTTTTTCGCGGCAGTCTGCGTAACGCAGATGATCCGATTCCCTTGGCCGATGAGTTGACCTTGGCGCGTAAATATCTGGCCATGGAGCAGCGCCGTTTGGGAGATCGGCTGACCATCGATTGGGATGTGGAAGATCTGCCTGCGGCTGAACCGGTCCTACCCATGCTGTTACAACCCTTGCTGGAAAATGCGGTCACCCATGGTATCCAGCCGCGTGCCGACGGTGGCCTGGTTCAGGTATTCGGACGTCGTGAGGGTGGGCGCCTGGTGATTACCATCACCAATCCGCTGGCGGAGCAGGCCAGTGCTCCCGGCAACGGCATGGCCCTGCAAAACATTCGTTCCCGCCTCGCTTTAAGTTACTCGTCCCTGGCCAGCTTGTTGACCCATCGGGATGATGCCTGTTTCTACGCTGTCTTGACCCTGCCCTATGCTGACGCTGCTGATCGTTGACGATGAACTGCCTGCGCGCTCACGGCTGCGGCGTCTGCTGGGCGCCGAAGTGGGCTGCGAGGTACTGGCCGAGGCCAGCAATGGCAGTGAGGCGCTGAGCCTGCTGGAGCGGCTGCAGCCTGATGTGCTGATGCTGGATATTTCCATGCCCGGCCTGGATGGTCTCGCAGTGGCGCGTCAGCTGGCTGCGCGCGAGCATGCGCCAGCGGTGATCTTTTGTACGGCCCATGAGGTACACGCGCTGGAAGCTTTCGAGAGCAACGCGGTGGACTATCTGGTCAAGCCGATCAGTCCGGACCGGCTCGCGGCTGCGCTGGATCGCGTGCGTCGGTTTTTGGGTCGGGAGCGCCCGGCGGCTTTTCTGGCGGCCACGCTGGGCGGTTCAACTGAACTGATCGATTTGGCTGATGTCGCTTGCCTGGTGGCTGAGGATAAATACACCACGGCCTATTTGGGTGCACGCAGCATCATGATCAACCATTCGCTTACGGAGCTGGAAAAAGCCCATCCTGATCGTTTGCTGCGGGTACATCGTTCCGTACTGGTGGCGCGGGAACGCGTGCGCGGACTGGAGCGCGGTGAAACCGGTATGCAGATAATGCTTGAGGGTTGCGAATTGCGCCCCGTGGTCAGCCGACGTCAATTGCCGGCGGTGCGGCGCCTGCTGAAGGAAAAACAAGAATGAATACGCTACGTATCGCGACACGCAAAAGCGCACTGGCACTGTGGCAAGCCAATCATGTGGCGGACTTGCTGCGCAAAGCTCATGCCGGCATGGAGGTGGAGTTGGTTCCGATTGTGACGCGTGGTGACCGCATTCTGGACCGACCGCTCGCGGCCATTGGCGGCAAAGGATTGTTCCTGAAGGAATTGGAGCATGCCCTGCTGGAAGGTGCCGCAGATCTGGCCGTGCATTCCATGAAAGATATGCCCGTTGGTGATAGCGAAGGGCTTGAGCTGGCGGTCGCCCTGCCGCGCGCCAATCCCTTTGATGCCTGGCTCAGCCGTGCGGGCGTCCCCTTACACGGTCTGGCTGCTGGCAGCCGGGTCGGTACTTCCAGTCTGCGTCGCCGCTGTCAGCTACTGGCTGCGCGTCCTGATCTGGAGGTGGTGGAACTGCGCGGCAACGTCGATACGCGGCTGGGCAAACTTCAAGCGGGTGAATTTGATGCCATCATCCTGGCCTGCGCCGGTTTGCAGCGCTTGGGGCTGGGCGATCAGATCACGCAGGAGTTGCGCCCCCCTGAATGGTTGCCCGCCGGTACCCAGGGCATTATCGGCCTGCAGTGCCGCGCCGGTGATACGCCGGTGCGGGCGCGGATTGCACCGCTGGCGGATCAGGAGGCCATGCTTCAGGCGCGGGCAGAGCGTGCCGCCGCGGCGCTGCTGGAAGGCAGTTGCCAGGTGCCGCTGGCGATCTATGCGGAACGGATCGGAGCAGAACTGCATATGCAGGGTCTCGTGGGCAAGCCCGACGGCTCGTTGCTGCTGCGTGCGCGTCATGTGGGTGCAGCAGCGCAACCGGAAGCAGCAGGTACGGCGCTGGCGGAGGACCTGCGGGCTCAGGGCGCCCTGGACCTGATCCGCGCGCTGCGTGCTGACTAGATCATGGCCTTTTCCCATGTGCTGCTGACCCGTCCCCAGCCCCAGTGCGATGCGCTGGGTGAGCGCCTGAAGGCTATTGGTTTGGTACCTATCATCATGCCAGCCTATCGTTTTGAAGGTCGCGACTACCTCCCGGATGTTGAAGTGGCCTGGGCTGAGGCGGCAACACGCCTGCTGCTCTTTACCAGCCCGCGCGCGGTGCGCTACGGCTTACCCAGAGTTCCGGCCGCACAGCGGCCAGCCACCCATATTGCAGCCATTGGGCCAGCGACCGCGGCTGCGCTCCGCGCCGCCGGTCATAGCGCTTTGGCACCTCTGGCGCCGCCCTACAGCAGTGAAACCCTACTGGCGCGTCTGGAACCTCTACTGGCCTCGGCGCCAGCCCCGCGCGCGGCCCAAATCCTAACGGCCCCGGCCGGCCGCGCGGCCCTGGCCAGCGGTTTGCGCGAGCGTGACTGGGCGACGGCACAGGTGCCGGTCTATGAACGTATCCTGCTCAAACCTACAGCTGAGGCGGCGTTTCAGTTGCGCGACGCGCCGGTTGCTGCCAGCGTCTGGACCAGCGCCACGGCCATGCAGCATCTGTGCGCCGTGCTGCCCGCTGGCACAGTCGCGCATCTGCGCGCCGGCGTGGCCCTGGTTGCATCGTCGCGCCTGGCCCGAGTCGCGCGTGCACAGGGCTTTGGCTCAGTGCTGGAAGCGGCTGGGGCGGACAATAATGCTCTGTTTGCCGCGCTCCAGCAGCAGCTCAGTGCATGATGTTTGCGGTGCAAAGCGGCGCCTGATTGGTTAGCATCAGGGGCTACCACTGACAGCGTTCCGACGAGGGTTCCCGCTTGGCAACTGAAGAACACACCCCGGATTTTGATCCCTTTGCGGAAGCGCCCGCGAAAACACCGCGTGCAGGTAACGCCCTGGCGATCCTGGCCCTGCTTCTGGCCCTGGGCGCACTGGCTTTAAGTGGCTGGCAGTGGTGGCAGGCGCGCATGAGTGAGCAAGCAGGCCGATCCCAGGTCAGCGCCCTGAACCAGTTGGGTGCGCAGCAGCAGGCCGGTGCGAGTCGGGTCGCAGAGTTGGAGCAGCGGCTGCAACAGCTGGAAGGGCTCAAGCTGGAAGATGGGATGCAGCGTCTGGACGCGGCGGTTGCCAAAGCTGATGGTATTGCCGGTTCCGATCGCGTCCGCGTCGAGCAGATCGAAGCGCAGCAAGCATCCTCTCTGGCGCGTATCGAAGCCCTGGAAAGCGGCACGGCGGCGCTGGTTCGACGCGGTGAGTCGCCGCGCGAGGCCATGAACCTGTCCGAGCTGGACTTCCTCTTGCGCTCAGCCAATGAGCGGCTGCGCTTGTTTGGTGATGCGCGCTCCGCCGGTGAAGCACTGGCGCTGGCGAATACCCAGTTACAGGCGCTGGATGACCCGGTTTATCTGCCAGTGCGTCAGGCTGTGGTGGCTGCACAGGCGGCGCTGGCGGCCACGGAGCAGCCGGACCAGCTGGCGTTGTCTGCGCAGCTGGATCAGGCGCAGGCAAGGATTCCTGCTCTGGCCTTCCCGACGGCGGAGGTGCCGGCGGCGGCACCGGAAGCGACCGCTGCAGAACCCGGTGTCTGGGCGCGGTTGACTGGCGCTGTCCGGGGCTTGGTGACCGTGCGCAGAAACACCGAAGAAGCGGGGTTGATAACGCTGGAAGACAAGGACTTTGTGCGCCAGGGCCTGTGGCTGCAATTGGAAAGCGCCCGGCTGGCCCTGCTGCGCAGTGACGCGGATGCCTATGCGGATTCCCTGCTGCGTGCGACCGCTACGCTGGAGCGCTATTTCGACGTTGATGCCGGCCCCGCCCGGACTCTGGCCGGGGATCTCAAAGCCTTGCGGGCCGTTGATCCTACCGTCAGCTGGCCTGACATCTCCGCGCCCTGGTCTGAGCTGCAGCGCATTCGCACCGTTTCCACCATGGAAGAAACAGACGCGGCCTCGGATACTTTGCCCGCGCAGCAGGACTCCGTGCCTCCCGTGGAAGAACCGCCGGTAACGCAAGCCACCGAGGGCGATGCTGCATGAAGCGTACCGTGCTGCTGCTGAGTGCGCTCACGCTGCTGCTGCTGGCAGCCGCTATCGCACCCCTGTTCCGAGATGATCCCGGTCTGGTGCAGATCCATTTTCTGGGCTGGACACTGGAGACCAGCGTGCTGGTGCTCCTGGCCGGCCTGCTTTTGCTTTGGGTGCTGGTGCAACTGGCTTTCTGGCTCTGGCGCTTGCCCGCGCAAACGGCCCAGCGAGTGGCTGAACGACGCGCCACCGCGCAGCTGGAAAAAGGTTTGCTGGCCCTGACCGAGGGCGATTGGCGTGCGGCGGAACGCGCGCTGGGTAAGAGTGCATCAGCCTCCGGGAAGACCACCGCACGTTACCTGGCAGCGGCCCAGGCGGCCTCTGGAATGGACGATCAGGAACGGCGGGAGTTTTATCTGGAGCAGGCTGACAGCGGTGGTCGTCGAAAGAAGTTTCTGGTCGAGTTAACTCGTGCCCGACTGCTTATGGAGCATGGCCAACGGGCGGAAGCCTTACCGGTGCTCAGATCGCTGCAGGAACGCCGCAAAGGCCACCCGCAGGTGCTAGGGCTTCTGTCCCAGTGTCTGCGTGAGCTGGGCCGCTGGGATGAACTGCAGGCGCTGTTGCCCGCCTTGCTGAAGGCGGATGTGCTGACGCGAGAGCAGGAGGCAGACGTGCAGCTGGAGATCGCGCGCCATCGGCTGGCCGATGCGGCTGATGCGACCCGGCTGGAGCAGGCCTGGCAGGCGCTGCCGCGGGCCTTGCGCAAGCATCCGGCTGCCGTGGAAGTTTTTGCTCAGCGAGCTGGAGAGTTGGAGCGCGCGGATCTGGCGGAGTCCGTGCTGCGCACCAGCATCAAGCAGTCCTGGACGCCAGCACTGGTGCTGCGCTACGGCGACCCCGGTGCAGGCAATGCGGCACAGCGCTTGAAGCAGTGCGAGAAATGGTTGGCCAAGCACCCGGAAGACCCGGCCTTGCATATGGCGCTGGGTCGTTTGTGTGCGGGTCAGAAGCTGTGGGGTAAGGCCCGTTCGCATCTGATTCGATCGCTGGAGTTGGAACCGACCGCGGCGGGCTATGATGCGCTGGGCCAGTTGCTGGAGCGCCAGGGCGAATTAGAAACGGCCATGCTGTGCTTCCGCAATGCCTTACGGATGAGTCAGGGGCGTGCGCCAGAACCGCTGCCGCAGGAGTCGGTGCGCCTGTCGGCACCTGAGCCGCGCTGAGGCGCGCTAATGCGGTTTAGCCAGAATGCTGACCGGCACGTCTGAGCCGAATTCGAAGGAGTCATAGAACAGCCGATCTTCGCGGCAGCCATGTTCGACGAAGGCATGGCGCGCGGCGTCAATCATGGCCGGCGGGCCGCTCATATAAACGTCATGGCTGGTCAGATCGTCGTAGGCATGCAGCACCGCCTCATGCACAAAACCGGCAAAGCCTTTTTGCGGGCGCTCATCGCAACGATCGGAGACCGCCGAGGTGTAGGTGATGTGCTCGTGCTCTGCTACCCACTGTTCAATCAAACCTTCCTGATACAGTTCCGCCTGCGTCCGTGCGCCCCAGAACAGGTGTAGCGGGCGCGTATCGCCATGCGCGAGCAGGTCTTCAATCATGGATTTGAGCGGCGCAAAGCCCGTGCCGCCACCCATCATGATCATGGGGCGCTCTGGTTGATCATGGCGTACAAAGAAGGTTCCTAATGGGCCTTCCAGACGCAGGATGGCGCGTGGTTGCATTTCATCGAAAACCCAACCGGTAAAGCCGCCGCCCTCTACATGGCGCACATGCAGTTCAATCTCGTCTTCCCGCGCGGGCGCGCTGGCAATGGAAAAGGCACGCCGCTTGCCATCCGGCAGCAGAATATCAACGTACTGCCCGGCCAGAAACTGGAGACGCTGCGCCCGGGGCAGCTTCAGTACCAGTTTCACCACGTTATCGGCCAGCAGGCTTTTCTCCGCTACCCGCGCCGGTAACTTCAGCACGGGTATGTCGCGCACTGCTTCGATCTCGCGCACTTCCAGGGTCAGGTCGGAGCAGGGTACGGCCTGGCAGAGTAAAGCATGTCCGAGTTCAGCCTCGCCGGGATCAAGCGCCTGCGCGGGGTGATGCGGATAGCTGACGGAGCCGTCAACTACGGTGCCCTTGCAGCTGCCGCAGGTTCCGTTTTTGCAGGAATAGGGCAGCATGACGCCCTGGCGCAGTGCGCCTTCGAGCAAGGTTTCATCGTCACGGACCGTGAAGCTGCGTTCGCTGCCTGCGATCTTTACCGTGAATATCGCCATAGGGTCATACCGGTCTGCTGGGGTGCTCTGCGCGAAATCATGGGGGTCGCGATGCCCAGATACAAGGCAGCATGGCATGTTTGAGCTGCTTTGGGCGGTGCCTGTGGTAATCTTGCGCGCTTTACGCGGCGCCCTCGGTGGTCACTATGAAGCCCAATTTTTGTCAGACTGGAATTACGTTTGCTGCGCTGGATCAGATGCGGCAGGCCACCGCTGTGGCCCAGCTGGGTATCCGCTTTTCCGCCATTGGTCGTGATTTTCTGTGCGCAGAGATGCCGGTAGATCAGCGGACGGTTCAACCTTACGGCGTTCTGCATGGCGGTGCCTCGGTGCTGTTGGCGGAGACCATTGGCAGCGTTGCGTCCAATCTTCTGCTGCAAGGCAGTGGTCAGCGCGGTGTTGGTGTCGAGATCAGTGCCAGTCATTTGCGCGCGGTCCGGGACGGCTGGGTAACGGGTATTTGCCGACCGCTTCGACTGGGTCGGTCTTTGCACTTCTGGCGCATCGTGGTGCTGGATCAGCAACGACGCGCCTGCTGTGAATCGCGCTTGACCGTGAAAGTGATAACGCCACGAGAAGGCGGCTGAGTCGCGGCCATGTGGACCGACATGCTGACTCCCCTGCGCTGGCTACTGCGCGGCCCGCTGTTCCTGCTGCATGCGACCGTGCTGCTGTTGCCCTGTTTGTTGTTGTTGCGCTTCGGAAAAGGCTGTCAATTCGGTGAGCGCTCGTTAGCGACGCTGGCCCTGACCTTCTGGTCGCGCTGGGCTTGTCGTCTCTTTGGTCTCTGGCCTTCGGTGCAGGGTGCACCGGCGCCGGGTCCCATTCTGTTGGTGGCCAACCATATTTCCTGGGCAGATATCCCCTTGCTGCACAGTGTGGCGCCCATGAGTTTTGTCGGTAAGGCAGAGATCAGCCGCTGGCCCGTATTTGGCTTTCTGGCTGATGCCGGTGGCACCATTTACCATGAGCGTGGGAGTCACGACTCCAGTGCCGGCGTGATGCGCCAGTTGCAGGAGCGCCTGGACCAGGCCGGCCGCGTGGCGGTGTTTCCCGAGGGAGGGATTTTTCCGGGACAGCCGCCCCGGCCCTTTCATGCCCGCATGTTCAAGATTGCCCAGGAGGCGGAATGCGCTGTGCAACCGGCCATGATTCGCTATCTGCGCAAGGGCCAGCTTGATGCGGACGTGAGTTTCCGCCCTGGTGAGCATTTCCTCGTCAACATATTGCGCCTGCTGGGACGGCCTGGCTGTCGGGCTGAACTGCGCTTCCTGGACGCCTTTCATGCAGGTGACCAGCCACGCAAGGCGCTGGCACAGCGCGCGGAAGCTGAAGTCAGGACGGCCTACCATGCACCGATAGGGATTTCATGAACGCATTCAATCCGCCGCTGGGCCTGCGCGGCCCCCACGTCCAATCCATTCTCAATAGCAGTTCCTTACGCGGGCGCGCGGTCGGCAAGCGGGCACAGCAATTGCTGGCCACCGAGGAGGAGTGGATCCTCGATGGGGGGCAGGGCATCCGCTTGCAAGGCTTTCTGACGCGCCAGCCAAGCAGCAGTCGCGGTCTGGCGGTCCTCATGCATGGCTGGGAGGGCAGTAGCCACTCCAATTATATGCTGGGCACGGGCCAGCGATTGCTGGCTGAGGGTTATGACGTGTTCCGGCTGAACTTTCGAGATCACGGTGACACTCATCACCTTAACCCGGGCATCTTTCATTCCTGTCGGCTGGATGAGGTGATCCATGCGCTGGGGGATCTACAGACACGTCTGCATGCGCGCCCCTGGTGTCTGGCTGGCTATTCGCTGGGTGGCAACTTTGCCCTGCGGGTGGCGCGGCATGGGCCGGAGCAGGGTCTCCAGTTGGCCCTCTGCGTGGCTATCTGTCCGGTCATTGACCCGGCACATGTGCTGCACGCCATGGAGACGGGGCCGCGCTTTTATGAGCATTACTACATCCGCAAATGGACCCGGTCCGTGCGGATCAAGCAGACATGCTTTCCCAAGCGCTATGCCTATGACGAATGGTACGATTTAGCGGGAATGCGAGAACGGCTCGATTTTTTTGCGACGCGCTACTATGACTTTGCATCCATCGACGCCTACCTGGCGGGCTATTCAGTCGGTGGTGAACGATTGCGTGAGTTGGCCGTGCCAAGCACGCTGCTCACGTCCGAGGACGACCCGGTTTGCCCTCAGCATGACCTGGAGTTGCTGCCAGAGAACCCGCAATTGGAAGTGCTGCTAACCCGCTACGGTGGTCATTGCGGCTATTTGAAAAATTGGCGTCTGGAGAGCTGGGCTGAAGACTGTATTGCCGCCCGCTTTCAGAGCGCTGCAGACGCCTGAGGCGTTTTAGGGAACCAAGCTATGACCATGGATCAGATACAACAACACCTGCAGGCCGGTGAACTGGCCGAGGCGGAGGCCGGGCTGCGTGCAACGGTGCTGGAAAACCCGGAAAACGCGGAAGCCTATTTCTTGCTGGCTCAGCTGTGTCAGCAGCGCGGGGAACTGGATGAGCCGCTCGCGCTGCTCGACCAGGCTGAGCAGTTGGAGCCGTTCAATCCGAATATTTTTCATGCGCGTGGCGTACTGCTGATCAATCGCCAGGAGTTTGAGCAGGCCGAGCGGGCTTTTCGCGCTGGTTTGGACATCAATCCTGCCCACGTGGCCTCTCTTAATGGGCTCGCTTTTCTCGATCTGAATGCGGGTCGTTTTGAGGCCGCCATTCATGCGGCTGAGCAGGTGCTGGTGGAAGAGCCCGATAATGTAAGGGCGCTAAGTTACAAGGGTACGGCGGAGCTGGAGTTGGGGCGCACGGATGCGGCCATTGTGCTGCTCCAAGAAGCTCTGCGTCTTGAGCCCGGATCGCTGACGGCCCAGGCGCAGCTCGGACGGGCCTTTCTGCACGCAGGCAACCATGCATTTGCGGCCCAGTGTTTTGAGAACGTGCTACAGCAGTCCCCGGGCAGCGCTGATCTCCAGGAGTATCTCGGCCGCGCCCGTCTGGCGCTGGGTGAGACCGAACAGGCCCTGGAGCCGCTGCGGGCAGCCGTGGAGCAGGGCCGCGCCAACCCGGATCTGTTCCGGGCAACTGCGATGGCGGAGCTGGCGGCTGGTCGCCCGGCCGAGGCTGAGGCCCTGCTGGCTGCGGCCCACCAGTTGGCGCCTGAGCGGGAAGACGTGGTCCTGCCGCTGGCTGGCTTGCTGGTATCGCGCCGCGCCAATGCCGGTGCTGTTGAGCTATTGCAAACCTTCCGCCAGCGCGGTGGGGACAGTATGGCGCTGGCCACGGCGCTCAGCCGCGCACAGCTATTTGCCGGCGATGCGGACGCTGCAGTGATGACGCTGGCTGCGTATGCCGAGTCGGAACAGGCTACGGAAGAAACGCGTTTGGCCTATGCGCAGGCACTGGACGCAGCGCATCAGTCTGAGCAGGCGGACATCATTCTTGCTGCTTTGCTGAAGGCGGAGGAGCCGGCGCTGGATACGCTTATTTTTCACGCCATGCGTTTGGCAGAAGCGGGCGATGAGGCGGCGATTGACGTATTGCAGCGGGTGGTGAATCGACCGGGGCTGAACCAGCAGCAGTTGCTCAACTACCGTGCCCTGTTGGCAGATTGTTTGCATCGCGCCGGTCGCTATGAGGAGGCCGCCGGCCAATACGGCGCCATGGCGCACCGTCGGGCGGCCATCGTGAGCATGCTGGATGCTTATGATGAAGAGTTTAAGGCGCGCGCCGTTACGGCCATGGATCCGGCTGTGACAGTGGAGTGGCCGCAGACTCAGCCAGAGGGGTCCACGGCACCGATTTTCGCGGTGGGTTGGCCCGGTTCAGGTCAGGAGCGGTTGTTGCCAGCGCTGGCGGCGCACAGTGCGGTCAGCCTGCTCATGGATGACGAAGAGGCGCAGGCAGGCCGGCGCAAACTGTTGGCCAAGGATGCCGGTGCGGGTGAGTTGTCGGTACTCAGCGAGACCCAGTTGGAGCTGCGTCGCGGGCGTTATCTCAAAGCGCTCGGTGATCAGGCCGATGAGCTGCAGGTGCTGGATGTACTGTGGCTTAGTGCGGAGTTGCTGCCGGGCCTGGCGCGGATTTTTCCAGGTGCCCGAGTGCTCTTGCTGGAGCGGGATCCCCGCGACATGACCGTGGCCTGGATGCAGGGTGGTTACCGGGATCTAGAGCCCATGGCGCGCTCCTACAAGCGCCAGTTGCAACTGTTGCAGCGCTGCCAGGAAAGTCTGCCGCTGCGCTTCATACCCGTTTCTTACGAGGCTGTTTGCGCGCAGCCGCAGCCAGAACTGGATCGCCTGCAGGAAGCGCTCGGGCTGGTGCCAGAGCCCGCCGTGACGGCCCGTTTCTTGGAAATCAGCATGCCCAGCATCGCCGAGCCGGGAGATCATGAGCACTATGCGCCTATCGCGGCCGAGGCGCAGCCCGGTCCGGGATCAGAAGCGTTGCACTAAAGCGCCTCCAGGCTGGGCGGCGCAGGCTGGCGATGTTGCCAACCTTGGCTTATGCTCTGCCGGGTTCGGCGCCATTCACGGCGCTGATTCACACGAGGTGGGGACGATATGAAAAAGTTTTTGTTGGTGATGCTGGTGCTGGTGCTGCTGGCAGGTATTTATCTGTGGCGCGTGGTCGCCAATCTCGACGAAACCATTGCCGGTTTTATTGAGCAGGCGGGTTCGGAGGCACTGGGTACCAGTGTATCTGTTGAGTCCCTGGACCTGACGCTAACAGAAGGCAAGGTCACACTGGGGGGGCTGCGCATCGCCAATATGCCTGGTTGGGAAGGGGCCAATGCCTTCGAGTTGGACAGCATTACCGTGGCGCTGGATCTCGACTCCCTGAGCGGTCAGCCATGGGTACTGAAAACGGTGGATATTGGCAGCTCACGCGTGGCCTACGAGTTGCGCGCGGACGGCAGCAACAATCTGCAGGAATTGATGGAGGGTATGCAGAGCAGCGGCGACTCGGCGCCCAGCGAGGACGCGCCGGCTGATGAGGTGAGTGAAGCACCTCCTCTGCGTATTGATGCCTTGCGCTTCGCAGGCATGGACGTGGCTATGACCATTGACACACCGGACGGTGTGCAGGAGCGTTTGCTCCAACTACCGCCCATTGAAATGGATCAGGTTGGTGGTGCGGCCGGTGCCCCGCCTCAGGCAATCGCTGCTGCCGTGGGTCAGGAAATGACCGCGACGATTTTGGCCGCAGCAGCCAAAGAAGGGGTAAACCGCCTGATCGAAAGCAAAACCGAGCGTCTGAAGAATCGCTTGCTAGATCGGCTCAAAGGAGACTAGCCAGCGGCCTGCGTCGATGGCCGCCAGCGCGGCCATCGGCATGGAACGGATCATGGGAATGGCATCCACCTGATCAGCTTGGGACGCTGAGCTTATGGCAGAGAACTAGACTCGCAGGCCCGGTCAAGGTCTAGCCGCTGAAGGGAGTCGGTGACAGCATGACCGGCTAAGGCCGCAGGCGCCTGCAGCGGGTGCCTGCCGAGGCAGAAGACGAGTTAGACCCAGCCTGACTACACTGTTAGCAGAGATTATTGCTCACAGGTCCTCGCCTCATGAACCCGCAAAATCAGCTGCTCAACCAGGAGTTGCACGCTCGGCCGGGCATCAACTTTTCCGTTCCTTCCCACTGGGTGCATGTGCTGCTGCAGCGGCCTGACGCGCAGGCCAGTCCCGAACCCATGCTGCGAGACCTTCTAGGTCGAGAGCCGAGCTTTGAGTCGCCCGAGTCGGGTGATCGCTACCGGTTTATGCAGGAGGGTTCGCGGTTGCTTGGCCTCGAGCTCCATACGGAGAGCTTTGCCCTCACCCTGGTGGAAGCGGGCCGTCCCGGTGAGCTGTTCCGTAAGCCACTGGCGGCACATTTGCCGGCGGACTTTTTGGCGCGTATGCATGACGATCTGATCACCGGTCTGCGCATCGAGGCGGTGGATATCAGCAGTCTGAATGGCGAGGATGAATATCTTTGGGCGCAGCGGCAGCTGGATGGGGCACAGCTGGTGGGTGGATGGATGTCCGACCGTCATGCGAGCGTGTGGACCGACTACCGGCCCGATGCGGACTGCCTGATTCGGGTGCTGGTGATTGGTCACCAGCTGACCCCCGGGCGCCTGGGTCGATTGGTTCATCGTCTCAGCGATATTGATGACTATCGCATTATGGCGCAGCGGGGGCTGCCGGTGGCGCAGGGGCTGATGCGCGAATTGAACGAGGTAGAACCCCGTCTGGATGCGGTCATGGCTTTGCTGGCCCGTGAGCCAGGTGCTTCCCAACAGGAGGAGCTGCTCACGGAGATCACCCGGATCTCGGCACGGGTGGAGCATATGATTGCCCGCTCAGCCTATCGGTTCTCTGCCTCCCGCGCCTACGCGGCCATTGTGGAGCAGCGCTTTAAAGCCGTGGGCGAGGAGGTGCAGCAGGGGCATCTGCGTCTGACCATTTTTCTGAAAAAGACTCTGGGCCCGGCCATGCGCACCTGTGAAGCGGCGGAACAGCGCGCGCAATCCATCGCGGAGCGAATCTCCCGTGCAGCCCACGTGCTCAATACCATGGTGGATCTGCAGAATAAGCGCCAGAACCAGTCCATCCTGCGCTCCATGGAGCAACAGGCCCGCATGCAAGTCACGCTGCAAATGGCGGTGGAAGGGCTGTCTATCGTCGCGATCAGCTACTACGGCACCGGGCTGGTCAATTACCTGCTGAAAAGTGCGGCAGCGCTGGGTTTGCCGGTCAATGCGGCGCTCTACACGGGCCTTTCCATTCCGCTGGTGGTGCTGATGACCTGGTTCGGTGTGCGCCTGGCGAAGAAAAAACTGAAACTGCTGCGCTAGCCGGCAGGGTCAGTTCATGGTGTGCAGGCTGCGCGCGAGCAACATCAGGATGACCAGGGTGATGGCCCAGCCCATGATGACGCGGACCGTGGCGCGCCGCGCGCGTTCTTTTTCGTAGAAGCGTCGGGGGCTGAAGCCACGCAGAATCAGCACCAGTTTGGATGCCAGGTTCAGGCATACGATATTCACCGCCAGCAGTAAGCCAGCGCCATTGGCCCAGTCCCACTGACCTTGACCGATACAGATGCCCATGGCCGTTGCCGGTGGCAGCAGGGCGACCGCCACCATGACGCCGACGAGCGCACTGGAAACGCCGGAACTCATGGACAGGGCACCCGCTGCGCCAGCGGCCAAGGCCAGGGCGACCGAATCCAGTCCTACCCGAGTGCGCGCCAGCAGCTCGAAGCTGTCGATGGTCTGTGGCCAGGCAAAGCCGATGGCGGCGCCCAGCACCAGTGCCAGCAGGACGCCGGCTGCGAGGGCGGCCAGCGAGCGCTTGACCAGGTCGGCGGCCCCGATCGTGGTGCCAAAACTCAGGGCCAGGTTGGGCCCGAGCAGGGGTGCGATCACCATGGCGCCGACCAGCACCGCCACGTTGTTCTCGATCAGCCCCACGGCAGCCACGATGGTAGACAGGGCGACCAGCAGCAGATAATTGCGGTCCAGGCGGCTGTTCTTCTCCATTTCCTCAAACAGCGCTTCGCGTACCGCGGGCGCGGCGTCTTCACGCGCACGCTCCGGTTCCTCTGCGCGCGGCAGGCTAATATCAACCGGGATCACCAGAATACGATGGTAGGGCTGCGCGCCAAGCAGGCTCTGAAGTCGATCCAGCACGCTTTGCAGTTGATCGTTCTTAATGCACATGCGCACCCGCAGTAATCCGTCCTCATTGAGCTCCATGCGGCGATATTCCGCTGCCTGGGCCTTTTCGGCGAGGGTGCGTAGCGTCTCGGCGCTCGTTTCTTCCGCAATGACTTCGACGATTTTCATGCGGGTCTCAGGCCGCTGTAGTCAGGGCGGTGACGTGCGCTCGCGCTGAATCTGCCAGCCCTTCCAGGTCGTAGCCGCCTTCGAGAATAGACACCAGTTTGCTGTCGCAGTGATCGTCGGCCAGTCCCATGATCTCCCGTGTCAGCCATTCATAATCGGGTGTTTGAACTTCCAGTTGGCCAAGCGGATCACGGTGGTGGGCGTCAAAGCCCGCTGACAGCAGAATCAGATCGGGTGCGAAGGCATCGACGGCGGGTAAGCCCCGTTGACCCCAGGCGGTGCGAAACACATCGCTGCCATCGCCGGGCGCCAGTGCCAGGTTGAGCACGTTGCCGACGCCGGTCTCATCCGGGTCACCGGTGCCGGGATAAAGCGGCATCTGATGACTGGATACGAACAGAATGCTCGGGTCGGCCTCGAAAATCTGCTGTGTGCCGTTGCCGTGATGCACATCGAAATCGATGATGGCAACGCGCTCTATGCCGGCCTGGGCCTGAGCGTGCCGCGCGCCGATGGCGACGTTGTTGTAGAGACAGAAGCCCATGGAGAAGTCCGTGCCCGAATGGTGTCCCGGTGGCCGGCTGGCCACGAAGGCATTCGCCGCTTGGGCGGCGAGAACCTGTTCCACGGCGAAACAGAGTCCGCCGGCGCCGCGTGCGCTGGCCGCTAATGAGCCACGGCTCATAAGCGTGTCGCTCTCGCTCAGGGCAACCCGTCCTTCGGTGGGTTCCATCTCGGTCAGCCACTGCTGATAGGTGCTGCTATGTACGCGCTGCACCTGCTCATCACTCACCAGTGGTGCCGGGAGGTGCTCCAGTTGCCGCAGGCCCTCCAGACCACTCAATACCGCGTTGAGACGGCGTATCTGTTCTGGATGGCCGGGGCCCGGATCGTGCTGCAAACAGTCGTCGTGGTGGATGATTAGCGTGCTCATGATGGCCTGCGGGCGATAAAGGGCAGAGCATACTCTTGTCTGGGGTGGCTTCGCCAGCCGTTGCCCACCTACGCGGCTGGCTAGCGCGTGCGATGCAGGGGCAGGCGGGTGGTTTCCTTCACTTCCTCCATCACCACATAGGATCGGGAGCCATTGACGCCGGGCAGGGCCAGGATTTTCTCGCCGAGGAAGGCCCGGTACTCGGGCATATCGCGCACTCGTGCCTTGATCAGATAATCAAAGTTGCCACTGACCAAATGACAGTCCAGGACCTCGGGCAGCTTCTGTGCTTCATTGCGAAACTCGCGGAATACGTCGCGGGCGTTGTGCGTCAGGCTGATCTCGACAAAAACCAGCAGGCCTGCGTCGACTTTTTCCGGATTTAATAGGGTGGTGTAGCCCAGGATATAGCCATCTCGCTCCAGGCGTTTCACGCGCTCCAGACAGGGGGTCGGCGTAAGGTTGACGCGCTTGGCCAGCGCCACGTTGGAGATGCGCCCATCATCCTGCAGCACTTCCAGGATGTGGCGGTCGATGCGGTCCAGAGGTTTGCTGTCGCGAGGCATGTGAATCCTTACAGCGGGACAAGTTAGAAGAATATAATGCTGCATAGCGATGATCAATAGTCAGCTATGCTGCCTTCAAGCGTATAAAATAGTGGATCAGTTTACTGGAGCGATTAAATGAAGATTGGTGTGCCAAAAGAAATAAAAAACCATGAGTACCGCGTAGGTTTGGTGCCGGCATCCGTGCGCGAACTCACGGCCCGCGGGCACGAAGTGTTTGTGGAAACCCATGCGGGCGAAGGTATTGGCATGTCCGATGAGGACTATCGCCACGCGCACGCCACTATCCTGCCAGACGCGGCTGCCGTGTTTGAGCAGGCGGAGATGATCGTAAAGGTCAAGGAACCGCAGGCCGTTGAGCGCGCCATGCTGCGTGAAGATCATTTGCTATACACCTACCTGCATCTCGCGCCCGATGCACCGCAGACAGAGGATTTGGTGAAGTCCGGCGCGACCTGTATTGCCTATGAAACCGTGATTGACGCGCAGAACCGTCTGCCGCTGCTGGCACCCATGTCAGAAGTGGCCGGACGCCTGTCTATCCAGGCCGGTGCTGCCAGTCTGGAGAAAGCCAAGGGCGGCTCGGGCGTATTGCTTGGCGGTGTACCTGGCGTGCAGCCCGCCAAGGTCATGGTGATTGGCGGCGGTGTGGTCGGTCTTAACGCCACCCAAATGGCCGTTGGCATGGGCGCGCGGGTCATCGTGCTGGATCGCAATGTGGATGTGCTGCGGGAATTCGACGCCATCTTCGGCAGCCAGGTAGAAACGGTCTATTCCAGTGCCGATTCCATCGAGCAGCATATTGCCAACTCCGATCTGGTCATTGGTGGCGTGCTGATTCCTGGCGCCGCAGCCCCCAAACTGGTGACGCGGGAACATCTGTCGCTGATGCGCCCGGGTTCCGTGCTGGTGGATGTGGCCATTGATCAGGGCGGATGCTTTGAAACCTCCAAGGCCACCACCCATGCGGAGCCCACCTATGTGGTGGACGGCATCGTGCATTATTGTGTCGCCAATATGCCGGGCGCGGTGCCGCGAACCTCGACCTTTGCCCTCAATAACGCCACCTTGCGTCACGCGATTGCCTTGGCCGAAAAGGGTGCCAAGCAGGCGCTGCAGGACGATCCGTTCCTGCTCGAAGGCCTGAACGTGCATCGCGGTATGGTCACCTATGAAGAGGTCGCGCGCGATCTTGGTTACGATTACACGCCGGCCCTTGAGGCGTTGGCAACGGCCTGAACGGCCACAGCATCGGGAGTGCTGCTATGAAAAAAATGGATTCCTTCTGGATGCCCTTCACGAGCAACCGCGCGTTTAAAGAAAAGCCGCGGCTGGTGGAGAAGGCAGAGGGCATGTACTACTACAAGCCGGACGGCAGCAAGGTGCTGGATATGGTGGCTGGCTTGTGGTGCTGCAACGCCGGTCATAACCACCCGAAAATCGTCGAGGCGATTCAGGCACAGGCGGCGCGCATGGACTATGCGCCGCACTTCAACTTTGGCCATGCGGGCGCCTTTGAGGCGGCTGACATGCTGGTGGAAATCACGCCAGATCATATGAACCACGTGTTTTTCACCGGTTCCGGCTCCGAGTCCGTGGATACGGCCCTGAAAATTGCCCTGGCCTACCAGCGCGAGCGCGGCAAAGGGACCAAGAACCGCTTTATTGGCCGTGAGCGCGGCTATCACGGCGTTGGTTTCGGAGGAATTTCCGTCGGTGGCATCCCGCCGAACCGCATGCAGTTTTCCAGCGCCATGCTAAACGGCGTTGATCATTTGCCGCATACGCTGGATATCGAGCGCAATGCCTACTCACGCGGCTTGACGGAACACGGTATCGAGTGGGCCGATGAACTGGAACGCATCCTGATGCTGCATCACCCGGACAACGTGGCGGCGGTAATCGTAGAGCCGATCGCCGGTTCTGCGGGCGTGATCATTCCGCCGCACGGTTACCTCAAGCGTCTGCGGGAGATCTGTGACAAGCACGATGTGCTGCTGATCTTTGATGAAGTGATCACCGGTTTCGGTCGTCTGGGGTCGAACTTTGCGGCCCAGGAGTTCGACGTGATGCCGGATCTCATGACCACCGCCAAGGGCTTGACCAGCGGCGCGGTACCCATGGGTGCGGTGTTTGTCGCGGACAAGATCTACGACAAATTCATGGAGAAGCCTGGAAGCGCGATTGAACTCTTCCACGGCTACACCTACTCGGCTCATCCGCTGGCGGTGGCGGCCTGCAAGGCCACGCAGACCGTGTACAAGGAAGAAGGTACCTTTGAGCGCGTCAACGAGCTCAAGCCGATCTTCGAAGACGGCTTGCACTCGCTCAAAGGCGAGCCACACGTTATCGATATTCGCAACTACGGGCTCATGGGCGCGGTGGAGATGGCACCGGATGAAGGGGCTCCCGGCGCCAAGGGCATGCGGGTCCTGCAGGCCGCTTTTGATGCCGATCTGATGATCCGACTGACCGGCGATACCATCGCTTTCAGCCCCCCTCTGATTATGGAAGAAGAACATGTGGCGACCGCTGTCGATAAGGTCCGCCAGGTGCTCAGGAGTATCTGATATGCACGCACAAACGAAAAGTGAGCTGGAAACGCTCTCTCACTACATCAACGGTGAGCGCGTAGCGGGCACCAACGGTCGCTTTGGCGATATCTTCAACCCGGCCACCGGTGAGGTTCAGCGCCAGGTTCCCTATGCCAGCGCCGATGAGCTGGATGCGGCGGTACAGGCTGCCAAGGCCGCTTTCCCGGCCTGGTCCGCCATGCCGGCGCTGCGCCGTGCGCGCTGCATGTTTCGCCTGAAGGCCCTGCTCGAGGAGCATCAGGACGAACTGGCCGCCATTCTCACCAATGAGCACGGCAAGGTGTTTGATGATGCGCGCGGCGAAGTTCAACGCGGTCTGGAAGTGGTGGAATTTGCCTGTGGCGCGCCGCAGCTGCTGAAAGGTGAGTATTCGGATACGGTAGGTACCGGTGTCGACAGCTACTCCCTGCGTCAGCCGCTGGGAGTGGTGGCTGGAATTTCCCCGTTCAACTTCCCGACCATGGTGCCCCTGTGGATGATCCCCATGGCGCTGGTCTGTGGCAACACCTTCGTACTCAAGCCGTCCGAGCGCAACCCCAGTGCCTCCATGTTGTTGGCTGACCTGATTGAACAGGCTGGTGTGCCGGCCGGTGTGTTCAACGTGGTCCATGGGGATCGGGAAGCCGTGGATGCGATTCTGGCGCACCCGGATATCGCGGCCATCAGCTTCGTCGGTTCCACGCCGATTGCGAAGAAGATTGCTGAAGTTGGAACCGCTAATGGCAAACGCGTGCAGGCCCTGGGCGGCGCTAAAAATCACATGATTGTTATGCCGGACGCACCGATCAGTGCGGCGGCAGATGCTCTGATCGGCTCCGCCTTTGGCGCGGCTGGAGAGCGCTGCATGGCAATCTCGGTGGCCGTTGCAGTGGGTGACGAGGTGGCCGATGAGCTAGTGGCGGAACTGGCCCCCCGCGTGCGCGCGCTGAAAATTGGCCCGGGCATGACCGACGGTGTGGAGATGGGACCCTTGATTACCGCCGAGCATCGGGCCAAGGTAGCCGGCTACGTGGATAGCGGTGTGGAAGCCGGGGCCGAGCTGGTGGTGGACGGTCGTGCCTTCAGCGAACCCAATAATCCGGACGGGTTTTTCCTCGGCGGCTGCCTGTTCGACAAGGTGGCACCGGGTATGAAGATCTACGAAGAGGAAATCTTCGGCCCCGTGCTGTGTGTGGTGCGTGCCGCCAGCTACGCAGAGGCGGTAGAGCTGGTGAACCGCCACGTGTTTGGCAACGGCGTTGCCATCTTTACCCGCGAGGGTGATGCAGCGCGGGACTTCGTGCAGCACATTCAGGCGGGCATGGTCGGAGTCAACATTCCTATTCCCGTACCCATGGCGTTCCACAGTTTCGGCGGTTGGAAGCAGTCCCTGTTCGGCGATCATCACATCTACGGACCGGAAGGTATTCGCTTCTACACGCGTCTGAAAACCGTGACTCAGCGCTGGCACTCGGGCATTAAGGAAGGTGCGGATTTCCACTTTCCGCAGATGGGCTAGGCGCTCGATTTAAGCTCGGCCTGTCCGCTCGGGCAGGCCGTAAAAGTTCCTAGTTGCGCTGGTCGCCGTGGACCCAGATGACCTCCTGGCCCCCTTCGGCGCGCGCCAGCACGCGCGCCAGCACGAACAGCAAGTCCGAAAGTCGATTGAGATAGCGGACGCTGACCTCGTTGATATCTTCCTCACGCGTGAGTGACACGGTGTGGCGCTCAGCGCGGCGGCAGACCGTACGGGCCAGGTGACAGCGCGCAGCGGCCTCGGTTCCTCCCGGAAGAATGAAGTCCTTCAGCGGCGGTAGCGCCTCGTTAAACCGATCAAGGTCGGTTTCCAGCTGCGTGACGTAGCTATCCGGGATCATGGTGTAGCCCGGCATACAAAGCTCGCCGCCGAGATCGAACAGCTCATGTTGAATACGGTTCAGCGCCGTTTTGACGGGCTCCGGCAGCGGTGCCGCAAGCACCAGGCCGATGGTAGAGTTCAGCTCGTCCACGGTACCGTAGGCCTCCACGCGCAGACTGTCCTTGTCCACCCGGGATCCGTCGCCCAGTCCCGTCGTGCCTTTATCACCCGTACGGGTATATATTTTTGAGAGTCGATTACCCATAGGCCAGCACTCTAGCGTCAGCAGTTGAAAGAGGTGTGAACGGCCGCAAAACCATCCTGCGGCGGTGGCGTTACGGTGCAGGTTCCGGCGCTATTTTACGCTGATCCTGCCGCTTGCGGGGCGCTGTAAAACAGCTGTTGTGTATCTGCTTCTGAAACCTTCCGGAGCATTGAATTTAGCCGCCGCGGCGCTATAGTGTGCGTCCGTGATCATCCACGCTCAGGGCAGGAATCAAGATGACTCAGAACACTCCCCTACACGGTGCACATGTCGCCGCGGGCGCACGCATGGTGGATTTTGGTGGCTGGGATATGCCCATCAACTATGGCTCGCAGCTTGAGGAGCATCACGCGGTGCGCAAGGCGGCCGGAATGTTCGATGTGTCACATATGACGATTGTGGACATTCAGGGCGCGCAGGCGCGGGCCTTTCTCGGGCAGTTGCTAGCCAATGATGTGGGCAAACTGCAGGTGCCGGGCAAGGCGCTCTACAGCTGCATGTTGCAGGAAGATGGCGGCGTCATTGACGATCTGATCGTCTATTACCTGGCCGAGGACTGGTTCCGGCTGGTGGTCAACGCAGCCACCCGGGAGCAGGATCTGAGCTGGATTCAAGCCCATGCCGGGTCTATGGACGTGGCAGTGACAGAGCAGGCGGGGCTGGCCATGATCGCTGTGCAGGGACCGCAGGCCCGGGCCGCCGCCGCCCGCTTGCTGGACGCAGAACAGGCCGCCGCCGCCATGGCCCTGAAGCCCTTTAATGCGCTGGCTATGAACGACTGGTTCGTGGCGCGCACCGGCTATACGGGCGAGGACGGCTTTGAGCTGGCCATGCCAGCTGTCGAGGCCAACGGCGCCTGGGCCCAGTTACTGGATGCGGGTGTTCGGCCCTGCGGTTTGGGTGCGCGCGATACGCTGCGACTGGAAGCGGGCATGAACCTCTACGGTCAGGACATGGATAGGACGGTGACGCCCTTGGAATCGGGTCTGGCCTGGACCGTATCGCTGGATCAGGAACGGGATTTTATTGGCCGGGATGCGCTGCTGGCGCAAAAGCAGGCGGGTCTGAGTCGAAAGCTGGTGGGTCTGGTACTGGAGGATCGCGGTGTGCTGCGCCATGGTCAGAAAGTCCTGAGCGAGGCGGGCGAGGGCGTCATTACCAGCGGCACCTACTCACCGACGCTGCAGCGGGCGATTGCCCTGGCTCGCGTGCCGCAGGCCATGGGTCAGAGCTGTGAAGTGCTGATTCGGGATCGGCAACTGGCAGCGCGCGCCGTGCGCCCGCCCTTTGCTCGCCAGGGCGCTGTTTGCGACGGGATTCTTCAAGCATGACGACGGCGCGATTTGCGCTAGAATTCAAGGCATCCATAAGACGGGAACGATGATGAGCACGGTACCGGAAAATCTACGCTATACAGAATCACACGAATGGGTTGGTAAACAGGACGATGGCACGGTGCGGGTTGGCATTACCGATCACGCGCAGGCTGCGCTGGGGGATCTGGTTTATGTTGAGTTGCCCGCAGTCGGGGACGAATTCGATCAGGGCGACGCCTGTGCCGTGGTCGAGTCAGTCAAAGCGGCCAGTGACATCTATGCACCGCTGGCGGGCGAGGTGGTGGCGGTGAACGAGGAGCTGGATGCGGATCCGGCCCTGGTCAACAACGATGCCTACGGTGGTGGTTGGCTGTTCGCCATAGCGCCTGCGGAAGCCGGTGCTGACGAGGACCTGCTGGATGCGGAGACCTATGCGCAGCAGCTTGGCTAGCAGCCACTCTTAACGCAAAAAACCCGGGCCAGCGGCCCGGGTTTTTTTTGCCCTGACAATGGCTTACTCGTTGCTGGCCAGCGTTTCACACAGGGGTACGTTATCCAGCACCACGCGCTGTACCGGGATCGTTCCGCTGACGCCGGCGGCGGGCAGGTCGTAGTCCACGATGGCGCTGTTGCAGTTCTCAAAGGTCACCGTGATCGTGCCATAGCCCGGGTTCTGCGTGACTTCCTGCGGATCGTCGAACAGCCCTCCAGTGGTGTTGTTCACGTCCAGCACCACGCTGTTACCGGCGTCAAAGGTGCCGGAGGCGGTCAACCAGCGATGCCCGGGTTCGCCCAGTATGGCAGTGATGTCCTCCGGAGGACGTTCCGTGTCATAGGTAAACCAGGACATGAAGAAAAAATTCTGGTCCGGGAACACGTTAAAAAAGAAACCCTGGCCATCAGTAGCCGGATTAAACCAGGCATCGTTCAGCCCGGGATTGATTTGGAATTCCTGCGCCTGGGTGGCCATGCTTGCGGCCATGAGCGCTGCCAGCGTGCCTGTGCGCAGGGCATGCTTTCGAACTGCCATGCGGCATCTCCTGTAAGTTTTCGCAAGCGGGAAGTATAGCCCAGCCGCCAGCGACTGGGGACATGCAGGGGAGCCGCCGGACGACCGCTCGGTCCGGTGCCGGGGCATGGAATCAGTAGCGCAGGCCGAGGCGCTGGTAGAGGAAAGACATGAGCCAGGCGGGACCAATGAGCAGGAACTGCAGGTCGCGCAGAAAAGAGGGTTTCTTGCCCTCGATCATATGCCCAATAAACTGGCCGATCCAGGCCAGCACAAACAGCACCAGAGCCACCGCCCACAAGGGCCAGCTTGCATGCGTCTCCACCATAACCGCCAGCCAGATCATGAGCAGGTTGTAAACCAGCAAACCAAGGCCCAGTGAGGGCGACAGGCGAAAGTAATACAGCTGTGCCAGCAGTAGGGCCAGCGTGGCCCAGTTCAGGGGCACGGGGGAATCACCAGCGGGCCAGGGCACCGGCAGGCTCCACAGCAGCGCAACCACGGTCCAGACGATCACCGGCACGCACAGCCAGTGGATGGCCTTGTTGGTGGCATTTCGATGGCTTTCACCATATTCATCGAGCAGACTTTGCAGAGGGGTCATAGCTGCTGCTCCAGACGGCGTACGACGTCGGCATATTTTTGCCGCGTGTCTTCAATCATGGCGGCGGGTACGTGGGGCCCAGGCGGTGTCTTGTCCCATTCCAGCGTTTCCAGATAGTCGCGGATGATCTGCTTGTCAAAGCTGGGCGGGCTGCTTCCGGGGGCGTACTGGTCCGCCGGCCAGAAGCGCGACGAATCGGGCGTCAGTACTTCATCCATGATGCACAGTGTGCCGTCTTCATCGAGGCCAAACTCGAACTTCGTATCCGCGATGATGATGCCGCGCGCTGCCGCGTGTTCGGCCGCAGCTGCGTAGATCTGTAAGGAGATGCTGCGTACCTGCTCGGCCAGCGGCTGGCCGATAAGTGCCTCCACTGCCTCAAAGCTGACGTTCTCGTCGTGATCGCCCACCGCCGCCTTGGTGGACGGCGTGAACAGTACCTCCGGCAGCTGGTCTGCCTGCTGCAGGCCGGGCGGTAGCGCCAGGCCACACAGGGCACCAGTGGCTTGGTAATCTTTCCAGCCGCTGCCGATCAGATAACCACGTACGATGGCCTCCACCGGCAGCGCTTTCAGGCGCTTGACCAGCATGGAACGCGGTGCGATGCGTGCCGCCAGTTCCGCATCTCCCAGCACCTCTGCCAGGTCCAGATCGGTGGCCAGATGATTGGGTACCAGTGGCCGCGTAAAGTCGAACCAGAAATGGGAAATACGGGTCAATAATTCACCCTTGCCGGGTATAGGGTCGGGCAGCACCACATCAAAAGCTGACAGCCGGTCCGAGGCAATCATCAGCAGATGGTCATCGCCAACGGCAAACACGTCGCGCACCTTGCCCTGATGCAGCAGCGGCAGTTGGTGAATCATGGAAGTCTCGTAAGAATGGCTCACAATTGCTTGTCCGGAGTACTCGGGTTGGCCAGTATAAACCGAGCGACCCTGCCTTAGTGCCCCGGTGTGGAAGATGCTGTGGTTTGGGTTATGCTGGCTCCGGCCTCTGGCCGCTTTGGATTCGCGCAGATCGCCCCAAGATTCAGCCCATGGCAGATAACTCGTTCACAATTCCGCGCAACTGGTGGGGCAAGCTCATCGGCGGTGTCCTGGGCATGCTGAAGGGTGGTTTTGCAAGCCTGGTGGTTGGCATTCTGATCGGACATATGGTGGATCGCCTGATCGCCGGTCTCTACAGCAAGGAGCGCCTGCGTCGGCTATTTTTCAACGCCCTGTTTGCCTGCCTAGGACACATCAACAAAGCCGACGGACGTGTTTCCGAGGCGGAAATCCGTTCGGCCAAGGAGTTGATGCGGCGGCTGCAGCTGAGCGAGTCTGAGCGTGCGGCCGCCATCGAAGCCTTTAACCACGGCAAGCAGGCGGCCTTCGATATGGAAGGTGAGTTACAGGAGTTTCTCCGCTTTTCCAGAACGCGTCCGGATCTGCGCCAGATGTTTCTGGAAGTGCTGCTCGACGGCGCCAGCAGTGATGGCGATATCTCGCCACCGGAACAGGTGGTACTGCAGCGGGCGGCCCGCGCGCTGCAGATACCACCGGCCATGCTGCAGGCCATGTTCAACGCTTTTGTTAATGCCCGCGCCGGTAACGCTGGCACTTCCGGCTCGTCGACCCCCTCAGAAAGCCAGGATCTGGCCGTGCTGGGTCTGGATGCCAGGGCCAGCGATCAGGACGTGAAGCGCGCTTATCGCAAGCTGGTACGTCAGTACCATCCGGACCGGCTGGTCTCGCAGGGTTTGCCGGAGGAAATGATGGAGCGGGCCAAAGCCCGCGTGCGCGACATCAACCTGGCCTACGACCGGCTCAAGCAGACGCGTGGTTTTAAGTAGCGAGACCTGACCGCGGGGGCGCGCTTCCAGTACACTGTCGCTCGCAGAAAGTGTCCAGGCACGCCCACAGGAGTCGCAACCCATGAAACAGCCCCCCGTCATCGCTCCCTCCATCCTGTCCGCGGACTTTGCCCGGCTCGGTGAAGATACCCAGGCCGTGCTCGATGCGGGCGCTGACTGGGTCCATTTTGATGTCATGGACAATCATTACGTGCCCAATCTCACGATCGGGCCCATGGTGTGTAAAGCCCTGCGTGACTATGGCATTACGGCACCGATTGATGTGCACCTTATGGTTGAGCCGGTGGATGATCTGATTATGCAGTTCGCGCAGGCCGGTGCCAGCATGATCACCTTTCATCCGGAAGCGAGTCGCCACGTGGATCGCAGCCTGGCCCTGATCCGGGAGCAGGGTTGCCAGGCGGGCCTGGTGTTGAATCCGGCCACTTCGCTGGAGCAGCTCGACTGGGTACTGGGGCAGCTGGACATGGTATTGCTCATGTCGGTCAATCCGGGCTTCGGGGGGCAGAAGTTCATTCCCCACGTGCTCGATAAACTGCGTCAGGTGCGGGCCATGATTGACAGCAGCGGGCGTGACATCCGTCTGGAAATCGACGGCGGCGTCAAGATTGACAATATTGGCGAGATCGCCGCGGCTGGTGCCGACAGTTTTGTGGCTGGCTCAGCGATTTTTGGCAGTGAAGACTACGCGGCAACCATCGCGGCCATGCGCCATGAAATTGCGGTGGCCTAGGCGCCGCGACTGTTTGGCGCTGCTGCTTCTGCAGCCCCTGCTCGCGCTGGCCCAGCCAGCAGATGATTATTACGCATCGGTCGATGCGCGCTCGCCGGAGACGCTGCGGACCACGCTGCACGAGATCATCGATGATCATACGCGCTATCCCTACACGTCCTTCGAGACCGATACCTGGGACATCCTTGAGGAGGCTGATCGGGATCCGGATGATGCCTTACGCATCGTCACCCTGTATCGGAACAACCGCTACGTGCGGCGCGGTGGCGGTAATGAGAATTACAACCGTGAACACAGTTGGCCGCGTTCCTATGGTTTCCCGGACAACGACGGGGCGTCACTGAACTACCCTTTTACCGATACGCACGCGCTGTTTCTTAGCGATGCTGATTACAACTCGGCGCGTTCCAACAAACCCTACGAGGACTGTCTGGATGAATGCGTGGAATATCCCGTCAGTGCCGCAGCCGGCGACGGTACCTATGCGGGGCGCAGTAACTGGACCGATGGCGAGTTTACCGACGGGCGCTGGGAAGTCTGGGACCAGCGCCGCGGTGATATTGCGCGCGCCATGTTTTACATGGACATTCGCTACGAGGGCGGCGTGCACGGCATCAGCGGCGCGTCAGAACCGGATTTACGCCTGACCAATGACCGTTCGCTGATTGACAGTGCGCGCACCGGTCGCAATGAGTCGGTGGCCTGGATGGGTATGCTGGATAGCCTATTGGCGTGGCATCGGGAGGACCCGCCGGATCATGCGGAACGCCTGCGCAACGAGGTGATCGCGAGCTATCAGGGCAACCGCAACCCTTTCGTGGACGAGCCCCAGTGGGCCGAATGTCTTTATCTCGCGCTGTGTGGCTTTCAGATCAACGCGGGTCTTAACGACGCCTGGTACGACCCGGCCACCGCGGGTCAAGGTTTTTTCATTACCGTGCTGCCGCAGCAGGGGCAGCTGCTGCTGGCGCATTTTACCTTCGATAGTGAGCCGCCAGACCCGGGCGCCCGGGCGAATCTGGGCGCAACTGAACACCGTTGGTTTACCGCTCTGGGTGCCTATGAAGGGGCTGAGGCCAGGCTGGCGGTGACCCTCGCCAGTGGCGGTCTGTTTGACGACCCGACGCCGGTGCAGCGCGAAACGCCCTATGGCCACTATGATCTGCTGTTCCGCGGCTGCAATGAGTTGTTGTTGCGCTACGAGTTTCCTGCTGCCGGCCGCAGTGGTGAAATTGCCCTTCAACGCGTGGTGACCGATAACGTATCCCTGTGTGAGGCCCTGGCTGACGAATAGTCCGTCGCTGCCTGTTCCGGCAGGGCGGTGACCACCAGCCGCAAGGGTCCGCCGGCCTCTTGCGCCTCAAACGGATAGCAGGTGACCAGCGTCAGGCGTCTCTGGCCGCTGGCAAACACCAGTTCCTGCCGCCGGCTGTCGACGATATCCAGCCAGGCCACGCGATAGGAACGGGTGCCGTGCACATCGGTGAGCAGCAGCCGGTCACCCGGGATCAGATCGGCCAGCTGACGGAAGTGCGTGTCGCGATGGCCGCTGACTATGGGGTCCTGGGCTGATAGCGTCCCAAGAACCGTGGGTCCCCAGGCCAAGTTACGGTCCGAACTGCCCTCCAGCACCAGTTGCCTGAGCCCCAGTCGCGGGATTTCCAGCACACCGACCGGCGAGGTATCCGCCCAGGGCCAGGGTTTGACCGCGCTTTTCTGTAGCTGCTGTCGGGTCCAGGCGCGTTCCAGCAGTTCCTGCCCCAGACTCGCTTTCGCGGGAATCCACAGCGCGTGCCCCATGATCCCGACGGCCAATAGTGCTGCACCCAGGGCCAGTGCCTGGCGCCCGGGAATCATGAGTGGCTCACGGAGCCCCGCATGGCCCGGGTTAGCCAGCGGCGGAGTTGTTGCAGTTGGGCGAAGGGAAACAGCAGCAGCAGGGTGCTGATACCGAGCACCAGCAGGCCCAGGGCCAGCTGTAGCGGCCAGCCGGTGGCGGTATTGGGAAATGCGGCAGTGCGCCCGGTGCTACCAGCGGGCAACAGGCTTGGCACGCTGGCCATACCCAGCGCTTCCTGATCAGGCCGTGCCGGCGTGCGATCTACCGCCACCAGGCTGGTGTAGGCCGTCAGCAGCCCGTACTTCAGTGCCAGCTGGGTAATCTGCGCATGGGTTTGCTCCCGATCCTGACCAAAGCTCAGTCCATCTTCCAGCGCCTCAATCTTCTGGCGCGCCCACAAGGTGGCCAGCGTGGCCTGACCCGGCAGCTCCTGCGGCTCAAGCTCATGTGTCCAGCTGTGTCCGTTGAGCTGGCCGCACAGGCTCACGCGCTGTGGCTCGCGGTCCAGTTTGGCGGTCAGCCAGAGGGGCGTCCCGGCATACAGGTCCGGCAGGATTTCCGGGTAATACTCCGCCCCGGTACCCCAGTCGATGCACAGGTCCGAGATCGCTGGCAGGCGGATCCGGGACCACAGGCTGTTCATGGTCTCAGCAACGTCCTCTAATCGCCCAATGCGCGTGGCATGGCCGCGCCCGATGACCGCGGCCTTGCGCATGAACCAGTCATTGGGTGCGGCACCGATGGCGACGGTAAAGAGACGGCTGGCGCCAAGCTGTGCGGCTACCAGCGCGAGCAGTTCGCGTTCATTGCCCACGCTGCCGTCCGTGATAAATACCACCTGCCGCAGCAAACCGTCCGCTACCTCGCCCTGGAATGCCTGCTGCAGCGCCGGTGCCATCTCCGTGCCGCCATTCGCATGCAAGCGGTCAATCCAGCGCTGGGCTTGCAGCAGTCGTCCGCCGGTGAACGGCTCGGCGCGTGGGAACAGGGAGCGGGTACTGTTGCTGAATTCGAGCAGGTTGAATTGATCGCCGGCCTGGAGCTGCTGCAGCCCTTCATGCAGCGCCGCGCGTGCCTGTTCCAGGGATGCCCCTTCCATGGAACCGGACGTGTCGATAAGGAAGATCACTTCACGCGGCTGCGCCTGCAGCGATGCCTCTGTTGGTGGTAGCAGCATCAGTTGCGCATAGACTTCATCGCCATCACGCCAGGTGCTGAGCGTGGACTGCGGCTCCCGGGTCAGTGCGGGGCTCCAGCGCAGCTCAAAGTCCCGATCGGTCTGCGCTGCGGCATCTGCCAAGCGAATTTCATAGCCGCCTGGCGTCTCCTCAATCTCGACGTCGTGGTGCAGACTTTCCAGCGTCGCCAGTGGCAGCGCGCTGGCCAGCTCCAGCTTGAGTTCGAACCCATGGTCAGGCACGGGTTGTGCAACGGTCATGGCGGGCTGCGGGGCCGCCTGCCCGGTGCTTGCCTGCGCCTCGCTGGCGTAGCGCGGCGTAAAGGTGGTGGGCAGGCGAAAGGTAAAGTGTCCGTCCCGATAATCCACCGTGACCAGAAAACCCAGCAGCACGTCGACCGTTTCTCCCGGTCCAATATTGGCCAGCTGGGTCGCAAACTGATTGGCACGCTCCTGCCGCACCAGGGACGCGGTCTTCCCCTGTGCCCGGGCTGCCTGATAGGTTTGCCGGGCCTGTTCCCGGGGCTGCACCTCACCTTCTATGATGCGATCGCCCACGCGCACAAAAAGCTGATCTACCGCGGCTCCCGTGGGCAGCGGAAAGCGGTAGTTGCCCTCCAGCCAGGACAGGGAGTCATTACGGAAGCGCTGGGCGATGTGCACGCGGGCCAGTTGCCCGTCCAGTTCCACCACCACGGACGTATGCAGTGCCAGCTGGTGCCACTGGGCATCTTCACTGGAAAAAGTCAGGCCCCAGTCCGGCAGGGTTGTCATCTGCTGCGCGCTCGCGGTTTCAAGCCGCAGCAGCAACATGGCACCCAGTACCATGGCCAGTATCAACAGGGTTCGGTCCTGCCAGCGCAGGCGGCCAGTTTCGGGCTTGCTTGCAGGGGACTGGTGCAGGGCGGGATAGAGGCGCTGGCTGCGCGCTTCGAGGGCGGCGCGGATCCCCTGACGGGGTGCTTGGGTGCTTTTCATGGCAGGCTCTGGTTGAAGTTGAGCGCTTATTAGAGGCAGCACAGCTGCCGCCCTCGTGGCTCAATCGGGTGCTACACCGGCAGGAATCGGGCAAACTTCGGGCATCGGTTTCCGCAGCGGCGAAGCTAGGTGCTAGGAAGCTGGCGGAGGCCGTATGCTGGGCCCCAGTTTCAGAGGGAGAAGAAGATCATGCAGCGCCAGATTGCGATTGTTGAGGACGAGGCCGCGATTCGTCATAACTATGAGGATGCACTGCGTCGCTATAACTATCGGGTCAATGGCTTTGCTGATCGCATCAGCGCCCTGGAAGCCTTTCGCCGTCGTTTGCCTGATTTGGTGATTATCGATGTGGGTCTGGGTGCCGATGTAGAGGGTGGCTTTGAGCTGTGCCGTGAATTGCGTGGCCTGTCGCGCAGCCTGCCCATTATTTTTTTAACGGCGCGCGACTCGGACTTTGATGTGATCTCCGGTCTGCGCCTCGGGGCGGACGACTATCTGACCAAGGACATCAGCCTGCCGCATCTGGTGACGCGCGTCGCTGCTCTGTTTCGCCGGGTTGAGGCGCTGTCAGGTGAGGGTGCGGCGGAACGGAAGCTGGAGCGCGGCGAACTGGAATTGTCGGTGGATCGTATGGAGGTCAGTTGGCGCGGCGCTGCGGTGCCGCTAACGGTAACGGAGTTCTGGCTGATTCACTCGCTGGCAAAGCATCCGGGCCATGTGCGCACGCGACAGCAACTCATGGATGATGCCAACGTGCTGGTTGATGATCAGACCATTACCAGTCACATCAAACGCATTCGACGTAAATTCGAAACGGTCGATGCGGACTTCGACCGACTCGACACGGTCTACGGCGCCGGCTATCGCTGGCGCGCCCCGGACCGTACCGGTAAAGCCCATGCGTGAACCTGGGGCCGGAAGGGCGCCCGCTTTCCGTTAAGCTTGCGCCATGAGCTTGCGCAAAAAAATGCTGACCCTGGCACTGGTGACGCTGCTGGTGCCCTGGTTCGGCTTCCAGTTGGTGCAGGAACTGGAACAGTACCTGCGCGAGGACGATGCCAATGCGCTGGCCGGTGCGGCCCGCACCATGGCGCGGGCACTTCCCGAGCCCTTTCTGACAGCGCTGCAAGCCCCTGCTGATCTACTGCCGCTGCGCAAGCTGACGCGGGAGCCTACGCTGGATGGCTACCACAATGACTGGTCCCAGCCGGACATCAGCACCCGGTTCACCGCCCCTGACGGTAGCCCCCAGCTTGATCTTATGGCCGGCCGCTATGGTCGTCAGGATTACCTGTTTTTGCAGGTTGCGGATCCCACGCCGGGGCGTCGCCAAGCGGCGGGCACTGAGGCCAACCGCGCCGGCGCTGATCATGTGCTGCTGTACCTGCGCGATGCGCGCGGCTTGCGGCAGTTCCGTATTCAGGCGGCAGCGCCGGGCCCGCTGCTGGTGTCCAGCCAATCGCCGGGCGGTGGTCAACTGCAGGGCTACTGGCTGGATACGCCGACGGGCTATGCGCTGGAATTGGCGCTACCGCCGCTGACCGCGAGTAGTGCCTTGAGTCTCGCTGCCGTTGACGTGCAGCCAGATTCCGCTGGTGTAGAACGACGCGGCGAGGCCGGTACGCTGCAAGCGGGCCGTCCCCGCATTTGGCTCCACCCGCTGCCATCCCATGAGGCCCTGCAGGACTGGCTGGAAGCGGTGGCGCCGCCACGCGCCCGGGCCTGGCTGGTGGATGGAAACGGCTGGGTGCGGGCAGACACGGGTGCGCGCCACGAGGCGGCACAGGAAAGCCCTGCCTGGCTGGAACGGGTTCTGTACCGGCTGTTGGTCAGCCAGCAGATGGATAGGAGTCCGGCACGCGCTGAGCATCAGTTGCGTAGTACGGAAGCGCTGGTGCAAGAAGCGCTGGCCGGGCGTAGCGCGCAGGTCTGGAGTGGTGATCCCTATACGGCGGCCATACGCAATACGGTGGCGGAGCCCATCAGTCAGGGGGGCGTCACATGGGGCAGCGTGGTGCTGGAGGCCGATACGGATGGTGCGCTGCTGTTTGCCAACCGCACCCTGGGGCGCCTGTTGCTGGTGAGCCTGTTGCTCATGGTGCTGCTGGTCGCGGGCATCTGGTTGCTCTCCACGCGCTTGTCGCGACGGGTGCTGTCCTTGAGTACGGCGGTTAGCGAAGCCATGGATGACCAGGGTGCGGAACCGAAGCTGCCGCTGGTCGGCGATGAGGATGAATTGGGCCAGCTGGCGCGCAACAATGAGCGCCTGTTACGTTCCGTAAAAGACTACAACCGCTACCTGCAACAGCTGGCCGGGCGTCTTTCCCATGAGCTTAAGACGCCGTTGGCGATTACCCGCTCTTCCCTGGAAAATCTGGCCAGCCAGCCCCTGGATGCGGAAGCCATGCCCTACCTGGAGCGCGCCCGGGAGGGTCTGGATCGACAGACGGCACTGGTGCGCGCCATGAGCGAGGCCACGCGCCTGGAAGCGGCGGTTCGCACCGCTGACTGGACCCGTATTGATTTGCCAGAGCTGCTGCGCGGGGCGCTGGAAGGCTACCGCAGTATCTACCCGCAGCGCCGCTTCGAGCTGGTCGGTACGGAACAGCCCCTGAGTTACCACTGCGCGCCGGACCTGCTGGCCCAGGCGCTCGACAAACTGGTGGATAACGCGGTCAGTCTGACCGCCAGTGACGCGCTGGTCACCATAGGGCTGGCGCAGCATGAGCGTGACTTGCGCCTGAGCGTCAGCAACAGTGGCAGCCGCCTGCCGGAGCAGTTTCAGGACCAGCTGTTCGACGCCCTCATGTCCGTACGCGACCCGGCCGCTGGTGGTACCCATCTTGGCCTCGGCCTGTACATTGTGCGCCTGGTGGCCGAGGCGCACGAGGGGCAGGTGCAGGCCGAGAACCTGCCCGCTGCTGCCGGTGTGCGCTTCAGCTTAGTCTTGCCACGCAATTAGGCCCCAGAGGCTCGGCTTTTGGTTAGAATTCCTACTCGCGAGTTAAGGCAGGCTCTTTAGTGAAGAAACAGCAGTTTGACGCGCTCAACAATGGCACCCATAACCGGATTCCGGTCTGGCGCACCGTGCTGGCCGATCTGGACACACCACTTTCCGTTTACCTGAAGCTGGCCGACGGCTCCGATTCTTTTCTTTTCGAATCGGTGGAAGGCGGTGAGACCTGGGGGCGCTATTCCATCATCGGGCTACCGGCGCGCAAGCGTTTCACCATCAACGGCCATAAGCTGGAGACCTTTGAGCTGGGTCGTAAGGTCAGTGAGGAGACGCTGGACGATCCGCTGGGCCGCATTGAGTCAATCCGTACCCGCTATCAGGTGCCGGAACTGGACGAGCTGCCGGTATTTTCCGGTGGTCTGGTTGGCTACTTTGGCTATGAGACGGTGGAGCTGGCGGAGCCGCGTCTGGCTGGCCATGACAAGCTCGACGAGATGGGCACGGACGATATCGTGCTGCTGCTGGCCGAGGAGCTGGCGGTTTTTGACGCGCTGGAAGGGCGCTTGTGGCTGATCGTGAACGTCGATCCGGCCGAGCCGGGTGCCTGGGAGCAGGCCCAGCGACGGCTGGATCAGCTTGAGCACCGCTTGCGTGCGGGTAGTACGGGCTACGGGCTGGCGGTTGCCGGTGCCGCGGTGTCCGAGTCGGATTTTCGCTATGGGTTCGAGAAGAGCGATTTTATTGATGCGGTGCGGCGCAGTCAGGAGTACATCCTGGCCGGCGATATTTTCCAGGTGGTTCTGTCCCAGCGCATGAGCGTACCTTTTCAGGCCCGGCCGTTGGATGTCTATCGTGCCCTGCGCGTGCTGAACCCCTCACCCTACATGTACTTCATTGATTTGGGTGATACGCAGATTGTGGGTTCCTCACCGGAAGTGCTGGTGCGTGTGCAGCAGCGGCGCATGACCGTCCGGCCGATTGCCGGAACCCGTTGGCGTGGCGCCACGGCAGCCGAAGATCAGGCGCTGGCCGAAGAACTGCTGAAGGACCCCAAGGAATGTGCCGAGCACCTGATGCTGGTTGATCTGGGGCGTAACGATGTGGGCCGGGTAGCGGCCACCGGCACGGTCAGCCTGACGGACAATATGATCATCGAGCGCTACTCACACGTGATGCACATCGTGTCGCAGGTGGAGGGTGATTTGGCGCCGGACTGCAATACCATGGATGCGGTGCGTGCGGCCTTTCCCGCTGGCACTCTGTCCGGTGCGCCCAAAATCCGTGCCATGGAAATCATCAACGAGCTGGAGCCGGTGAAACGCAATATTTACGCCGGCGCGGTGGGCTATTTGAGCTGGCATGACGATACGGACCTGGCCATTGCCATTCGCACCGCGGTGATTCGCGATGGGCAGCTGCATGTGCAGGCGGGTGCGGGCATTGTGGCCGACTCGGATCCGGAGCAGGAATGGGAAGAATGTATGAACAAGGGCCGGGCCCTGCTCACCGCCGTGGACAAGGCCTCGCGCGGGCTCTAGGTCGCCTGCTGGGTAAGCGAACTCATGAGCGAATTTCAGCACAGCTACCGTGATTTGCCCGAGGCACTGCACGCGCAGGCACCGCTGCGCGGGTTTTCCGCGCCCGAATTACTGGCCTGGAACCAGCCGCTGGCGACACAGCTGGGCCTGGAGTGGGGCGCTCAGGATTCAGCGCAGCTGGCACGCTGGCTGTCCGGTACGGAATCCCTACCCGGTACGGCACCGCTGGCTCAGGCCTATGCCGGCCATCAGTTCGGGCAGTTTGTTCCGCAACTGGGTGACGGTCGGGCCATGCTGCTGGGAGAGTTGGTGGATGCGCAGGGACAGCGCTGGGATCTGCAGCTGAAAGGGGCCGGACGCACGCCCTGGTCGCGGGGCGGCGATGGCCTGTCGTCCCTGGGTCCGGTACTGCGCGAGTTTCTGCTCAGCGAGGCCATGTACACGCTCGGTGTGCCTACCACTCGGGCCCTGGCGGCTGTGGCTACTGGCGAGGAAGTATTCCGGCGCCAGGCCGAGCCCGGCGGCGTGCTGACGCGTGTGGCCGCCAGTCATCTGCGTATCGGTACCTTCCAGTATCTCGCCGCCCGCGGCGATCAGGCCAGCCTGAAGGCGCTGGCCGACTACGCCATCGCGCGTCACGATCCCGACGCCGCAGCAGCGGAACGCCCCTATCTGGCGCTGTTCCAGGGCGTGGTGGAACGCCAGTCAAGACTGGTGGCCCACTGGCTGTCCCTGGGCTTTATTCACGGCGTCATGAACACCGATAACACGTCCATCTCGGGCGAGACGCTGGACTACGGACCCTGCGCCTTTATGGATGAGTACCGCGCGCTCAAGGTGTTCAGCTCCATTGATCAGAACGGGCGCTATGCCTATGCAAATCAGGCGCCAATCGTGCACTGGAACCTGGCCCGGCTGGCTGAATGTCTGCTGGTGCTGGATCCGGAGCTGGACGGCTTTCAAAGCGCGTTGGATCGTACCCCGGAGCTGATTCAGGAGCATCGCCTGGCGCTGATGCGGCCGAAGCTGGGTCTCGCTACGGCGCAGGCGGACGACGCCACGCTGGTCGATACGCTGCTGCAGGCGCTTGAGACCGGAGAGGCAGACTTTACCCTGAGTTTTCGGGAGTTGAGCGGTCACTTGGACGCGCCCGATAAGGCCTGGGGCGAGTTTGGCCCCCGCTGGCAGCAGCGCCTGCAGGCAGAGGGGCGGGATCTGGCGCAGGTGCGCGCGTGCATGGACTCGGTGAACCCGCTCTATATCCCCCGTAATCACCAGGTCGAACGCGCTATTCAGGCGGCTTTTGCAGGCGATTACACGGTTTTTAACGAGCTGCGTGCCGTGCTCGAGAGCCCCTTTGACGTGCAGCCGGGTCGGGAAGACTATGCACTGGCACCGGCCAGGGAAGAGCGCGTCACGCAGACGTTTTGTGGTACCTAGAAGGTGCTTTCCTGTCCGGCTTTCTGCCCGGTATCAGACGGCTACCTGCCTCCTGCGCGCAGCGCGTAGACCGAGCAGACCCACAAGCAGCGCCAGTAGCCCACTGCCCAGCCCGAGGATGCCTGGCACGGCGGTCATGCCCCCGCGGTGATGGCTGGGGTCCTGCGCGCTGATCTCATTGCCATCGGGCGTTTCTGCCGTGGCCGTTCCCACATTGCGATATTGGCCGTCTGTGACACGGGTCTGGCCCGAGCAGGTCTCGCTGGTGCCGGGCAGCAGCAGGGGAATCGGATTGCCGGACGGGCAATCGATGCTTACGCCCTGATCGTCCTCCAGCCTCACGTTGCGCAGCGGTTGCGCACTGCTATTGCTGACGGTGTAGGTGAACTGTGCGATCGAACCGGTTGGCAGCGTGGGGCCCGGTGGCTGATCGGCATCCTGCCCATTGGTCGCTTTTTCCAGCGTTAGCTGATCCGGTGAAGGTTGTGGCCCGACGCGTTCGAAACCGAAATGATGGCTTGGATCGCTGGCGTTAACGACAGTGCCAAAGGGGTCCATGCCGGTGGCTGTGCCGATATTCACATATTGACCGAGCGATACCTGCGTCAGGGCAACGCACACGGCCTGCTCTCCGGGCGCGAGGCTGGCTATGGGATTGCCGTTCAGGCATAGGGGAGTCAGACCTTGGTCGTCCGTCACTTCCACATCATTCAGTGTGACATTCCCGCTGTTGGTAATCAGGTACAAAAACACCACACCATCGCCGACGCCGAGCAAGGGGCCGGGGGGCTGATCAGCATCTTCGCCATTGGTTGATTTTTCCATGGTCAGAGCCGGGGCACTGCTGCCACCGAAATAATGGGAAGGATCCTGCGCGATCAAATCTTCGGTGCTGCCATCATCAGCAATAAACCGTGCCGTGGCAGTGCCGAGGTTGCGGTATTGGCCTGCCACAGCGGGGCCGCTGGCCTGGAAACGCCAGCTTTCGGACGGATCCAGCAGCCCGTCACTATTGCTGTCACCGCCCACAAACAGCGGTTGCAGACCCTGGTCATCAGTGACGGCCACGGCGCTCAGAGGCGCATTGCCCAAGTTCCGAACAACATACTCCCAGGTCACGTTAGCGCCGCTGTTGATTTGCGGTCCCGGTGCCTGGTCCGCATCCACGCCATTGGTGGATTTTTCCAGTTGCAACTGGTTCTGAACGCCAAAGTAATGCGACGGGTCTGAATCCTCGACCAGGGCGCTGAGGGCATCGGTGGCCGCAACGCTACCAAGATTCGCATAGGCGCCGGCCTGTGCCGTGCCCTGGGCTTCAAAGCGCCAGGTCTCGTTCAGATCCAGAATGCTGTTGCCATTGCTGTCTCCGGCCACCAGAAGGGGGTTCAGTCCCTGGTCGTCGGTCACCTGCACATTTTGTAGCGGTTCGTTACCAATATTGCTCACTTCATAGGTCCAGGTGACCGGGGTGCCGATGAGCAATTGTGGTCCGTCGGCCGGTGTATCCGCATCGATACCATTGGTGGCTTTTTCCATACGAATGCCGGGGCTTGCCCCTAAATGGTGACTGGGGTCGCTGGCTTCTATGTCGACCCCGTCGGGATCCTGGCCAATGACTGTGCCGAGATTCACATAGGGTCCGATAGCGACCGTGGCGCTGCCGGTGCAGGTTTCACTCGCACCGGCGAGCAGCAGGGGAATCGGATTGCCGGAGGGGCAGCTAACCTGCACACCCTGGTCATCGCTGACCTGCAGCGCGCTGATGGGTTGGCCACCCGTATTGGTGATCAGATAGGTGAACGTTACGGTGTCACCGGGCTGCAGCGCCGGCCCCGGTGGTAGGTCGGCATCCTGTCCATTGGTGGCTTTCTCCAGCGTCAAGGCAGCGCTAACGGCACTGTCATCGTACCCGTAGTGGTGACTTGGGTCCGTGGCGCTGACGACCGTGCCGAAAATGCCCGTACCTTCCGCGCGACCGATATTGACATAGGGGCCCAGAGCTACTGTGCCACTGGCGGTGCAGTTCACGCTGGCGCCGACGGGCAATTGTGCGATGGGATTGCCACCGGCGCAGCTGACGCTGAGGCTCTGATCATCGGTCACGATAACGTTGCTGAGCGTCACGTTGCCGGTATTGCTAACCAGATAGGTGAAGGTGGCCGTTGTGCCGGTGGGCAGTAATGGGCCGGGTGCCAGATCGGCGTCCTGCCCATTGGTGAGTTTTTCAATGCCAACGGCGGGAGCGCTGATGCCACCGAAATAGTGCGAGGGGTCTTGCGCTTCAACTTCTTCCGTGAGGCCATTGGCGTCTACCGATATGGCGCGCGCCGTGGCCAGGTTGCGATACTGGCCGGCCTGGGCCGTGCCAGTGGCCAGGAACTGCCAGCTTTCTCCCGGGTCGAGCAGGCCATCGTTGTTGAGATCACCGCTGGCGTAGACCGGAATCACCCCCTGGTCGTCATCCACCGTCAGACCTTCCAATGGCACATTTCCGTTGTTGCTCACCAGATAGGTCCAGGTGACAGCGTCGCCGATTGCCAGGGCAGGTCCTGGCGGGAGGTCGGCATCGACGCCATTGGTCGCTTTTTGCAGTGTGATGTCATCGATAACGCCCAGGTAGTGGGATGGGTCCGTATCGCTGACCGTCTGGTTGAGCGAATCGCTGGCATTCACGGTGCCGATGTTGGAATAGAGTCCGGCACCGGCTATACCGCTGGCTTCAAATAGCCAGTACTCGCCCACATCCAGCTGACCATTGCTGTTGCTATCGCCACTGACCAGCACGGGCTGGAGGCCCTGGTCGTCTGTGACGGCAACATTCGTGAGGGGCTCATTGCCCGTATTGCCGACCAAATAGCCCCAGGACACCGCGCTACCCGGATTCAATATGACCGCTTCATCCGGCGTGTCCGCGTCGATGCCGTTGGTGAATTTCTCCAGATCGATGCCCGGTGCGGCGCCGAAGTAGTGGGAAGGGTCAATGGCGGCTGCGAGGCCGTCATTGGGGTCATTCTCGATGGTGCTGGTTGCCCTGGCCAGGACCACGCCCAAATTACTGTACTGGCCGGCAACGGCGGTGCCACTTGCGCTACAGGTTGCGCTCTCACCGGGGTTCAGCGGCGTGCTGCCCGGCGGGCAGGAAACCGCGTCTTCTGCCAGCTCTGAATCCAGCAGCAGCAGGATATCCAGACCCACATTCCCGGTGTTGGTCACCTCGAAATCCCAGTTGACGGGGTCGCCAACGGCAATGAACGGTCCTGCCGGCGCGTCCGCATCGACGCCATTGGTGCGCTTTTCCAGTACCAGCTTGGGTACCGTGCCGAAGTAGTGGGAAGGGTCACTGGCGCTGACGCTTGGACCGCCAAAAACACTCTGCGCCTGCACCGTGCCCAGGTTGCTGTACTGCCCGTCTACCGCGAGCCCCTGGGCGCTGCAGCTGGCGCTCTGGCCAACCCGAAGCAGCCCGGCTGGGCAGCTGATACCGCCCAGTTGATCATCGCTAATGCTCCAGCTGGCGAGATCGGTATTGCCCGTATTGGTTACCGTGTAGCGCCATGTGACCGCGGTATTAACAGCAATCAGCGGTCCCGGTGCCGCGTCCGCATCACTACCGTTGGTGGTCTTCTCAAGGCTCACCGCCGGCGCACTGCCAAAGTAGTGCGAGGGATCCTCGTCGCGTACCGTTTCAATCTGTCCCGCACCGGTAGCGGTGGCTCGGTTGGCGTACTGGCCTGCCTGGGCAGTGCCACTGGCGGTAAACAGCCACGCTTCGCCAGCATCCAGGAGCGCGTTGTTGTTGCTATCGCCACTTTGGAAAGCCGGTGTCACCGCCGGGTCGTCATCAGTGACCACAATGTTGGCGAGAGGCTCCGTTCCCGTGTTGGTCACCGTGTAGCGCCAGTTAACCGTGGCCCCAACCGGTAATGCGGGCCCCGGTAGCTGGTCGGCATCCTCGCCGTTGGTGCTTTTCTCAACCTTGATGCCCGGCTCCACCTCCAGGTAATGAGAGCGATCGGAAGCGCTCACGGAAAGCCCCGTGCTGTCGGTGGCGGTGACGGTGGCCAGGTTGGCATATTGACCGGTAAAGTTATCGCCGCCAGGCGTAATCCCGGCAATACCCAACGCCGAACAGCGCATGCTCGCACCCTGCTTCAAACTGGTGCTCGGGCAAACCAGCTTTGACTGCACCTGGCCGGCGAACTGGGCGGGTAGTTCGAGCACATCGGTCACCAAGATGGAGTCCAGGCGCGTATTTCCACTGTTGGTCACGATATAGGTCCATAGCACCTGATCACCGCGGGGAATACTCGGTCCGGTGGGCAGGTCTGCGTCCTGTCCATCGGTATATTTTTCCAGCGTTATGGCCGGCGCCGGTTCGGCAAGGTTTACGATTCTGCAGGTAACGATAGATTCGGGCTCAATCACCGTGCTGAAGCTGCCATCGCTGACGCTGGTCAATGCTAAGGGGGCATCCGGGGAGTCTGGTGTGCGGAAGCTGCAGGCGGTTTGGCTGGGATCATTAATGAAGCCCGGCTGTGGCGTTTCAGTAGCGGTAAAACCGGAGTTGCCAACCTCGCTGACCGGTCGCCACTGAAAAGTGGCAAAGCCGGCGCTACTGGTGGCGGCAAACTTGGGGTTGACACCGGGGTCCTCGGCGCTGGGCAGTACCCAGGCGAACTCTCCGCTGCCGGGAGCCGAGACGGAGCCGCTGATCTGCCAGCCGCTGCCGGGTACAGCGTCGTCCAGGGAGCCGGGGTCTGGGGTCAAATCAACGACTTTTTCAATCGTGACAGATGGTGAGCAGAGCTGGAAAGCGGCTTTTCTGAGGGCATCCTGCAGCTTGCTGAAGTCTTGCTCTCGATAAACGTCATCGGTGGAGATGTTGAAGTCATTGCCGCTGTCGGGATAAATGTCCGGGCCGGAGATCTTTACGATGCGATCCAGCGAGTCACTGGAGGAGACGCCGTTGCCGACGGCCACGACCAGAATGTGTGAATTCTGGGCTTTAAGGTTATTGGCGTTGGCTACGGCCGCATCAGCGGCACGATCCTTGTTCTGTCTGCTGGTTTCGCGAGATTCCAGCGGTACCTTGTTCAGGTATTCCAGGGCCCTCACGCGGTCGCCGCGGATTACCTGAGTGGGGTCTCCATCGGTAATGAAAACAGTCAGGTGCGGGACTGCGAGGCTAGGGCGCGGCGCGAAGGCGCTGCCGCTGCGTCCCATGCGCAGACCGTCCTCCCAGTTGGTATTGCCGCCGGGGTTGTAACGATTATCGACGTAATTATCTAGCTGGCTCTTGGTCTGGTCCGTGATGGTGATGTAGGCACCGGGGGCGAATGAGCCGATCGCTGGCAGGCGGGCCACACGGGAAAACTCAGCAACGGCCATGGAAGAACTGGTGTTCTTCATGGCCGCTGTAAAGGCCTTGAATGCGGTACGTACATTGCCGGCGTTTCTACCGATGGAGCCGGACTCATCCAGAATCATCAGCACATTGAGCCCGCAGGCCTGCGGCAGATCCGGGTTTGTGCTGGGGGCTTCTACGCTGCGTAACTGTGCCGGCGCGGGCGGCATGCCCGTGAGCAGTAGACAGACCCCCGTAGCGGCCATGAGAAAACTCTTCTTGAGTAGCCTGTGGGCTCGCGTTACAGGTGTGGGTCGCATAGTGGGGCCTCCAAGTGCACGCTACTGCAAAGCGAGCGCCCAATGCAAGCGCTTGTTTTAAGGCGTTTTAAGCGGTTCTCCCGCTGAGCATGCGCAGGCCGTGCAATGCGCTGCCCCGCAGTTGGCGGTCTGCACTTTCCCGGTGCTTGTCGGTACAGGAATGAGAGCAGGCACGGCTGAGTCGCTTTTGTGGCCTTCGAGGTCCAACCGGCCGCCCCTGAAAAGCCGGTCTTTTTTGCAATATGGGGGCAGGTGATGTTCCCTCTCCCCAAGCTGGAACGCTTCGGGCACAATGGGTCCCCGGCTCTACGCAAAAGCACCCGCCCCATGATTTTGATGATTGATAACTACGACTCCTTCACCTTCAATTTGGTGCAGTATCTGGGTGAGCTGGGCGCTGATGTACGCACGGTGCGCAACGATGCCATCACGCCGGCTGATATCCGTGAATTGTCTCCGGCCGGCATTGTGATTTCGCCGGGCCCCTGTACGCCCGACGAGGCCGGCGTGTCTCTGCAGGTGGTCCATGAGCTGGCGGGTGAGGTGCCGATTTTTGGCGTCTGTCTCGGGCACCAGTCCATCGGGCAAGCCTTCGGCGGCAAGGTGATCCGCGCCGGGCGCGTGATGCATGGCAAGACCTCCATGATGCATCACGATAATGCGGGCGTTTTTGCCGGTCTGCCGCAGCCGTTCGAGGCCACGCGCTACCACTCGCTGGTGATTGAGCGCGACTCCCTGCCGGATTGTCTGCAGGAAACCGCCTGGACCGTACGCGAGGATGGCAGCCGCGGTGAAATCATGGGCGTGCGTCACAAGACGCTGCCGGTGGAAGGGGTGCAGTTCCATCCCGAATCGATTCTTACGCGCAGTGGTCACGACCTGCTGCGCAACTTTCTTACGCAATGCCAGGTAATCGCTTGATGGACATTCGCCATGCGCTGGCCCGGATCGCTGACGGGCAAAACCTCTCCACCGATGAGATGACCGCCGCCATGCGGCAGATCATGACCGGTGCCGCTGACGAAGCGCAGATCGGTGCCTTCCTGCTGGGCATGCGCATGAAAGGAGAAACGATCGACGAGATCACCGGTGCCGTTGGCGTGATGCGCGAGTTGGCCACCGGGGTGACCGTGCAGGGCGAGCATATGATCGACATCGTGGGTACCGGCGGCGACGGGGCCAACCTGTTCAATATTTCCACCGCCGCCTGCTTTGTGGCGGCGGCCGCGGGTGCGCAGGTGGCCAAACACGGTAATCGCTCCGTGTCATCCAAGTCCGGCAGTGCTGATCTGCTGGAGGCAGCCGGCGTGCGTTTGGATCTGAACCCGGAGCAGGTGGCACGCTGTGTTGAGGAACTGGGCGTGGGCTTCATGTTCGCCCCCATGCATCATTCGGCCATGCGCCATGCGATCGGACCGCGCAAGGCCCTGGGCATGCGCACCATCTTCAATATTCTCGGGCCCATGACCAATCCCGCTGGCGTGACACGCATGCTCATCGGTGTGTTTGATCCGGCGCTTTGTGGTCCGGTGGCCGAGGTGCTGGGACGGCTGGGCGCTGAGCACGCGCTGGTTGTGCACGCGGATGACGGGCTGGATGAAATCAGTCTGGCGGGACCTACGGCGGTGGCCGAATGGGTCCATGGCGCGCTAAGCGAGTACCGCATTCAGCCCGGGGAGCTGGGTGTTGCCGAGCAGCCGCTGGACGGGCTTGAGGTGAGCGGTGCGGCGGCATCGCTGGCGCTGATTCAGGCAGCCTTTGCCGCGCCCGAGCAGCGTGACGAGCAGGCCGCCCGGGCGGCCGATATTATTGCGCTGAACGCGGGCGCTGCCATCTATGTGGCCGGCCTGGCCGAGTCACTGGCAGCGGGTGTGCGGCGCGCGCGTGAGGTGATGGATCAGGGCCAGGCGCAAGCGCGTCTGGAGCGTCTGGTCCAGCTGAGTCAGGTGCTGTAATGGGTATCCCGTCGGTGCTGGCCAAAATCGTGGCCACCAAGCAGGAAGAAGTGGCCGCGGGCCAACGCCACATCTCCCACGCAGAACTGCGCGCCCGCGCCGCTGACGCGCCGCCCACGCGCGGCTTCCAGCGCGTGCTGGAAGCGGCCGCCAGCAGCGGCACGGGCATTATTGCCGAGGTCAAGAAGGCCTCGCCCAGCGCTGGCGTGATCCGGGCGGACTTCCAGCCGGCGGACATTGCCCGCTCCTACGAGCAGGGCGGCGCCAGCTGTCTGTCCGTACTCACCGATGCGCCGTACTTTCAGGGCCATCGCGATTATCTGGCCGCCGCGCGCGATGCCTGCGCGCTGCCGGCGCTGCGCAAGGACTTCATGATTGACCCCTGGCAGATCGAAGAGTCCCGGTGCCTGGGGGCAGACTGCATCCTGCTCATCGTGGCCTGTCTGGGCCAGGAGCAACTGGTCGATCTGCATGGCCGGGCCCTGGAGCAGGGCATGGATGTGCTGGTTGAGGTGCACGATGAAGCGGAGCTGGAACGGGCCCTGGAACTGGATCAGGCCCTGCTCGGTGTGAATAACCGCAATCTGCACGATTTTACCACCTCACTGGAGACCACCGTGCGCCTCAAGGCCTTGCTGCCGCCCGAGCGGCTCCTGATTACGGAAAGTGGTATTCGCACGCCGGCTGATGTGGCGCAGATGCGGGCGCAGCAGGTGCATGCCTTCCTGGTGGGTGAGGCCTTTATGCGCGAGCCAGAGCCCGGGGTCGCACTGCGCCGGCTATTTGCTTAAAGTCATAGCGTTATCACCGAGCGGGGCCTAGGCCATGAAGCAACGCGGAAAAAAAGTCGGACTCCTGCTGCTGGCGCTGCTGCTGCCCATGCTGGCGGTCAGCGACACGGTGCCAGCGGGCAAGCGCTGGCATGAGCCTTTTGTGACGCTGCTGAATGTCGAGTTTGTGGATACGGGCTTCAATGCGCGCTGGGAGTATTTTCATTGCGGCTGCGGCGATATCCTCGTACGCGTGGAACAAAGCGCACCCGATGGCGTGCTCAGCGGCGAACTGCTGCTGGTGGACGGTCAGGCCATTGCGGGGCGCGGCATGGTGGCTTTGAGCGCGGACCTGGAGCCCATGCTGCAGGCCCCTTCCATCATGATGCATCTGGCCTTCGTGCTCATGGAGCGTGCTCTGCCGGCGGGTCCGGCCAGCGTCTCGGAGCGGGTAAGTCTGGAACTGGATGAGTCGGAGCTACCGCTGGAAATCAACTCGGGCCTGGCCACGGGCAGCTTCCCGGCGCCCTGGTCCTTACGCGGTGAGGCCTGGGCCAGCGGTGACGGCCAGCGCCGCTTTGAATTGCAGTTTGAATTTTCCAACCCGGCGCTGGAGGGCGAGGTCAGCACGCAGCGCTTCAACTTTACCGGTGGCCAGGACTACCGTCGGGACAGTTTTCCGCTTACCGGCGCCACGCCGCTGGAGGGCTGGAAGCTGCAGTGGATTTCCAAGGGGGAAACGGCGGCGTCTGATCCGGAGCCGGGGCTGACGCTGGAACAACTGCGCGCGCAAGCTCTGGCGCTCAGCAACCCGGAGGTGTGACCGGCGCGGCGGGCCGCGCTGGCGCTAGAAACGATAGGCCACGGATTTCATAACACCGGCGCTTACGCGCATGATCTGTTTGACCGGCTCAGGCAGGTCATAGGCGCCGGAGTCGCTGGCCATCTGCGCGTGCTTGGCCTCATCTTCTTTCATCTGTTCCAGAATGGCTGCGCTGCGACCGTCGCCGGCAGGCAGTTCACCGATATGGCCCGCCAGGTGGGCTTCTACCTGGAGCTCTGTTTCCTTCACAAAGCCCAGGCTCCAGCCATCTCCGGCCAGGCCGGCGGCAGCACCGATGGCAAAGGCGCCGGCATACCAGATGGGGTTAAAGACGCTGGGGCCGGCTTGCAGTTCCTCCAGCCGTTCCTGGCACCAGACCAGATGGTCGATCTCCTCTTCCGCCGCATGCGCCATTTCCGCTTTCACCTCAGCGCTGCGCGCCGTGGCGGCCTGGCCCGCATAGAGTGCCTGGGCGCAGATCTCGCCCGTATGGTTGATGCGCATGAGTCCCGACACATGACGGCGCTCATCCTCGCTGAGTTCAGCGCAGTCACGATGTGCCGCGGGATTGGCGCGTGCGGGCTCGGGCGTAACGCCACTGGCGGTACGTAGCGCGTCGTCGACGACGCTGAGAAAACGATCAAAAGGGGAAAGTTGGCGTTCCATGGCGAGTGCTCACGCTGCAACCTGTATTAGTTATAGGGTCTCCGGCGCAGTTTGCAAGGCGACCGCCCCGTCAGGGTTTGCAATCAACGGCCTTTGCCCCCAATACTGCCGCATGGCTTATTACCAGCGACACATTTTTTTCTGCACCAACGACCGTGGTGATGACGCGGTGCGTCCCAGCTGTGGGCGCTGCGGCTCGGCAGAACTGCGTGCTTACGTGAAAAAACGCCTTAAGGAGCAGGGTCTGACCGGTGCGGGCAAGGTCCGTGTGAACAGTGCCGGTTGCCTCGATCGCTGCGAGGAAGGCCCCGTTTGCGTGGTCTATCCGGAGGCGGTCTGGTACACCTTTATCGATGAGGAAGATCTGGACGAGATCATCGAGGAACACCTGGTGGGCGGACGACCCGTAGAGCGATTAAAGATTTAACAATTTTGCGCTCTCAGGTGTTGAAAAGCGCCGCTACAATCAGTAGAATTCCCGCCCTTCGCCCCAGCAGGGGCTGTTTGCATGTTTGAGTGTCAGGAATCACTGCAATGAAAACTTTTTCTGCGAAACCGCAGGACGTCAGGCGCGAATGGCACCTGGTGGACGCGACCGATAAAACGCTGGGCCGTCTGGCTTCCGAAGTGGCGTTCCGCCTGCGTGGAAAGCACAAGCCTACCTACACCCCACACGTGGACACGGGCGATCACATCGTCATCGTGAATGCGGACAAGGTGAAGGTGACGGGTAAGAAGATGGAAGACAAGATCTACCATCACCACACCGGCTACATCGGCAACCTCAAGTCGATCCCCCTGGGCGACCTGATGGACAAGCACCCGACACGCGCCATCGAAAGCGCTGTGAAGGGCATGCTGCCCAAGAACAAGCTGGGCCGTGCCATGTACAAGAAGCTGCATGTCTACGCCGGCCCCGAGCACCCGCACGCTGCCCAGCAGCCTGCGGACCTGGATATCTGAGCGCGCGGCGCCAGGAGATATAAAGATGGCAACTGAACAGTATTACGGCACCGGACGCCGCAAATCCTCTACCGCCCGCGTCTACATGACCAAGGGCAGTGGTCAGATCACGGTTAACGATCAGCCGCTGGACACCTTCTTCGGCCGCGAAACGGCCCGCATGGTCGTGCGTCAGCCCCTCGAGCGCCTGGAAATGGCAGACCAGTTCGATATCAACGCCAAAGTGACCGGCGGTGGTACCACGGGTCAGGCCGGCGCCATTCGCCTGGGCCTCAGCCGCGCGCTGCTGGAATACGATGAAGAGCTGCGTAAAGCACTGCGTGCAGCGGGCTTCCTGACCCGTGATGCGCGTGAAGTGGAGCGTAAGAAAGTTGGCCTGCACAAAGCCCGTAAGGCGACGCAGTACAGCAAACGCTAAAGCGTTACGACAGTGGCCCTGCCCTGGGCCACGGTCCCTTGGGGGATCGTCTAGTGGTAGGACTACGGACTCTGACTCCGTCAGCGGGGGTTCGAATCCCTCTCCCCCAGCCAATACAA
>JAOZKI010000003.1:0-10286 GCA_029935455.1 Lysobacterales bacterium | reverse complement strand
GGCGCAGATGTTAGCGCCGGCGGTTGCTGCGGCGCCGTGAGCCGTGCCGTTGAAAGACCGCGCGCGATTCCAGGCGTGCAGCGCCGGTTTGGCGGCGGGCCATGATGCGTTTGCGCGCCTTTTGCATGGCGCTGCTGTGCTCCACGATGGGTGCCGGATAGTCCAGCGGCAGCAGGCTTCCGGCCTGCTCCGGGTTCGCCAGCAGGGGCCCGCTCAGGCTTTCCAGTTCCGGGCACCAGCGGTGGATGAAAGCGCCATCCGGATCCTGATCCAGCACCTGCTTGGCGGGTGAGTAAATGCGCAGCGTGTTGATGCCGGTGGTGCCGGACTGCATCTGGAACTGGCTGTAATGAATGCCGGGTTCGTAGTCCAGAAAATGCTGGGCCAGCCAGGGCGCCGTGCGCCGCCAGTCCAGCCACAGGTGATAGCTGGCGAAGCTGACCAGCATGGCGCGCATGCGGAAGTTGATCCATTTTTGCGCGCGCAGGGCCCGCATGCAGGCATCCACCATGGGGTAGCCGGTCTGGCCCGCCTTCCAGGCTTCAAAATAGTCTTCGTTGAATTCGTCCTCGCGAAGGCCGTCCATGGCGCGCTGCATGTTCTCCCATTCCAGCGAAGGCTGGTCTTCCAGCTTCTGTATGAAATGGCAGTGCCAGCGCAGTCGCTTGCCATGAGCGGCCAGCGATTTACCCCAATGGGGCGGCTTCGGCCGGCTGTGTCGCAGCAGTTCCGCGCGCGCCTCGCTACGCTGCAGGATCTCGCGCATGGACAGATTGCCCCAGGCCAGATGGGCACTCATGCGGCTGCAGGCCGTGTGCGCGGTGACCGGGCTCGACATCTCCACGTCGTAGCGCTGGCCGCGCTCGCGCAGAAAACTGCGCAGCGTGGCCCGGGCGGCCTTTTCACCACCGACTTGACGCTGGGGATGAGTTTCCAGCTCCAGCGTGTCCACCGGCCGGGTGAAGGGCAGCTCCAGCGTGGGGGCTTGCAGGCTCGAGGGCATGGGGGTGAGGGGCTCGCGCATGCGCTGGCGCCAGCGGGCGGCCCAGCCATCGCGATCCCGCAGTGGCCGAAATACCCCATGCTGGGGAATCTCCTGCCAACGTACGCCCTGACGTCGGGCCCAGGCGGCCACGGCCAGGTCACGCTGGTAGCTCAGATGATTGCCGGTCTCCTCATGGCTCAGTAGCTGTTCGAAGGGCCAGGCATGGTAGAGCTGATCCAGCGCCGCCACCGCTTCTGCTTCCATGATCAGCAGTCGACCTCCCAGCGCTTCAACGCGGGGCGCAAGTTCCTGCAAGGACTGGGCGATAAAGGTGGCATGGCTGCGGTGAAAGTCCTCCGCAGCGCGCAGGCTGGGCTCAATCACATACAGCAGCAGGCATTCCCCCGGGGCGGCCAACGCCAGGGGACGATGATCAGACAGGCGCAAATCGCGCTTTAACCAGACCAGGCTCCGCATGCGCAAATTAAAGCGCTTACACGGTCGCCGGCCTGTGAATGGCCAGCGTCCCTGCGGGCCTGTCTCAGGCGGCCAGGCTGTCTGCCAGTGCCTCCAGCAGCAGGCTACCGTCTTCGCGCGTGAACACCATGGGCGGGCGAATTTTGAGCACGTTGCCATGCAGGCCTGTGCGGCCCAGCAGCACGCCGCGCTGGCGCATGGCGTTTACCAGCTCCGCCGCCAGGTCCGTGGCCGGCGTTTGCCGGCTTCGGTCCTGGACCAGATCCAGACCAAGAAACAGGCCGGAGCCACGGACATCGCCGATCACCTCATGCTGCGCGGCCAGGCCTTCCAGCTCGGCCCGCAGCCAGGCACCGGTACTTCGCGCCCGGGCCATAAGCTGTTCGTCGCGCATGACCGCCAGCACCGCCAGTGCTGCGGCGCAGGATACGGGGTTACCGCCGAAGGTGTTGAAGTAGTGGCTTTCGCGGGTAAAGGCGTCGAGCACGTCCGCGCTGGTGACCAGGCCCGAGATGGGGTGGCCATTGCCCATGGGTTTGCCCATGGTGATCATGTCCGGCACCACGCCCAGGCGCTCATGGCCCCAGAAGCTGACGCCGCTGCGTCCGTAGCCTGCCTGGACCTCGTCGGCAACAAACAGGCCGCCGGCCGAGCGCACGCGCGCCACCGCGGCGGGCAGATAGCCCTCCGGCACGGTGGCGATGCCTTCGCTGGAGAGCACCGTATCGAGGAAAAAGGCGGCGGGCCGGTGTCCACGCCGCTCCAATTCGGCCAGCGCCTGGTCTAAATCAGCGGCCTGCTCGGGGCCGCTGGCCTGGCGGCGATAGCTGTCCGGTGCGGGAATGGTGACTATATGATCGCCGCGCCGCGCGGGCGGTGTGTCTTCCGTCGAGAGCTGCACCACCGCGCAGGAATGGCCGTGATAGGCCGATTCGGTGACGATCACGCCCTCGGCCCCCGTGCGTGCCCGCGCCAGGCGCAGGGCCAGATCGTTGGCCTCCGTGCCGCTGCAGGCAAACAGCATATGCGCCAGTCCGTCAGCGCACAGATCCGTGATCTGCTCAGCCAGGTCCAGCACATGCTCATGGAGATAGCGCGTATGCGTATTCAAGGTGGCCGCCTGCTGGCTGATCGCTGCCACCACCTGCGGATGACAGTGCCCCACGTGCGGTACGTTGTTATAGGCATCTAAATAGCGCCGCCCCTGCGCGTCATAGAGGTAGCAGCCACGACCGCGCACGATGTGCAGTGGCTCCTCATAGAACAGTCGATATGCCCCACCCAGCAGGGCGCGGCGCTTGGCGAGTAGTGGATTAGCCATGGTCAGCTCGGTAAAGATGCTTGCAGGCACCATAGCGTGCTGTCCCGTGCCTGTCAGCCACCCGTGTCATGTACGGGCAAAGAAATTGCGCTACTATCGACGGTCCCTACAGCGGTAAGGAACGGCGACGATTCATGGCAGGAGCGCAGACATGGCAAAAGCGGCGACGGCATGCGGGTAACCTGCTGCTGACGCTGGGTGCACTGCTGCTCCTGGTCTTTGCCGGGTTTAAGCTCTGGTCTGCGGGCGCCAGCGATGCGGGTCTCGAGGCCTTTGCCGCGGCGAGGGAACAGCAGCAGTCGCAGCCCACGGTCCCGGCATCAGATCTTGCGCCGACGGCGGCGCATCCGCTCATGCCCGGTGACCGGGGTGAACAGCCGGATATGAGTCTCTGGTCGGCGCCGCGTAAAACCGCCTTTGCAGCCGCCAGCGAAGCGGGTGAGGAGACGCCCGGTGCGGTGCTTAGCATCGACCATCTGGGTATCAACGTGCCGGTCTACAACGGCGCCAGTGAATTGAATCTCAACCGCGGCGTGGCCCGGATTCTCGGCACGGCGCGGCTGGGGCAGGGCGGCAATTTGGGTATTGCCGGCCATCGCGACAGTTTCTTTCGCGCCCTGAAAGACATTCAGCTGGGAGATCCGCTCACGCTGGAAACGCTCTCCGGGACACAAAATTTTGCGGTATCATCGATCGAAATTATCGAGCCTGATGAGCTCCGGGTTTTGGCGCCCAGCACGTCACCAACGCTAACGCTTGTGACCTGCTATCCTTTTTATTATGTCGGCAACGCACCGCAACGATTTATTGTGAAAGCAAAAGTAGTTGAAGATGAAGTCAGTACTTAAAAGGAGGATGTTATGAAGAAGTTGACTATGGTAGCCCTGGGTACGGCAATGTCCCTGGGTTTCGCAGTGTCTGCGCAGGCTGATGGACATACCTGTGCCGACCTGACCTTTACGCCCGCAGTTTATGAGATGTGGCCCCATGCAGATGACGGCTGTCTCGAGGTGGTCACCCGTGACGATGGCGAGAAATACGCTCGCTATGAAGCCGAAGTGGTGTCACAGAGCCCGAGCGGCACCTACGTGCGCTACATCCTGCAGGATGGTTCCAAGACCCCAAGCCGGAAAGTGAATCCGCCGCCGGGCTTTGAAGCCATGATCGGTGGTGAAGCCATGAAGATCGCAGATCTGAATCCGCGTCAGAAGGTCAATGTCTATCTGCCGTCTTCAGCCTGGGCGCAGCCCGAGCCGGTTGCCGCAGTAGAGCCACCGCCGCCGCCACCGCCGCCGCCCGCGCCGGAGCCGGAGCCGGAGCCGATGATGCCGGAAACCGCTGGCAACACCGGTTGGCTGGCCCTCATGGGCGGTCTGTTCCTGTTGCTGGGTGGCGCGCTGCGCTTCGCTCGTCAGCAGTAAGGACCAGCAATCAACCGGGCGCTGCCCGGGATGACAAAGGGCGCCACTCGGCGCCCTTTGTTTTGGTGGCTAAGTCGCTGCGCTAGCGGGATGCGTCCTGGAACGGATTGGCTTCTTCCTCACTGTTCTTGATAAACAGCGTTTGCGCCCCCTGGGAGAAGCGCACACCGTTGCTGTCCATGATGCGCATGATCTCCAGGTTCAGCTCCTGCACGATCTCCAGATAGCTATCGATGGATTGGGTTAGCGCAAAGGCGCGAATGCGTACGATGATGGCATTGTGACTGAACTCCCGCAGCCGCACGCGAATCGTTTCGTCCTCAATGCGCGCGTCTGCATGCAGCATTTCCTCAAGTTCCCTGAGCGTCTGCGTGAGCTGCCTGCGGGAGGTGTCGTAGCGCAGCGGCAGGTCCGGCTGGTACATAATCTTGGTGCGGGCCGTCAGGTTCTCGATGATGCCGGAGGCCAGCGTTGCATTGGGTACGCTCACTACGGAGTTCGACAAAGTACGAATGCGGGTAGTGCGCAGGCCAATTTCCTCTACACGGCCCACGGAATCGCCGTAGCGGCACAGGTCGCCGGTGCTGATGGGCTGTTGCGAGTAGATGGAAACCGCGCCAAACAGATCCTCAATGGGTTTCTGCAGTGCCAGGGCCACGGCAATGCCGCCAATGCCCAGGCCCGCGAGCAGGGCGGAAATATCGACGCCGGCACTGGCCAACCAAAATAGCAGGCCGACCACCAGCGTAATCAGCTTGATGGCGTTGGCCACCGGGCGCCCAAGGATGGCCGCGTCGGTACGGCCTTCTGCTTCATAGCGATCCCGACGTCGTGCCCGCCAGATATCGATAAGGCACCAGATCAGCCACACGAACAGGACAGTCATGAGCGTGTTGGCCTGCATGAGCTTGGCGGCCGTGTAGCCCACGCCCAGTTCAAGCGCCAGATTGTTCATACACAGCAGCACCGCAAGGCCTGCCAGGGGGCCCATAAACAGGCGTCGGATTTCCGGCCAGGTGCCGGCGCTGGGCTGGCTGAACAGGCGTGCAAGCAGGTAGCCCAGCAGCAGGGCCAGGGGAATCAGCACCGTGGCTGCAATGAGAAGAATGATCCACTTGTACAGCTCAAAGCCAAGGATCAGGTGCTGATAGGGGAAAGCGGCGCGTATGCGCTCGATCCAGGCCGGATAGCTGAATTCCTCGTAGAGCATGGGGATGTCAGCTACCGTGGCATTGGATACCTTCCAGATACGCAGCCCTTCAGGCCCCGGCACGCGCTGCAGCAGCAGTTTAACGTCACCGTCCTGGGTGCGCACGCGCGCCAGTTCATCGCGATAGTCCGGCAGGTCGTCCACGATCTGCCCCCCGGGTTTGTCGCTGACCGAGTCCTCGCTGATATTGACCTGGCGGCGGGAGAGAATGAAGTAGAACTGCTCAGCCAGTTCCTCGCCACCCATACGGGATACCTCAGAAGGCAGGTTACGCAGGTCCAGGTAATTGGCGGCCAGTGGCCAGTCAAAGCGCTCGGCAGCTTCTAGAAAGGCGCGCATGCTGCTGGCGGGCGTTTCCCGGTTCAGCGGGTCGGTGGGAGCGGGCTCGATTTCTGCTGGCGCCGGCTGGCTGTTTGGCGACGTGGCGCTGGGCAGCTGGCCAAATGCCGGCGCACACAGGACGAACAGAGCTGGCAGCAGGCATAACAGAAGACGCTTCATAAGGGATTTTCCGTGGGGGCTGGCATCAGTATCAGAAAGCCGGCCGTCTGATGCAACGCCTCGTGCGACTGCGGCCCAGGCGATGGGGCCCACCGGTCGGATGCTTACTCGCCATAGCGCTGCTGGTAAAAGCCCCGTCGTGAAGCATCGAGCAGAAATGCCACGATGGGCTCCAGCACCTGGCTAGCTGCCACGAGGCGGTCCTCCTCGTGCATGGCGCGAAACACGTCCACGGAAGGAAAGTCGTCTGCCGTTTCGCCACGCAGGGCTGTCTGCATCTCCGTGGCTACAATGCCCGGCGCGTAGGACAGCACCGCCATATCGCCATGGTCTTCTGTGGCCAGGACCTCGCCGGCCATATGCAGCCCGGCCTTGCTGGCGCAGTAGTCGGCCAGGCCGGCCAAAGGGCGGTAGGCCAGACCGGTGGAAATATTGACCACGCGTAGCATGGCGCCGGCCGGCCGCAGTTCCGCTACCAGATTCATCAATGCCATGGGTGCGGCCAGGTTAATCGCCATATTACGAAAGGTCTCGGCGGCCGACAGATCGCCAAAACGGCGCCGCTGCCCCGGGGTAGCCGCATTATTGACCAGCGCCAGATGCGAGTAGTCGCCAAAAGCCAGCTCCGCGGCCAGGCGCGAAGCCAGCTGTTGCGGCACCGCCGGATCGGCCAGGTCACAGGTCAGATGTTGATAGGGAGCGGGCAGCTCCACCGGCCGCCGGGACAGGCCGAAGACCTGCCAGCCCTCGCCCAACAGCCGTTCGGCGAGCGCCGCGCCAATTCCGGAACTGGTGCCCGTGATGATCGCCAATCGCGCCATGGCTAGCAGCGCTCAGTCGGCTCGTGGTGCTGTTGGGTGAGGCGCACAGTCATTTACCCTCATTCCAGGGCGCGGTAACCACCGGGTTGATGGACAGGCGTAGCTGGTGTTCCGGTGCGAAGGCGTCGGGCTTTTCTACATAGTTCCAGTATTGCAGCTGAAACTTCCAGGGCCGACCGCCTAGTACCTGGGTACGGGACAGGCCGATGCCGATTGGAATGGTCCAGCGGCTGCTGCTTTCACGCGTGTGGTCGTAGCTGATGGTGGGGCCGGCGGCAATTTGCCAGCCGCCACCGAGCTGGAAGCCGTAAAAGTAGTTGAAGGAGGTGATGTCAATTTCGCCCTCACCAGAACCTCCGATGTCCCACTGGTGGGAGAGTACACCGCCGACCAGGCCCCATTTCTGGATATAGCCCAGAATCACCTCCGGTCCAAGGCCCCACAGATCTTTGCCCACGCGACTGTCCGTCGCGGTGGGCAGGGTGCCGGCAACGCCCAAAGCCCACAGGAAGCCGCTCTTTTCCGTGGCGCCATAGGACAGATCAAAACCAATATCACCGAGGTCAGTGCCGACCGAACGAAAGCCGTTAGCGCTGGGAACCGGCTCGCTGAACAGTACCGGGATCGCCGGGCGGAAAAACAGGGTGCGGTTACCCCCCATCTTGAACGGTAAGACGGTCTGGTTAACGAAACGGAAGGCGGACTGGTCGCTGGCTCCGTCCAGATCTCCGTCAAAAGCAACGTAGTCAAAGTTATTCACAATGGTCATGATCGGCGCGGTCGGATTGGCCAGCTTGAGTGCCAGCTCCTCCTTTGAAAGTGTGGCTTCGTCGTCAGCAGGTGCTGCTGTGGCGCCGGGGTTGTCGCTGGCCTGATCCTGCGGTGCGGGCAGTTCCACCGTATGTTCTGCGTTGCTGCTGGCGCCCAGGGCGCTGTTTGCAACTACCAGGGTAAGGATGCAGAGAAGCAGCGCTCCCCGCCGGGCCAGGAATGATTTGCCGGACGATAAATAGCGGATGTCTAGGGATACTTCAGCCATTGCTTGCCTCCATGCGCTGTGCCAGCGCGGTCATTAAATCCTGGCTCATTTCAAACAGCGTTGAATTGGGCCGATCCAAGTCGATAATTAATACCAGCACCAGAGAAAAGGTCAGGGCAATTGACCAGGTGGCAAGTTTGCTGCGGGTGCCGGTCAGGCCAGCCTGGTAACCCATTACAATCATAGACAGCAATGCCAGCAGCAGCAGGCTGAGCCAGATGATGGGTGAAATACGATTATAGAAAGCGGCTTGCAAGCGTGCGTCATGGGCGCTGATCATGGCCAGCACAGCACCGGCAAACAGCCCCGTGTCTTCATGATCACCCTCGCCCTCCATGGACTGCTCAGCGATGCGCCAGAGCGCATCATGGAGCCGTTCCGACTGGCGAACCCGTTGCAGCGTATCGGCCAGATCGCCGCTTTTAAGCGCCTGGGCACTGGCGAGGCGCTGGTTAATGAATTGCTGCAGTAGTTGCTTGGCGTTGCGGCGTTGCTCATGGAGAATCAGATCAGACGCCCGATAGGCTGTATCAACGGCGCTGACTTCCTGCATATAGGCCATGGCCCGCTCTTCATGATGCTGCTGGGCCATGCTGAAGCTGAAAGCCAGCATGAACGCCAGTAGCCCCAGGGAAGCGCCCATGATGGCCCGTACCTGAGCCATTTGCCCCTTGTGGGGTTTGGGTTTGCCCTGGCGCAGACGCCCATAGCGAAAGCCGCACTCGATAAACAGAATCTGCAGCACCATGGCGCTGAGAAACATCAGCGGCAGGGCAAGCGTGTCCAACAGGTGCAGGTTCATTGGCCGGGTGGCTGCTCGCCCGGCGCTCGGCTTTGCGGTGGGTCGAAGACATGTTGCGTTTGATGGCTTTTGAATTCGCTCATCACGGACAGAACCACGCCAGCGGTAAGACCCAGCATCAGTACGCCATTGGCGGCCTCCAGTGGTCCCAGCAGGCGCCAGCGAGGACTCATGACAATGTCGCCGTAGCCCAAGGAGGTGAAGTTAACCGCCGAATGATAGAAGGCCACGCTGGCGGATTGAAATTCACCGATGGCGAGGAACAGCGTGGCCCAACTGGCGAACTGTAAAAGATGACCGAGAAATAGAAAACCGATACAAATGGCCAGCACCTTGATTTCATGGCGCCGATTGCCATCCAGCAAATCACTGTTATCACGATGACGCACATAGGCCAGCATGTGCTTTATTGCCCACAGCTGAATGGCAAGGTTGATCAGCGTGACGCTGCTTCCCAGCGTCAGGGTGAGTGCGAATTCGCCCCAAGCATGCCCGGTCATGGGCGCAGCGACAGGGCGTTGCTCTGCAGTCCGGGCAGCGCCCGAACACTAAAGCGTTGGTGGGTTGCTGATCCGCGCCGGCTGGCCGCAGTCAGCTCATGTCTGCGGGGGTAGAGATGATGCAGAACGTGACGGGCCATAGCGACACTCCAGAAACCGAAGGACCTGATTCAAGCATACACCGGCTCTGTACCGATTGCTGCTTATGAGGTCACGCCTGGGTCAGCGCGGCTACCGCGGGGCTTGACTGGCGGCGGCGATTTCCGCGAGGTTGCTGCCGTTTAGCGTGTCGATAAAGGCCGTGACTGCAGCATCCAGCAGTGCATTAAGGCCTGGCTGCGCTGGTGTTTCGGCATCGCGGCTGGTGCTGTTCTGTAACAGTTCTATGCCGCCTTCAGCGGCGACAATCACATCAGCCAGATGCACCTCGCAGGGGTTTACTTTGAGCTGTACGCCACCGCCAGGTCCGCGTTGGGACTTGAGGTAACCACTGCGGGTCAGAAAGCTCACAACCTTCATCAGGTGGTTGCGTGAAATGTCGTAGGACTCTGAAATCTGACGGATGGTAATCCAGCGATCGGGGTGTTGGGCGAGATGAACGAGCACTTTTAACGAGTAATCGGTAAAGCGGGTGAACTGCATGTGGGGACTTCCTCCGGGTAACTGCTCCCCCCCGGATTCACGGCCAGTATAGGGTTAATCATGTGCCCCCGCTACCACAACTTGCACACGACACAACACCCGCGTCGCAGTGGTTGCTGCGCGCGCGGGTGGTCGTGCGGCGTCCCCGCTTTGAAGCGTCCCCGGTTATTCCTGGCTGGTGCTTTGCTCGCTGGGAATGTCCTCCAGCGGTAGCATGTCAGCCTGCAGTGCCGTTTCGCTCTGTGGCGTAACAAAGCCCGCTGTCATTTCGGCGATGGCTTCGGCATCTGGATTGGGTGCGCTGGCCAGAAAAAAAGCCAGAGCGAGAAGTAAAGTCGGTTTTAGATCCTTGGTTTCCATGGCAACTTCCTTGTCCCGTGGTTGTTTTCATCGTTAGCACCGGCATTCCTTGCTGGCGTTTTTTCTAACGAGTTTCTAGCTTACATAAAATAGCCCTAATTGTCTAATTATTTTTCAGGAATTTTTAAGTGCCTGAAAAATCGACTGTTTTTAGAGCTTTTTATGCCCTGCTGGCTGGCATAGACCACCACATCAGCAGGCCTGATC
>JAOZKI010000080.1 GCA_029935455.1 Lysobacterales bacterium | reverse complement strand
ATCGCTGGTTTGTACTGGGTGACGAATTGGATGAACTGAACACGGGCGCCAACGCGCGCACGCTGGTTTTTGATGTTAGCAATCCCGGCGAGCCAGCCTTTGCCGGCGCCCACGCGGGCGCCAGCAATACTATCGATCACAATCTCTACCTGCGCGGCAATTACGTCTTCCAAGCCAACTACACGGCCGGCTTACGCATCCTTTTGGCTGAGGATTTTGGCACCGCGCGCTTCCGTGAGGTGGGTTACTTTGATACGGCACCGGAATCGGAGGAACGCCAGTTTCGTGGCGCCTGGAGCGTCTACCCTTTCTTCGACAACGGCACCATTCTGGTCAGTGATATGCAAGCGGGCCTGTTCGTTTTGCGCGCCGAGCTGGCAGCGGCAGAAAACGCGCCCATTAATGGACGCCTTAGCGGCGCCTACGCCTCGCCCATGCTGCCGGACCAGGGTATGACCATCACGGTGGGCGAAAACGACGCGGGGCCCTTTATATTCGTGGCCTGGTTTCTCTTTCTGGATGGGGAGCCGCTATGGATTGTCGGCACCAGCGCCTTTGACTATGGGGTCAGCACCGTGGACATCCCCATGCAGCGCCTGCGTGGTCCGGGCTTTTTAAACCCGGATGACGGACCGGCGGAACGCATCGATATCGGCAATCTGAACCTGCATGCCCATAGCTGCAACGCGGTTCATCTGCTCTATGATTTTGGGGAACTGGGCGCCGGCGAGGGACATATGGAGAGCCTGGCCGGCGTGCAGGGGCGCGAATGTCCTCCCAGCCAGTACTATGAATCCAAACCAATGAACATGAGCCCGCGCTAGCGAGCGCGCCGTCGTATCCAGTCCGTCGCCAAATCCAGCCACTGGCTGGTGCCATCGCTGTCACGGCCCGCCCCAAAGCCATGCCCGCCGGTGGCGAACAGATGCACCTCCGCCGGCACACCGGCAGCCGTCAGGGCTTCCGCATAGCGGGTGCTCTCGGTCACCGGCGTGACCGTATCATCCAGCGCATGCACCAGGAATGCCGGTGGCGTATGGGGCCCCACCCGTTCAAGAATCTGCTCCCTGGCCCGTTCAGCGGCGGTAAGTGAACGGTAGTAAAGACTCTCTTGCAGCCATTCTTCATTGGCTGCGGTGAACTCGGACACCCCATAGATCAATAGCGCAAAATCCGGATTGAGTGCTGCCTCAGGCTGCGGATGCACCATGGCATAGGCAGCCAGGTGACCGCCGGCGGAAAAGCCCACAATGCCAATCTGACCTGCCATGCCCGCCGCGCGTTGCTGTGCCCGCAACAGCGCCATGGCGCGGTGCAAATCCGCCAGCGGCACACGTTCCGGATGGGTGGCGGTACGCGGGTCGGGAATGCGGTACTTCAGCACCGCGGCGGAAATACCGCGCGCCGCAAAGGCCTGCGCAATGGCCGCGCCCTCATGCTCGATGGCGACGGACTCATAGCCACCGCCGGGTGCAATCAGCAGCCACTGGCGGCTGGGCTGCTCAGCGGCATAAAGGGTCAGCGTAGGCGTGGTGACCTGACGGGCGCAGGGCACGCCGCCCCAGCAATCGGGATCCACATGTTCGAGGTTCTCCGCCGCCTTCGCGTAGGGCGCTTCCCCTGCAGGCCACAGCACCAGAGTTTGCGCGGCGAGCGCAACCGTGACATGGAGCAGCAGGAGGCAAAACAGAAGAATTCGCATGCGCGCTACTGTAATGGCTGAAAGCTTACCGCTCAATGGCGCACTGGGCTTCCCGACCACAGATTGCCGTTTGCTATGCTAGGCCCGGATGTCACCAGCAGCCGCGAGCCATGGAACCCTATGTTGAGCCAACTCTCCGCCACCGAAGCGCTGAACCGCCAGTTACGGGTGTCTTTTTTTACCGCTTTCTTCAGCCTCATCTTTGCCGTCGTCGGCTTTGGCTATAACGCCTGGCGTATCGAGACGACGGAGCGCAATGACAATGTCCGTACCGCCAGCTTTGTGCTGCTGGAAACCCTGGCGGAACTGGAACAGGTGATTTACGCCAACCATTATGATGGCGATCTCAGTGTGGGGTCACCCCGGCATGGCTGGGTAAAAATCGGCCTCATCAGTGACCTGTCCATGCTCATCGATCCGCAGGTTGAAGCGGCAGCGGGTCAACTCAAGGACAACTGGAGCGGGAGCTGGGGGCGTATCAACAGCGATCGCGCTGCGGTTGACGAACTGGTGCTGGATATTGACGGAGTACGCGGTGAGATCCAGCGGGTCATGGTCGACCTGGACTAGGCGTCAGTCGCGGGTCTGCGCGGACCCGGCCAACAGGCCTATAAGGACAGCCAGCGCCGCCAGGCGCTGACACGAGGTGCGGGGAAAGGCGGCGCGCTGCAGCGACAAGCCACAGCGCGCCTCACCCGAACCTACTTCATTTCAATCTCTTCTCGCTCACCCACCAGATGCGCCATAACACGGCGGTTTTCCTGGCGGCCGGCGCGCGTATCGTTACTGGCGATGGGCTGGCTTTCACCATAGCCCGCGCTGGAGACGCGAGATGCATCGATACCAAAGCGCTCCGTCAGCATGCCCGCAATGGTAGCGGCGCGACGCTCGGACAGGCCCTGGTTGTAGTCCGCAGGACCGGTGCTGTCCGTGTGACCGGCAATGGTGACCACGGAATCGGGATATTCCTGCATGATCTTGGCGACCTTCTGCACCTCCGGCACATGCTCCTCACGGGCTGCCGCGGAGTCGAAGTCGAACTCCAGATTGAGGGTCATATCAATCTTGGATTCCAGCTTGACGTAGCAACCCTCAGCGTCGATACGCGCCTGACGGTTGGTGGTGCCGGGGCACTTGTCAGCATAGTTGGGCACGCCATCGCCGTCATCATCGCGCGGACAGCCGCGAGCATCGACTTCCACGCCGGCCGGCGTGTTCGGGCACGCGTCATCGGCGTCAGCCACGCCATCACCATCGCTGTCCAGCGGCGCCGCCGTTGCGACGGCTGCAGGCCGGCCACCGAAGGCGTAGTGCAAGCCCAGGGACAGGGCCGCATTGACCGCATCTTCTTCATTACCCCGATAGAAGCGCAGATCGCCACGCAGGTGCGCCTTGTCGGTAATAGCATATTTCAGACCACCACCCGCATTCAGCTGAATCTCGTTGTCGTCACCCTGACCGGTGCGTGAGTACTCACCCACACCGGCGCCAAAGGACAGGAACGGTGACCACCTGTTATCGGTGGCAAAGTGGTAGAGCGCGCCGATGTGATACTGATCCACATCTACATCGCTCACGCCGGGCAGATCCGACTTGGTGTCGCTCTGCATGTAAGTAAGCTCCAGCGCCCAGGGGTTCTCAAAACGGTAGCCCAGGCCAAAGCCGTAATGCCCCTCATCATCGAAACGGCTACTACCGGAATACAGCGTTTGTCCGACAAAGGGGTAAACCGTCAGCCCCTCACCTTCCTCGGCCTGCACCGAGAACCCGGCCAGCAATACAGCGGCCCCTAACAGATACGCACGCATGACGAACATCTCCTTTCCATCGAGCTATAGCTCTTTGTTGTTAAATAAACGTTTACAAAGCAGAGTATACCCTCAAGTTCAGCCTTTTTGCCTGAACCTGCCGCGTGTGGCCCGGTCGGTACCCTACCCGCCTTCGTGCTGGCGCATGGCGCCGGCGACGCCCCAGCGCCTAGCGGTCTCTGTCGTAGCGGGCTGCCTCGCCCTCTGCCGGCGTGGATTGCTGAATAAACTCCCGCAGATGCTGGTTGGAACTGATCAGATCCTCCGCCCGCAGATACATCATGTGACCGCTTAGGTAACCCTTGAAGCTCAAGCGGTCCCTGAAGCGGCCACTGCGATCAAGATTCCACATCACGTACTTGGCCGTGAAGTAATCGGTGGCACCATCGTAGTAGCCGGACTGCACCAGCACGTGCAGGTAGGGGTTCTGGGCCATGGCGCGGCGCAGTTGCTCAGCCACATTGGTATCCCGGCCCTCCCAGGGACTGACGGGCCCGAACAGGTTGTATTGCAGGTCGCTTTCGAAGCCCAGCTCATCACGCAGATAGTGATTGATGGCCGGCGCGAAGGCATGGTTCCAGGAGGTCAGCTCCGCCGGATAGTCATAGCGTTCACCGGCGGTTTTACCGTCCACCCCCAGATAGCGTGAATCCAGCCGCCCAATCGTGTAGCCCTCTTCGCGCAGCAACTCCTTCCAATAGGCAGAGCTGGGCACGGCCAGGTTATGCGACAACATAAAGTCCGCCGACACGCCAGCATAGTACGCCGCCTTGCGTGCAATCTCCTGCCGGCGCTCGGGATCCAGAAAGCCCCCGCGACTCAGTGCCGGCAGATACTCATCCAGCGTGAACTGCTCGGCCTGCTCCAGCGCGGCCAGCAGGTCCAGTTCCTGCAGGGCCGGGTCCAGCTTGCCGTGGTAGTGGGCCGCCGCCGTGTAGTAGGGCAGTTTCAGTACCGGTGAACGCGGCGCCGGCCCTTCCGCTTCCATACCCAGGCCCGTGGGAGACACCAGCACCACGCCATTCAAATACATCCAGTGGCGGTTTTGCAGTGCCGCGGCCAGACCTGCAACCCGGGTGGTGCCATAGCTCTCCCCGATCAAATATTTCGGTGAACGCCAGCGCTCTACCCGCGATACAAACACGCTGATCCAGTCCGCCAGATAGTCAATATCGGCCTCCACGCCGAAGAACTCGCTGCGCTCGACCTCCGGATCGAGGATGCGGGAGAAACCGGTATTAACCGGGTTCACAAACACGATATCGGCCACATCCAGGATGGATTCCGGGTTGTCCCGCACCCCATAGGGCTGCACCGGGTAGCCTTCCTCATCAATGACCAGCTGCTTGGGTGAGGTATAGCCCAGGTGCATCCACAGGGAACCGGAGCCCGGGCCGCCGTTAAAGGACACCACCAGGGGACGCCGCGCCACCGCTTCGGCATTTTTCAGATCGCTGCGACGGTAATAGGTATAGAACAGCGCCGCCTGGGCTTTACCGTCCTCGCCGTAAACGGGCTGCGTGCCAATGGTCACTTCGTAAGGCACACGCTTGCCGCGAATGGTGACCGCATCGTTCTGGCTGCGCGACCAGTCCGCCGGCAAGGTGCGTTCGGGCAAGTCCCGGGCCGACATGGACGCTGCATGATCCTCCGCGACGACCGCACAAGGCAGCCCCAGACAGCTGAGCAGCAGCGCTACAGCGGAGCAGCGCATGGTGATTCCTTTTTTCATTTCAAAGCCTCTTTGGCGCAGGCCCTGCCTGCTGTTAAGCCGTAGGACCATCGGCCGCGGCAGATGGTCCCGGGGACCCCCATAAACCAACCGCTCAACGCTTGTAGACCTTGCCTGCGCGCATAACAAAATCCACGTCCAGCAACTCTTCAATGCGCTCCAGGGGCGATCCGTCGGTAGCGACGATATCCGCATGCTTGCCCACCTCCAGCGTGCCCAGGCTGTCGCTCATATCAATCAGATCGGCCGCATTTACCGTGGCGCTGACGAGGATGTCCATTTCATTCATGCCAGCGCGATGCATGAGCACCGCCTCCCGCGCGTTGGTGCCGTGCGGCGATACACCGCTGTCGGTACCAAAGGCAATTTTCACTCCAGCTGCGTGGGCGCGGCCAAAGTTACCCTGCATATCCGTGCCCACGCGAATGGCCTTGGCCTTGATCGCATCGGACATAAAATCCGAGTTCTCGGCCATCTGCTTGACCGTCTCTCCCGCCAGCAGGGTCGGCACCAGATAAGCGCCGGTCTGCTGGAACAGCTTGATGGCTTCCGGCCCGGTGTAGGTGCCGTGTTCGATAGAATCCACACCCGCCTCCAGGGCCGCGATAATGCCGTCCTCCTGATGCGCATGACTGGCCACCTTGCGCCCCATACGCTGGGCGGCCTGCACCACTTCGGCCAACTCATCCGCTTCCATCTGCTGGCCCGTGCCCGTGGCCCGGTCCGTGAGCACCCCACCGGTTGAAGTGATTTTGATCAGATCCGCACCGTACTTAATGGCATTGCGCGTGGCCCGGCGACAGTCATAGGGGCCATTGCACATGCTCTCGTCGCTGTAGAGCTCCATCAGCTCATGCTTGAGCCCGCTGACGTCGTTGTGACCACCGGTAATCCCCACCCGGCCGGCCGCAATAATGCGCGGACCATCAATCCAGCCGCGATCGATCGCATCCCGCAGTGCGTACATTTCCTGATTGCGGGAGCCCACATCACGCACGGTGGTAAAACCGGCGTCCAGCGTCCGCAGGGCGAACATAAGCGAGCGCATTTGTACCAGCTCGTTGGAGAACTTCAGGTCCTCGCTGTCGTTATCCGGCCCCAGCTCGCCCTGCAAATGCACGTGCATGTCCATCAAACCGGGCATAACAAAGGCGTCGCGCAGGTCAATCAGCTCGGCGCTGACACCAAAATCCTCCGCCGGCAGAAAGCCGTCCAGCCGCTGCGCGATACGGCCATTCTCAATGACCAGTGTCTGTTCGCTCAACGGCGACTCGCCGGGCACGGCCAGCAGCGTGCCAGCATGGATGACCGTCGTGGCCTGCGCGCCGGCTGCGACTGCCAGCAGGGCGAGGGCCGAAAAAATGCTTAAAGCTCCGTGCTTCATGGCAGGACAACTCCACTTCTGTCAGGGGAGCGCTGACTGTAGTGACCCCTTCGCACCCTGTCAAAAAACCCAGGCCTCTAGGCCGCAAGCCCGTGGGCCAGCGACGGAACGGGGCGCGCTTTCAAGATGATCATCCAAAAAAAGTGTAAAGGGTGCTTGACACTTGCATGCCAGACCACCATACTAAGTGACAAGCTTACTTTACACAAGGAAATCACTGATGTTGAATTCAAAACGTTACCTCAAGGAGTTTGGTGGCAGCATGCTGGCCTATGTGCTGGTTGTTGTGGTCACCATGTACCTGCTTAATGCCTTTCCGGAAGCCAGCTGGCGACCACTGGCCGCCCTGCTACCCGTGCTACCGGTCATCTTCGCGGTTATGGCGGTGATCCGCGGTGTCAAGGAACTGGACGAATTACAGCAGCGGGTGCAGCTAATGGCCGTCAGCGCGAGCTTTATCATCTCCGGCACGCTAACGCTGGCCTATGGCTTTCTGGAACTGGCCGGCGCACCGCCCCTGAATACGCTATTTATCTTTCCGGCCATGGTGATGCTCTGGGGCATTTGCACCTCCATTTTCAGCCGGTCCTACGCATGAAGAACCGGCTACGCGAACTGCGCACGGAAGCAGGGTTGTCCCAGGCAGCGCTGGGAGAACTTCTGGAAGTATCACGGCAGACAGTCAATGCCATCGAGACCGGCAAGTACGACCCCAGCCTGCCTTTGGCCTTCAAAATTGCCGCCCGCTTCGAGCTGATCATCGAACAGATCTTCGATCCGCAGCAATCCTAGCCTGGCCGCCGCCGCCCGCCGGCGGCCGCGCTAAATGCGGTCCTCAGACAGCAGCACGTGCATGAGGTTGTCCTGAAAGTTGATGTTACCTGTCAGCTTCGTATGGTCCTCGCACAGGAACATGGAGTACTTCAGCGGGAAGTAGCTGTAGCGATGGCGGGCCACCGTGGGATCCGTATCGGTACGCGCCAGCAGCGATGCCTTGGTCACCGTGCCGTCACCGGGTTCCAACATCAGATGCTCGTAGTCGACCGACGGTAACGGATTGCGAATATCCTGTGGACGCATGCGGAATACGGACTGCCCGTCAATCTCCTCCACCACCATGCGGTTGGGCGTGAGATAGCAGTCACCACCAAACAGCACATAGTCGATTCCCACCTCCTGCGCCGGCACAGTCAGGGACCAGACAAAGCGACGCCCCCGCTCCATATGCTTGTAAACATAGGGCGCCAGCGCATCCCGCTGCTCCGCATGCACCTGCGTCGGGTCGAAGATTCCAAACTCGAAGCGGCGCCAGATCTCCATATCGAAAATATCCCGATCCAGCGGCTCGCCGCTGTGCGTAATGACCCAGCTGTTGAGCGGATGCGGTAACAGTTGATAGGCGCTGGGAAAGGTCATCAGCACTTCCGGCGGCATACGCTTAAAGCCCACCTTCATGCCGGACACCATATGCACCAGACTGCTGAAGGAGCCGAGGTTCGGCGTTCCCAGCAACACCACGCGGCGCAGATAGCGCGAGCCCTCGCCACTGACCGGGAAGTCATTGTCATCAAGCACGTCCAGAGAGCCATAGCGGGCGAAGTAGCGGGTGATCAGCCCCCCCATGCTGTGCGCGACAATATCGAATTTGAGCTCCGGATCGTTCCAGTCCTCGCGTATCTGATCCAGAAAACGGTGCAGCTTGCGCGCGCTGACCACATTGTCCTGGCGCCAGTCGTACTCAAACACATAGTAATGGCGGCCCGCACCCGTCGGTGGCACGCCAGCCTGCTGTTCGCGATAGCGACCCACCTGCTCCAGCACGTCGCGAATGCGGCCGTAAAAGTCCTGACCGGCCACCTCCTCTGTGATCCCGCTCACGCGCAGCGCGCTGGGTTCCGGCTGGAGCGTCTGCGTGTTGATGGTGAGGGCCAGATCCCGATAATCGGCCCACAGGAGACGGTTCAGATTACCGGGCCAGCGCTCTTCGCCCTGCGCATCCACCAGGCGGCCCCCAAAGGCTCCGTGGATCAGGACCACCGGCGGAGGCTGCGTCCGCCGCTCCTCGAAGTCATACAGACGAGCCAGGTCTGGCTGCACCGTGCTACAGGCAGACAGACAGAGCGACAGCAGCAGTGTCAGAACAAATTTCAGTGCCGTAACCGGACCATCGCCGGGCCTGGTTTGCAGGTGTTCATCTTTCATAAGACTGATACTACTCCCAGCGGCGGTCGAATGCCGACCACAGTGTGCCTGTAGTTAGTGTGCCTGTAGTTTATGTGACCTGCAGCACCGACGCATTTCGCCAAACAGCAAAACCGCGACCACCCAGGGTCCTAGGGCAAGGCTTGGCTTGGGCGCAGCAGACGACTACCCTAGGGCCAACTCACCCACAGCACCCCTGCATGGCCAGGGCAACCACAGGGAAACCACAGGCTTGAACAAGCGCTGGGACACGTTGATAAAAAACGCGCTGGTATTCGATGGCACGGGCGCGCCGCCGGTACAGGAATCGCTGGCATTGCGGGATGGCCGCATCGCTGCACGCGGCTCCGCGCTGGATGAAACCCAGGCCACGGAAATCATAGATGCCCAGGGCCACTGGCTCATGCCCGGCCTGCTGGATATCCATACGCATCTGGATCTGGAGGTCGATCTGGACCCGCGTCTGCCGGAGGTGGTGCGCCACGGCACCACCACCGTGCTGGTGGGCAACTGCAGCCTGGGCACCTGTTTTGGCAAACAGCAAGAAGGCGACCAGGACCCCATCGTAGATTGCTTCACGCGCGTGGAAAACATTCCGAAATCCGTGCTCCGCCAGTGCGTGGAAGTGATGGACTGGGACACCACGGGTGGCTACCTGGAGCATTTGGACGCCTTGCCGCTGGGCCCGAATATCGGCGCCTTCGTGCCTCACTCCATGCTCCGCGTTGAGGTCATGGGCCTGAAAGACAGCATCAGCCGCGCCCCCACGGAGGCCGAATATCAGCGCATGGAAGCACTCCTGCAAACCGCGCTGGATGAGGGTTACCTGGGCCTGAGCACGGATGGCCTGCCGTTTCACTACCTGTCCAACGACCCGCACACGGATCAACGCATTCCGACGCAATTTGCCAGCTTTGGTGAACTTAAACGCCTGCTCCAGGTGGTCCGCGAACGGGATCGAGTCTGGCAGACCACGCCGATCCTGGAGAATCGCGCCATGGCCCTGGCCTACTTTGCTCTGACCAGCGGTCGCCTGTTTGGCAAAGCGCTCAAAACCTCAGCCCTGGCGGCGGTGGAACAGGCCGTCGCCCCCAAGGCGACCCGGGGGTTTCTGAATCTGGCGGGACTGCTGAACACACGCCTGTTCAAAGGCCAGCTGCATTTCCAGGCACTGGGGACCAATTTCCGGGTCTGGTCTGACGGGATTGTCAGCCCGCTATTTGAGGAGCTTGAATCCACCTCGCGGCTGATCGCCTGTGAGTACGAAGATGTGGCCGGGCGCCAGGCGCTGTTGCATGACCCGGACTGGGTGCGCGACTTCCGGCGTGACTGGTACCACGGGCGACGGGGGAAGAACCTGGCGCGGCTGAAAACCAAACTGGGTCTGCCGGATCATCTGGTGATCCGTGAACTGCACCTGCTGACCTTCGACGGCGCACCGGTAGCAGACTGGGAAGGCGAAACCTTGCAACAGGTCTTTGAGCGTCTCAGGGCGTATCAAGCGGGCCAATGCGAAGCACGATCGGCAGCGGAAGGCACCGCCTTCGACGCCTTTCCCAATCCGATGGTCGATGACGCGGCCTTCATGCTGCATTTGCTGCGCGCCTATGACAAGGGCTTCCGTTTCTATGCGGACGTGGGCAACGTCGGCAATAAGGCCACGCTGGAACTGCTGCTGCACAAGAATTCTCTGCCCGGCTTTAATGATTCCGGCGCCCACATCACCAATATGGCCTTTTTCGACGCCAACCTTATGTCCCTGAAACTGGCCCAGGAACGGGATCTGGCCACGGTCAGCACCATGGTGCGCCGGCTCACGCGGGAGCCCGCGGCGTTTTTCGGCCTCGATGTGGGCACGCTGGATCTGGGCGCTCAAGCAGACCTGACCCTGATCAATCCGGAAGCGCTGCACGGCTGGCACTGCGATAGCACCCGGCGCCTGGAGTATCGGGAACTGTTCGCCCACGAGCAGATGGTGAATCGACCGGAAGGCATTGTCAGCCGCGTCTGGATTCGCGGCGCGACGGTCTGGCAGGACAATGAATTCACCGCCACGCTGGGCAGCCGCCCCCTGGGGCGTGCGCTGCGAGCCGCTTAGGGTCCGTTCCGAAGCCGGCACAGCACACAGCAGCCACCGGTGTTTCGCCGCCCATGACGCCACGCAGAAGCGGGGGCCCGACCCCGCGCGGGTGGACGACCGGACAGGTAGGGGAATCGGGCAGCCGCCAGCGCACTGGCCGCTAGGGTTGAGCTCACCAGCAGCGTTGTCCCGCAAGCAAAGCAATCGCTGACGGGACGCGGGGCATGACAACCGGAAGGCACAACAAAAAAGCGCCGGCAGCTGCCGGCGCTTTCACGTTACTGAGCAGCCCACGACAGAGCCGCCATTTGCCGCTAGAAATTGGCGCGCACCATAACACCGTAGGTGCGTGGCTGACCCACCAGATAGCCCACGCGAGCACGGGTCCCACGCTCCTGGTCCAGCGCAAAGCGCTGGTTCTCATCGGTCAGGTTGTTGACATAGAAAGCCACATCCCAGCGGTCATTGCGCACACCAAGACGCGCATTGGCCACCGTGTAGGACGGCATCAGCGGGTCGAAGGTAAACACGTCCTGAGTAAAGGGCCCACCAATGTTGTTTGGATCAAAGGAAGTCAGGTCAACGGTACCGAAGCCTTCCGCCAGATCACCAAACTGCGTGC
>JAOZKI010000025.1 GCA_029935455.1 Lysobacterales bacterium | reverse complement strand
AGCGTGTCTATTTCCTGTTGATTCATGACATCGTTCATCCAATCCGTCGTCACAGTATAGGCGGCCCACAAAAAATTGCTGCCAGCTGCGCACAGCTAACACGAGGCTGCGGCAACACGCTTTTTTCACCCGCTCCTGACGCACAGGCCCGCATATTGAGCATGTGAAGTGATAAAAACTCGCATAAAGTCATCAAGCTGCGTTATATTTTTTCCGGCTCACTCACGTTTGCTTATTTGCGGAACAAAAGAAAGGATGCGACATGGTCCCCTTACTACAGCACCTGGAATACCTGAACCCTTCACTCGGCCTTGTGTCGGTGGTCACGGGCCTTGCGCTTGGCTCTGTGGTCGGCAACCGGTTGCCCACCATTGACCTGCGCTCTCTCTGGCAGGAATAAGTCCTACGCCGCTAGCCCCTGGTCGGTTGCCTGCTACGTCAGGCCACACAAGCCGTGCGAACCATCGGCGCTTTTTGCTGTCGCATTTAACAGGCACGACCGGTGCCGTTGCGCGGTAGAACATCATGAGCACACCCTATTTCTCGAAACACCTCCTCCTGGCGGGTCTCCTTAGCCTCAGTGCTGCAAGTGCCCAGGCCCATCCGGCAAGCGAGCCGGTGGCCGGTCTCACCAAGATTCCCAACCCGACCTTCGATGAAGTCTGGTTAAAAGGAGAAAGCGCCCTGGCCGGTTACAGCAATATTTTTATTGAGGAGCCAGACGTCAGCTTGCGAAAGGGCTGGCAGCGGGATCAGAACCGTTTTGATGCGAATCGCATTACCCAACGCGATATTGAGCGCATCAAAAGCGATCTGAGCGAACTGACCGTGACCGTATTCCAGAATCAACTGAAGAAAGACGGGTTCAATATCGTTGCCGAACCAGGCCCGAATACCCTGATACTGCGACCAAATATCGTTAATCTCGATATCACGGCGCCTGATAGCAGCGCACCAGGGCGGCGCTTCAGCTATGCTCAGAGTGCGGGGCAACTCACCCTGCTACTCAATCTGCGTGATGGTGACAGCAACGAGGTGATTGGACAGGTTCGTGATCGTAAGCGCGATCCGCGGCGCAATGTGTTTGAATGGCGCACCCGCGTATCGAATGAAGCTACCGCCCGGCGTATGTTGCGGGGCTGGGCCCGAGAACTCGGCGACGAATTGGCCTCATATCCCTGGGATCAGCCTGTTGCTGTTGGCCCATAATTGGAGGTAAATAACGATGAACAAATGGATCCTGGTGGCCCTGACCGGCTCGCTCTTAAGCGTCAGCGCACATGCCAAAAAGTTCCCAGATGTGACAGCCGACGGCCTGGAACGGGTAAAAGGCAGCAAAATGCAGGCGGTTTACATGGCCCCCGGCGCGGATTTCAGCGGCTACGACAAAATCCTGCTTCAACCGGCGACCGTGGCCTTTAAAAAGAATTGGGAGCGGGATCTACAGCGGAATGAACGGCGCGTTATTCCGGAACAGGACATCACCAACATCCGGGCACGACTCGCAGCCGATCTCGGCGAAACCTTCTCCAAAGCCCTGACAGAAGGCGGCTATACCCTGGTCAGCGAAGCAGGTGCGGATGTACTTGAAATCACACCCAGCATCACCGACCTGTACATCAATGCCCCCGACCTGCCGAGCGCCGGGCGCCGCGACAGCTATACGGAAAGCGCGGGTTATATGACCTTGAACCTCAACCTGGCCGACTCTGAAACCGGCCAGTTACTGGCCCAGGCCATGGATCGGAAGGAAGACCCCCATCGGGGCTACATGATGTGGTCAAACTCCGTTACCAATAAGGCGGCGGCTGATCGGATTTTGAAACGCTGGGCGAATACCCTTACTGACGGCCTGAACGAAGTTCGGCAAACCGAATCGTCACCGTAGGCCCTGGCGTCATCGCCACGCAAGGCCAGCCCCTAGCAGTACACCACAGCCCCGCCTCGGCGGGGTTTCTTTTTGCCTGACACGTTAAACTGCACCTTTCCCAACGAGCATCTGCCATGATTGATCTACACCGAGCCGGCCTGATCCTTTTGCCCCTCTTGACGGCTTTGGCCTGCCTTGCACCGGCCCATGCCGAGCAGACGCCTGATCAGCGCAGTTGCCTGCAGGGTTTCCTGGAAACGGGTGCCGATACCCTCACGCTGGGCGAGATGCGCGCCCGCTGTGAGAGTGAGCCTGAGCCACTGGCGCCGCCTGCAGCAGCTCTCGACAAGCGGCTGGCGGCAGAACGCTCTGCGGCCTCGCAACCCTTTAGCATCCTTGCCCACAAGCCCAACTATATTCTCGGTGCCGCTTATAATCAGCGTGGCTGGGACGGCTCTCTGGTCCAACAACTGGATCCGGACTATCTGAACGACGATGTGGAAATCCAGTTTCAATTCAGTTTCAAGGTACCTCTGGCCATCGACCTGTTCGATGGACGTATGGATATCTTCACCGCCTATACGAACCGCTCCTTTTGGCAGGCCTATAACGGCGAAAACTCCGCCCCCTTCCGGGAAACCAACCATGAACCTGAGCTGTGGGTTCAGTTCCGTAACGACTGGAAAATCTGGGGCCTAACGAACCGCCTGAATACGGTTGGCCTGGTGCATCAATCCAACGGGCGCGCGGAACTCCTGTCCCGCAGCTGGAATCGCATGTATGCCAACTTCATCTTCGCACGGGAAGGTTTTGCCCTCAGCGTGAAACCCTGGATTTGGCTGGATCGCAATGACAAAAACAGCGATAACCCGGATATCGACGACTATTTGGGCCATGGCGAGATTCGGGCAGCCTGGGACCATAACGGCCACGTGCTGAGCACCATGGTACGCAATCAGCTGGAAAGTCGTTTCGAACGGGGCGCCGTCGAGCTGGGTTGGAGTTTCCCCGTTTTCGACTATCCCTATCTGAAGGGCTATGTGCAGTATTTTTACGGCTATGGAGAAAGCCTGATCGACTATGACCGACGCGTGAACCGACTGGGCATTGGCATCTCTATCACTGACTGGCTGGATTAAACTGCCCTGCCCCTTCAGTCCTCGATCGTATAGGAGAGGTCAACACCTGAAGCGCGTTGACTGGAGGTCGCTTTCACGCCCCAATTACGACTCAGGTCATAGCGCAGGCCGACCACGTTTTCGCTATCAAAAAGACTGATGCCATAGCTAAGAAAGACACCAGGAGCGATGTAAGACCCCACGTCAAAAGCGCCAATACCCTGCCCTAAATTGATATCCGAGCCAGTGAGTAGCAGGGCCCAGGCACGCTCGCGACTGGTGAGCGGTCGCGTATAGGGTTCAATGGTTAACTGTTCCACGGAACCTGCGATGCTGATCCCGGCCGCGCGAATCTCAGTATTTCCGAACACATCTCGCTCCGCACGCAGGTCTAACACGGGATCATCCAGGGGCGAATCCGTCCAGCGAAGCAGGCCGTTACGAACGGAAAGGCTGGGCCCCCAGGCCGATAGTTCGCCCTGGGTCAGCACCACACCGGTCGCCCGCGGCACAGGCGCACCCCGCCAATCCATGCTGATCCCCCCTTCGAGCTGAAGGCGCGCACCCGACGTATCAAGCCAGACCGCATCCCCCAGCGACAAACCTACCCGGCCGGTGGTACGAAAGACCGCATCGACCTGCTCACCAGGCGCTATCTCATCCATGCGTACCAGGTCTGGACTTTCCGTTTGCCGATCCAGCAGCGAGGCCACTGGCGCCAGAGTCGCGCGGGGCACGTGCAGCGCCCCGCTCAGTTCCAGCGCCCGAGGCGTAAGTGCGAGCTGCAAAGCACTGTCCATATCCAAACGCAGGTCCTGTAACCGGATCAGGGCCAGATCCTCACCCGTCAACAGCGCGTGCAGCTGCCAGTCGTCCAGCGCAGGCACCTGCATGTCGCCCACCAGGCGCCCGCTACCAGCACCGAGCGCAAAGTCACCTTCAAACTGGAGCCTCTGTGGCCCCCTGAGGCGGCCGTCCAGATTTACCGATCGCAGTTGCGACCCCAGAATGGGGATATCCATAGCCGCCTCAGCAAGCTGCAGGTCACCACGCAGCTCCGGTTCAGACCCGGTGCCAGCAATCGCAAGCTGGAGCGCCAGGCGCCCTTCAAGCAGGTCCAGGTTGGTCAGCAGGCCGCGCAGCGTTCCCAGATCATCCAGCGCCAGCTGAGCCTCTCCCCGGATCTGTGCCTGCCGGTAGTTCAATGCATCGCTGAGCGTGATGTTCGCGCTGGCACGCCCATGATCGGCCAGGTCCAGACTGAGAGAACTGCTGGCCTCACCCTTTGCATTGAGCTGCCCTGACCAGAACCCCACACCGGTACGCAGCGCCCGCCCAGTGGGCGTGAGCCCGGCCACCTGGCCCTCACTGAGGGTCAGCTCAAACTGACCGCTGGGTGCCGAACCCTCAGGCCAGCGCCAGTCCAGCGTGCCACTAAGATCCTGGCTCAACTCAAGGTCCGCGTTAATCCAGTGCTGAAAGACGACCAGCGGGATCGCGTCCAGCCGAGCTTCAGCGCCGTAGAGGCGCTCTTGGCTCAGAGCACCATCGAAGCACAGGGAGCCGGATGGCCTGAGATCCAGACACAGTGCTTGAAGCTGAAGCTTCGCCTTATCCAGACGCAGCGCTGCAGGCTTCCGGAGCGCACCCAACGGCTGTCCGTTCTGAGCCGCCTCGAGGGTGCTCAGCTGCCCCTCCCAGCTCAGCTCAGGCGCAGCAAGATCCAGTTGGCCCGTGAGTGCCAGCGTGCCAGTGAAGGGCGCTTCAGTAAGGGCCAGCTCCAACCGATGTTGCTCAGGCCGCCCCGTCACTTGCCCGCGCAAGGCGCCCAGCTCCCGGTCGCCCAGAGTCAGCTCACTGGCCGCCAGAGTAAGGCTTGTCTCGGACCCGATACGGGCACCACCGCGGACACTGGCGGTGGCCAGAGACAGCTCACCCAGAGAGAATTGCTCCAGTTCCAGATCAATGAAACTCAGAGGTTGAGGATCCTGGCCCTGCCATTGCAGCTGTCCGACAACAGCACCACCCAACCAATCCTGGAACCAGCCCGGCGCCAGCGCATGGACCCGCAAACTGAGCTGTGCACCGAGACGGCCATCAACCCAGAAAGATGCGCTGCCCGCATCCAGCGCTAAAGCCTGGGCAGACCAGCCCTCCAGGCCTTTTTGTAATCCTCCCTCTAGGCGCAAAGACTCACCGCGCAGGGTGCCCGACCATTGCTGGAACTCAATGGCTAACACTCCGTCCTGCCAGCTCAGGTCAGCCTTGCCGCTGAGACGGCCTGGCCAATCGGGCCAGTAACGGCCTGGCTCCATGCCCTGCGCGGTAAACTGCGCCTGACCAGTCAGCTCATGGCGCCAATCCAGATCCACCGTCCCCTCCACCCGACCGGCAAGAAGGCTGAGTGAATCAAGCGAAAACTGGGCCCGTGACCGCCCCCCATGGCCCCGCAGTTCGGCGCCTACTGGCAAATCCTCGGCGGCGAGCAGGTCCAGCGCCGACTCGAGCACCCAAGCATCCATGGTGCCACGAAGCCTCGCGTTGCCCGTCGGGCTTTCCAGCAATGGCTCACCCAGCAGAGGCCAGCGCAAGGCCTCCCAGTCCAGGTCGGCCCATAGCTCGTCCCGCTCCGCCCACGGATAACGCCCCCTGGCTGTGACGGCACCGGACGGCAAGTCGGCCACCAACCGACTTAGCTCCAGCGCATCCTGGTCAAATTGTCCCTCACTGGTAACCGGAATCGGCGGCTGGTCGGGCATGACGAGATTGCCAGCCAGGGAAAACTCCGGTGCCAATAGGGCGCCGTGCAATCGACCCTCAAGCGACGAGAACAGTGCGTCCGGCCAACCCGGTAATGTGACGGAGTCACCCACTACGCTGAGCTTGAGCTGCGGCTCCTGCATCAGCTCTTCTACCGTACCAATGACCTCAAGGGCCGGTTCACTCGTGCGAAGCCTAAGGCTGATTTGCGGCTGAAAATCCAGCCATTCCATCTGCAACTGCATCGCTTTAGGCAGCTGTCCATGCCACTGGTGACCGGCCAAGCGCGCTTCCAGTTCGAGGGCGCTGCCAGGGCCCTGTTGGCGCACATCACCCACCAGCTTGATTTCCAGCCCGGGGGCCTCTGCGTGCAGTTGCAACTCCACCCGGGTGCCACGCCAGACCCCGTTGCCCAGAAGCAACGCATGGGGCGCCTGCAGCGTCTGCGCCGGGCCTTGCCATGACCCGCCGGTAATACGCAACTGCTCCAAATGGATAGGGACCGGCGCGGCGGGTAGAGGCAAAGACCGGGACCAGGACTCCAGGTTCGGCTTTCGTGCGGCGCCACCGGCGGTCGAGTCCACATGCAGCGTCTTAATATCCAGCTGTCTAATGCGCAGACTCTGATCGCGCCAGCCGAGTCTGACTTTCAGAACCAGAGCTTGCGCTGACCAGGTGAGCGTATCCGTGCGCCACCGGGCCTCCTGCAGGGTGAGCCCATGCCACAGGTCGCCCCGCAGCGTGCCATAGGAGAGTCCCTGGCCAGCACCGATGCGGTGCAACAGGAAACGGGCGCCCTGCTCACTGCGCAGCAGCCAACCAACGGACAGCGCACTCAGCACCAGCAGCACGGTAGCGCCAAGTAAAAAGCCCCGGAGCATAGGTCTGCGCCTGCGCATCAGAAAAGTGTCGTGCCCAGCGTCAGATGCAGCCGCCAGGGATTGCCGGGTAGATCCAGCGCCGAAGCCACATCAAGACGCAGCGGAAAACCCAGCGCATACCAACGCAGCCCAAGGCCCGCGCCCTTGCGCAGGCCAGGTTGGCTCCAGTCATTGAAAGCATTCCCCGTATCAAAGAACGTGCTGACGGACCAATCACCCACCAGTCGACGCTCCAACTCCACACTTGCGGTAAGCAAATGATTGGAGCCCAGGCCGTTATTACTCAGGCTTTCGTAGCCATAACCTCGAACACTGAACCCACCGCCAGCCTTGAACCGATAGCGAACGGGCAGCTCAGTCAAGGAAACCTCCAGCTGCAAACCCTGGCGCTCAAAGGAAAGCTCCCGTACCTCGGCGTCACTGTATGCCGCTTCGCCACGCAGCAGTAAGCGCCAGTCGTCATTGAGCCGGAGGTTCCAGCGCGACGACAGGTAGATTTGGCTGTAGCTAACGTCCGAACCCCAGCGATCACTGGAGCTAAACAGGCTGGCGCGCTGTCGGTGACCGCTGAGATCAAAACCCCGCCCCGTTAGCACCGGCAGATCCCACTCAATGCCCAGTGCCAGCGAGTTCACTCGACCACCGGGGATCAGCGGAGCACTGTGGCGTAGAGCAGCACGATCCAGGTCAGAAATCTCAGCAAATTCATTGTCTTCTGAAACAAACTGAAGAAATATTGTTTCGATCAGTTGTTCACGGCTGTTACGGGGATTCCGCAGCCTGACGCGGCCCAGACGGGCAAAGGCCTCATCCAGACGCCCCTCGGCTATCGGCAACTTCTCGTCCTGACCATCAATGTCGAGCTCAAACAGCTGGTCTTCCTGGGCCAGACTTGGACTGAACAGCCAGTACTCCTGACGGCGTGCACGACGGGGCAGTCGATATTCACCGGTTAGCAGGAGCTTGCGCGTGCGTTTTTGCCACGAGGTGCCAAGCGAGAGCGAGTCACCACGTTCTGAGAGCAGATGGCGCTGCCAGCGATACTGGGCGCGCCATTCCGTATCGGTCCCGTAGCCTAATGTGCCCTGATGGGTATTGCGCTTGCCCGGTGTCAACTCCACCCTCAGGTCAACGGTCGGCGGGGCCAGGCCAGATGAGCGCTCCTCGCTAACGTTAACCGTGCCGAAAAAACCCAGCTTCCAGAGGTCCGTTCGAAGCTGATCAACCTGCCATTGCGCATAGGGTTCACCGGGCCGAAACCGGGGCACCGGCGCCAACACGTAAGGCGCCAGAAAGTCCTGCTCAAAAACCACCTCACCGAACACGGAACGAGGCCCCGTATGCACCTCCAGAAACAGATCTGCGCGCTGCTCAGACGCATAAAGCTCAATCCGTTGCTGGACAAATACGGCATTGAAATAACCGTCCGCTTCCAGCAAATCGCGCAGCTGTGCTATCTGCGCGTCCCAGGCGACCTGATTCAGGACCTCGCCCCCATGCAGGGGCCAGCGCGTTTCCCACGCGCGCAGATCCGGCGACTCAGCACCCTCACCGCTGATCTCTAAAAGCAAATCGTCTATGCGAACCGGTGGGCCGGCCTGCACCGCAATGTCTGCACGCCAGGAGCCATCATCTTGCTGTTGCAATCTCGCACTGGCCTGCGCCTCGTAATAGCCGAAGGGACGCATGGCGGCGACTGCACCCGCCTCGATAAGTTTCAGCAATCGCTCCCGGCGACGTTCGGAAGTCAACATGCCGCCGGACACCCAGCCACCATCGAGCTCCGCACGGATGTTGTTAGCGGCGGGCGTATCCACACCACTGACCTCGATAAGGAGTTGATCCGCTTCTGCTGGGTGCGACATGAGAGCGCCCACTAGCAGACAGGCAACCCATAGCGAACGAAACATCATTGGCTAGTTGCCGTTGATCGTACTGTCAGCATGGGCGCTTCTGCTTATACCATGCAGCTTTAGGCGTCGTAGCCGGGCCGGTTGTAGACCACGAACGGACTCAGGGTCCCTACCCGGTCATAGAGACGTCGCCCAACGTCGTTAAAGTGCTGGGTTAGCCAGTAGACATTGGGATGCCCATCCATATCAGAGGCCGCATAGACCGCCTCGATCAGAGCCCGCCCGATGCTTTTGCCACGCCATTCAGGCGCCACAAAAAGATCCTGCAGGTAGCAGTTGTTTTCGATGCTCCAGCAACTGCGGTGATACACGTAATGCACCAGACCCAGCAGTTCTCCCCCCCGCTCGGCAACGAGACCGTGAAATTCCTGTGGATCATCGCTCAGGAGCCGCGCAAAGGTGGTGCGGTAAATCTCCTCGGGCAGCTCTGATTCGTAGTATTCAAGATAGCCGGTCCACAGTTCCCGCCAGGCCGCCTCGTCGGCTGCAGTCAGGGGGCGAATGGTCAGTCCAAGTCCGGGATCCAGAGGCATAGAGAACTCCTTGCGACGACGCGCTAGCGGGAATGTCTCAAGGCTAACCTGAACCCGGGCTGACGACCAGCACCGCCATAAAAAAAGGCGCCGGTTGCGGCGCCTTAAAAGTCAATACACAAGAGGAGAACTAGAGATTTCACGACCAAGAGTAGTCTTATGTCGTGAGACTCGCTTGCTTATCTAGGACAACGACTTGACCAAATAATTCCCTGCTGCATTGACAGGCTTAGTTCGATCCGCTTTGCGTGTGTGCTGAGGAATTCGCATGCGCGTGGCCACGATGTACCAGGCTGTGAATGATGGTGCCGATAACCAGCGCCTGGAGCACGTGCACCCCATGATCGTGCCCTCTGGAAAGCAAGGGTTCTGAAAGCCATGCTCCTGCTAGCGTAGCCACAGCCACAAGCGTCAGGACGCTCCAGGCTACGCGCCCGCCAAAGACCGGCTGCACCATAAACCAGAGCACCAAGCCAACCCCCAGACGATGCAGGATCACAACGATCGAAAAGCCGGATTCTCCACCGCTGCCAACCAGCGCAGCGCCCTCGAGCAGCGCATGCAACACCAAGCCCGTCAGGGCCAAGAGCAGACTTATGGTGTGAAACGTGGATGCCGCCCGTTGCACGAGACGTTCCAGCAGGCCAGGGATGAGATAGCCGGCTGCTATCAGAGCAATAGCTGTGAAACCCATGTGCACAAACATCTCGGGCACCAGCAAGAACACGATCAGCACAACCAGAATGGCTACCAGAAAGCGATCAACCGCCCGGGCCAGCAAGCCGCCGCGGCGCAGCCAACGGTAGAGCAGAGGCCCGATAAAAAGGGCGACAACAGACAGGTACAGCACAGCGGGACTCCAGCACGGACGGCTTAGCCTACGTGAAGCGCTTTCCGAGGCCAAGCAAAAAGGTGGTTTGGCTTGTGATAAGCGGCCAAATCACGCAGACTTTCGTCTGTTTCGAGCCACGCGATAGAGACATGGAAACGTCCGCCATAGAAGCCATGATTCACGACATCTGTAGTGATGCGCTGGCGGCGCGCGACCTGCATGATCTGTTGGCGGTCATTGCGGAACGTAACGGCATCGTCCCGGATGAGGCAGAACTGGAGCGCGGTACGCGCTTTGTCACCGGCTATGTTGAGCAGGTACCTTACATGCTCAAGGTGGCCATGACCGCGGCGCGGACGGTGGGTCTGGAATCGGAGATGGAACAGATCGTTGCCATGGTGATCTCCTACTGGGAACAAGGCGAGGACGTGATTCCTGACCATCTCGGCATTATCGGCCTGCTGGACGATGCCTACTGCAGTCTGGTCACACTGCAATCGGTGTCAGATCATTACCTGCTGCAGACGGGCAAGCATCTGTTTCCGGAGGATCTATCAACGGCCAATCGCGTGATGCGGAAAATTATCGGCGACCCCTATGTGGCCGAACTGGATTTATTCGTCACCAACGCGATAAAAGATGCGGGCATTATGCAGGCCGTTAAGGCCATGGCCAGCATCGACAAGCGCCGTGACGTGGAAAACCGTGCCAATATCTGGAATCACGGCCCCGCTGGCGAAATGCCGGTCTCGCAGCTGCGTGGGCTGGGGATTGGCGACGATTGAGCCTGAGCTTGCGCTCAGAGCGCCGCAAAAGCATCACGGCTCATGTTCTCCGGCTGCGCATCGGTAACCAGCACATCATCCTCAATACGAATGCCACCATAGGGGCGCAATTCTTCTACGGCAGGCCAGTGAATCAGCGCTGCGTCGGGGCCAGCACGCCAGCGGTTCAGCAGCGAATCTATAAAATAGAGACCCGGCTCAACCGTGACCACATTGCCCGCCTCCAGCACCCGTGTCAGCCGGAGAAAAGGATGTCCGTCTGGGCGCGCGATCTCAGTGCCGTCCGCATCCGCCAGCAAACCAGCCACGTCATGGGTTTGGAGCCCGAGGAAATGCCCTAGACCGTGCGGAAAAAACACACTGCTCAGCCCGGTGCTGAGGGCCTGCTCCACATCACAGCGAATCAGCCCCGAGTCGACCAACAGCTGAGCAATGCCCGCGTGCGCCTCAAGGTGCAGCGCTCGGTAGTCCACGCCCGCCCGCATGCCGTCACAAAGGCGCAGTTGCAGGGCATCCATAGCGCTAATCAGATCCGCAAAAGCGCCGGGGCTAGCGCTGTAGCTACGCGTTATGTCCGAGCAATACCCATGGCAGGTAGCCCCCGCGTCGATCAGAAAAGACCGGTGGGTGTGTGGCGCAATGCGTTCATGCTGCTGGTAATGCAATACCGCACCATGTTCGTTCAATGCCACGATGCTGCCGTAGGGCAGGTCCGCGTCCTCCTGCTGTGCCGCATGCAGGTAAGCCTGATGAATCGCGAACTCGGACTGGCCGTCCCGAAACGCCTCCGCAGCAGCCCGATGGGCGCGCGCGGCGGTGGCCGCGGCGCTGCGCAGGCAGGCCTGTTCATAGGGCGTCTTGACCGTACGGGCCAGGTGCAGACGATTCAGAAGCCGGGGCGGATTCAATTCCTGGCAATCATTTAAGGCGGGAGCATCGCCCACATAAGCCACACGACCTTCGGGGATGGCGCTGCGCCACTGCCCCGTTTCCCGCACTGGACGCACATCAAAAAAATCCCCCCACCAGCTTTCCGGGTCAGCCGGTGGAAGATACCAATAGTCATCAGGTTGAAAGTAGTACAGCACCGGTGGCTGGTCTGGCCGGATAATCAGCACGCTCTCATCGTGGCGTGCCAGCGGCAGCCAGGCCAGAAAATGCGGGTTAGCGCGGAATGGGTAGTGGTAATCATCAAGGAAGCTGTACAGCTGGCTGCCGGAGTGTATAAGCGCCGCATCGAACTGCTCGGCCTGCAAGGCCTGTGCCCAGACGGCCTGTTGCTGCTGCACATGATTCCCGAAATGGGAAACTGGGGACTGACTCGCTGTCATGGTACCGTCTCCTGAACCGGGCCTGATCGTATATCTGGCCCATTTGATGCGCCCGAATCTCGTATCTTCGGGTTAGAATAGTCGCTTGCCGGTACCGCCGGCCGAACGGCGACCGGCCACGACTTTAACGGCAGCACGCGTCAGGATCAAACCTGCCAGCCCTGCCCCGCTGGCCCGCCCCATTACAAGGTAGCCAGAGCAGTGACTATCCGCTTATACAATACGTTGTCCCGCAGCAAGGAACGCTTTGAACCGCTCGATCCCAACCGGGTCACGCTCTATGCCTGCGGACCAACCGTGTATAACTACGCACACATCGGCAATGCCCGTCCGGCGGTTATCTTTGAATTGCTGGCGCGGGTGCTCGCACGTCGCTTTGGCGAGGTTGTCTATGCCCGCAACATCACCGATGTGGACGACAAAATAAACGCCTCAGCCGCCGCCGAAAATGTGCCCATTGAAGTGATCAGTGGTCGCTACACACGCGCTTACCATGAGGATATGGGGGCTCTCGGTGTGCGCTTGCCAACGATTGAACCCCTTGCTACCGAGCATATTCCGCAGATGATTTCCATGATCGAACGGCTTATTGCCTCGGGGCATGCCTACGCGGCTGAGGGTCATGTGCTGTTCGCCATCGATAGCTACGAGCAGTACGGCGCCCTATCACGCCGCAGCATGGACGACATGGTAGCCGGCGCCCGTGTTGAGGTGGCACCCTACAAGCGCAATGCGGGTGATTTTGTGCTGTGGAAACCGTCCGTTGACCCACAACCAGGCTGGGAAAGCCCCTGGGGCTGGGGGCGTCCGGGCTGGCACCTTGAATGCTCAGCCATGGCAGCGGAACATCTCGGCGAAACCATCGATATTCATGGCGGTGGTCAGGACCTGGTATTTCCGCATCATGAGAATGAAATTGCCCAGAGCGTTTGCGTGCACGGCGGTAAGCCGTTTGCGCGCTACTGGATGCATAATGGCTTTGTAACGGTCGACAAGGAAAAAATGTCCAAGTCACTGGGTAATACGCTGATCGTGCACGAACTGATTCAGCACTTCCCCGGTGAGGCGCTGCGCTATGTTCTGCTCAGCGCCCACTACCGACAGCCCCTGGACTGGTCAGAACAAGCCATTCGGCAGGCTCAGCGCACACTGGACCGCATGTATGCGGTACTTCGCGATGCGCTGGCGGTCTTACCGGACCTGCAAGCCAGCGAGCCCGGCGCCGCTTTTATCGCCGCGCTGGAAGACGATTTGGCAACGCCCGACGCGTTGGCGGAACTCAATACCCTGGCACGGAAACTGGGCAGCGCTCTGGGGGCAGAGGCTCCGGACGATCAACTGCGCGTGCTGGCTGGTGAACTGCTCGCGGATGGCGCATTGATCGGTTTGCTGACCGTTGATCCGGAACAGTGGTTTAAGGGCGGTGCACAAGATGATGACGCGCACATTGACCAACTGGTGCAAGAACGCGACCAGGCCCGCAAGGACCGGAATTTCGGTCGCGCGGATGAGTTGCGTGATCAGCTGACCGGCATGGGCATTGTGCTGGAAGATGGCGCTGGTGCAACCCGCTGGCGGCGCAGCTAACGCATCTCGAGAGTCTTGCATATGAACGATCCGCAGAGCGCACAAGATGAGATTATCGACGAGTTCAGCCTGTTTCCCGAATGGCTGGATCGTTACCAGTATCTGATCGATCTGGGCCGCAAATTGGCGCCATTGGACGCAGATGAAAAACGTGATGACAAGCTGCTTGATGGCTGTCAAAGTCGCGTTTGGCTGCTGATTGACGGTGACCGGGAAGCGGTCCGTATTCGCGCCAACTCCGATGCAGCCATTGTCAGTGGCCTTATCGCCCTGCTGGTGCGTGTCTATTCCGATCTACCGGCCCGGGTCATTCTGGAAACACCACCGCGCTTTGTTAAGGAACTGGGTCTGGGCGAGCATCTGAGCCCAACCCGAGCCAACGGCCTGCATGCCATGCTCGCTGCCATCATGCAGGCGGCGGAGCGCATGGAGCGCGACGAACAGGCATAAAAAAACCGGCCCGAAAGCCGGTTTTTCCGTCGTTCCATGAAACCGTCTAGCGGCCATCACCCATCTGTTTCTGGCGCAGCTCCCAACGCTCCTGTGCATCCAGGCACAAGGTGGCGATGGGGCGTGCTTCAAGTCGCGCCAGACCAATCTCTTCGCCAGTTTCTTCGCAGTAACCGTACTCACCCTCGTCAACGCGCATGAGCGCCTGATCAATTTTCTTGATCAGCTTGCGGTAGCGATCGCGCGTGCGAAGCTCAAGGCTGTTTTCCGTTTCGCGGGTCGCGCGTTCCGCCTCATCACCAACATCCCGCACCTCTTCCTGCAGATTGCTGATGGTTTCACGTGATTCTTCCACCAGTTCATCGCGCCAGCTCAGTAGCTTGTGACGGAAGTACTCCAGCTGTTTGGCTGACATATATTCTTCTTTCTGCGTGGGCTTGTAACCCTTGGGCAGCTTGACTTGCGTGCTGGACATCCGGCATTAACTCCTCTTACTACGCAGGTTTATTTAATAAACCCTTGATTTTATTGCTTTTTACTAAGCACCGAACCCCTGAAGGGGCGGGAAAAGACCGATGTTATAGCCGAAGCGCCAGTCTGGGGCAAGTGTTTTTTGCTCCACAGGGCAAAAGCGCCTAAGCTGCGCCCATGGAACGTTTACTGCTTAGCATGATCCGCCTTTACCAGCTGACGCTGAGTCCGTTGATTGGCATGCATTGCCGCTTCACGCCAAGCTGTTCACGCTATGCGCAGGAAGCCATCCGCTTGCACGGTCCGGCACGGGGCAGCTGGCTGGCCATCAAGCGCATCCTGCGCTGCCATCCGCTCTGCGAAGGCGGCATTGATCCCGTCCCGGGTTCCGACAAACACCCCCCGCCCTAAGCACAAGCGCGGTACAATCAGGCTTCCTCACTTACGGCTTTGCGCGGGGGCCATCCATGAGCCAAACACTGATCACCAATGCAACTCTGGTTAACGAAGGTCAGGTCTTCACGGCCGATCTACTGATCAAGGACGGGCGCATCGAGCGCATCAGCGATTCGATCAGCGCGCCGGCGGGCGCACAGGTCATTGACGCAAAAGGATTACACCTACTGCCGGGCTTTATTGATGATCAGGTTCATTTCCGCGATCCTGGCGCCCCCCACAAGGGCAGCATTCGTAGCGAGTCTCGGGCCGCCGTCGCGGGTGGTGTGACCAGTTTTATGGATATGCCTAACACCAACCCAACCACCACCAATGAGGCCGCTCTGGAGGCCAAACATGCGGTGGCCCGCGAGCATGCGGCGGCCAACTGGGGCTTCTATCTTGGGGCTAGCAACGACAATATTGAGGACGTGCGAGCCGTGAACCCCCACCTCGCCTGTGGTGTCAAGGTATTCATGGGGGCCAGTACCGGCAATATGCTGGTAGACGATGAGAAGGTCCTGTCCCTGATTTTTCGCGACTGTCCCTTGGTGATAGCGACCCACTGTGAATATTCCCCCATGATTGAGGAAAACATCGCCGCTGCCGAAGCCCGCTACGGGCGGGAAATACCCGTTGAGTTACACCCCAGGATTCGCAGCGCCGAAGCCTGCTATGCCTCAACCGACATGGCCACTTCCCTGGCGCGTGAACACGAAGCGCGCTTGCACGTGCTCCACCTGACCACAGCCCGCGAGTTGGACTTTTTTGAACCCGGCCCCATGGCCGGCAAGAAGATTACCGCTGAGACCTGTATCCATTTCCTGCATTTTACCGATGCCGACTTTGCCAGCCTCGGCAACCGCATCAAGTGCAACCCGGCCATCAAGACCGCCGCTGATCAGGCGGGCCTGTTAGCCGCTTTGGACGATGGCCGCATCGATATCCTGGCCACGGACCACGCGCCACATACGCTGGCGGAAAAAAGCACGAACGACTACTTCAAAGCACCCGCGGGCCTGCCGCTGGTCCAGGATGTGCTGGTCGGTAGCCTGGATTTGGTAGCGCGCGGCAAGCTGTCTCTGACCAATCTGGTGACCAAGGGCATGCACAATCCGGCGGACCGTTTTGATGTCAAAGATCGGGGCTATCTCCGCGAGGGCTACTGGGCTGACCTGGTGCTGGTTGACCTGCAGGGTGAGACCCTGGCCACGCAGGAACGACAGCGCGCGCATATCGCATGGACGCCGTTTGAGGGACGCAGTTTTCAAGGACGTGTGATGTCAACCTGGGTGAATGGTGCCCTGGCCTTTGACGGTACGGACGTGATTGAACATGGCGCTGCACAGGCGCTCGACTATGACCGCTAAATGACCCACTGGCCTCACGCGTATCGTCTGGAGATAGCCGTGACGCACAGAGATAAAGAAGAAAGGAGAACATGATGGGATTTCTTGCCGGTAAGCGCGCCCTGATCGTAGGCGTCGCGAGTAACCGTTCTATTGCCTGGGGTATCGCGGAGGCCATGCATCGCGAAGGTGCCGAGTTGGCCTTTACCTATCAAACGGAAAAACTGAAATCACGCGTCGATCGCATCGCGGAACAAACCGGATCCCGGATCGTTTTGCCGCTGGATGTCGCACATGATGAGCAAATCGACCAGGTCTACAGCGACCTGGCCGGGCACTGGGATGGCTATGACATTCTCGTGCACGCGGTCGGATTTGCCCCCCGCGAGCAAATCCAGGGCGACTATATGGATGCGGTCACCCGGGAGGGCTTCAAGATCGCGCATGATATTTCCTCCTACAGCTTTGCCGCGCTGGCCAAAGCCGGTCGCAGCATGATGCAGGGCCGCCAGGCAGCCTGCTTAACGCTAAGCTATCTGGGCGCCCTTCGCGCCCTGCCCGGCTATAACGTCATAGGCCTGGCCAAGGCCTCACTGGAGGCCAATGTGCGCTATATGGCCAACAGCCTCGGCCCGGAGGGCATTCGTGTTAACGGTATCTCGGCCGGGCCGATCAAGACGCTGGCGGCAGCTGGCATCGGCAATTTTCGCAAGATCCTTGAGCACATTACGGACAGTGCGCCGCTGCGCCGCACCATCACGGCGGAGGAAGTGGGTAATGTGGCCGCCTTTCTGTGTTCTGATCTCGCGTCCGGTGTTACCGGCGAGATTACCTATGTCGATTCCGGCTACAACATTCTCGGCATACCCGATCTGTCCTAGCCGGGCCGACAAGAAGACACAAAAAAAGCGGCTCCCGGCCGCTTTTTTTATGGGCGTCCTGCGGGGCGCTAGCGTGAGACGCCCACCCGGTCTTCAAAAACCGGGATCGAGGCCGCTTCGCGTCGCTGTCGCACCAACCCAATGCTTTCCACGCTACCGACCACTGTACCCATCATCTGGCCTGCCTGCAGGCTGCCAAAGCCGCTCGCTTCATCAGCAACGCCATCGGTCACGGCCCGAAGTATGACCAGGGCTGAACCGTTCGCCGCGTCTACCACGTGATAGCTTTCGCCGTCCTCAGCGGGACGCGGTAGTTTGAAGACGTTTTGCACCGCCACAGGATCCGGGCTCATGGACTGGCGGCGCGCCGCCGGCACGGTGACAACCACCAGCCCTGCCTCTTCCGCGATCGCAGCCAGTTCTTCGCCGGTCTCCAAGCGCACCAACATGCTCTCCGCCTGCACTCGGGCCAGCTCACTGGCCCGCTCCTGGCGCAGCAGGCTCTGCACCTGCTCACGTACCTCATCCAACGTCTGCGCACGCACCGGCTCATGATTCAGCACCCGCAGCACGACCGCCCGTGTCGGGCTCAGTTCAATCAGATCCGACGCGGAACCTTGCTCCAGCACCAGGTCAGAAAAGGCAGCTGCAAGTACCTCTGGCTCCGCACTCACACCAAAGCCGCCGTTTCGGGTAAAGGGGCCCTCGGTCTGAATCTCCAGCCCCATATCCAGGGACGCGGCTTCGAGCGTGGTGGGGTCTTCATAAACGATATCGACCAGGCGATCCGCCAATTCAAGAAACTGGCGTTCAGCCTGCTCTTGCTGCGCCTCTTCCAGCAGCACCTCCCGGGCCGCTTCGAAGTCCATGCCCGTGGCCGGCTCGATAGCGGTCAGTAAAATGACGTGCCAGCCAAAGCCGGTCTGCACCGGCTCGGATATGGGATCGGCGAGTGACAACTCATAGACAGCCGCCTCGAAGGCTTCGGGCATGATGCCCTGCTCCAGGAAGCCAAGGCTTCCGCCGGCACTGGCCGAGCCAATGTCCTCGGAGTTTTCCCTAGCCAGGGTGGCAAAATCCTCTCCGGCCAGGGCGCGCTGGCTCAACACCTCGGCCTCCAGCCGGCCCTGCTCAATTTCCGTGCTGGAAGCCGTGGCTGGAACTTCGATCAAAATATGCGACACCTGGCGCTGCTCCGGTACGAGAAAACGTCCCTTCTGAGCTTCATAGCTGGCCAGAAGCACATCGTCATCGGGCGCTTCCGCCGCCGGAAATTGATCGGCGTTCAGTTCCAGAAACTCGATCGTGACCTGTTCTTCGGTCATAAAGCGCGACTGATTCTGCTCGAACCAGCTCGTCTCTTCTTCAGCGGTAAACTCACCCACGATGCTGGCTGGATCAGCCGGCACGGTCACCGCCTCAAAACTCCGTTGCTGCTGCAGTAACGCAATCAGACGCTCGGATTCTATGGGCGTTGCGAAGCTGGATTCGAGAACGCCCCGCGGCAAGGTTTCCATGATGGCCGCCTGCCGCAGCTGCTGCTCGAACTGCGCAATGGTCAAGCCTTCCGCAAGCAGTCGCGCCTGATAGACGTCGGCGTTAAAAACGCCATCAACCTGAAAGGCTGGAATGGTTCGAATCTGTTCCGCCAGCAGCGTGTTATCCACATCGTAGCCCAGTGACACGGCAGCCTGACGTAGCAGCTCTTCATCGATCATCCGATCCAGATGTTCAAGGCGTGCGATCAGGCCATCAAAAACATCAGGATCAAAAGCGGCGCCGAGCTGCTGCTGACGTTGGCGACGGTAGTTAAGGAAGCTCTGGTTGAACTGGTCAAATGTGATTTCCTCGTCATTGACCAGTGCGACCTGATTCAGACTGCTGCTGGAAAAGTACTCGTTGACGCCTACGAAGGCGAAAGGAATGACGAGCAAACCCAACACCACAAAGGCCAGCACGCCCGTCAGGCGATCACGAATTGACTGCAAAACCATGTTTGGAAATATCCGTAGTCATGTCCGGGGTCAGGTGACCGTGAGCGGACGTTAGGGCGTTACGGCTGACGTTTGCGCTGTGGCTGCCTGGCAGCACAAGCGCGCGTGCCCTGCTCGCAGCGCCGGTTAAAGAAAAGGGCGCCATGGGCGCCCTTCTCGATCAGTGGCGGAGTGGACGGGACTCGAACCCGCGACCCCCGGCGTGACAGGCCGGTATTCTAACCAACTGAACTACCACTCCTAAACTGTTTACAACTGGTGGGTGCTGACGGGCTCGAACCGCCGACCCTCGCCTTGTAAGGGCGATGCTCTCCCAACTGAGCTAAGCACCCTGCGAAAGGCGCGCTAGTTTACGGCATCCTTAAGCGCTTTGCCAGCCTTAAATGCCGGGTTATTTGACGCTTTGATTTCGATGGTTTCACCGGTGCGCGGGTTGCGGCCCGTGCGTGCTGCGCGATGGCGTACCGTGAAGGTACCAAAGCCGACCAGAGAGACCTGGTTGCCCTGCTGGAGAGCGGAAGCGATGGCGTCGGTGGTAGCGTCCAGAGCACGACCGGCATCGGCCTTGGTCAGGCCAGTTGCCGCAGCAACGGCATCGATCAGTTCAGATTTGTTCATTCTTGCACTCCAAGTATGTCAAGTAGCTGTAGAAAAAATGCGTAGGGCTAATACGGGGTTTTTTGGTCACGGCCAGTAACAAAAAATCTGCCCGGCACCGGGCTCCCTTTAAGCCCGGAGACCGCTGCAGACCTCAGCCTGTCGCGGCGTGCGGTCGATACTAATACACCCACAAGAGGCGTTGCAACGACTTTTCAGCGCCTTTGTGAATGTCATTTGTGAGCTAGCCAACCCAAGCGTCTAATTTGGTTGAAAACGACCGTTTTTAGCCGCTATTTTCACTGGCAAAATAAGCGACAAACGGACCCGGAAGAACCAGCGCGTGTACTCGCTACCGAACGGCCGGCGTGCCTGCCGAACGACCTCAGGGCACCCTAGTGAGCTCGCCGGCCCGTCTCGCTATCGCCTTCGCCACGCGCCGTATCCGCCTCCGTTCTTACCGCCTCGCCCTGTGGCAATTCAACCAGCGCCAGGTTCAGCACCTCATCAATGGTACTGACCGGGCGTACGTCCAGCTTGCGGATAATATTCTTGGGAATATCCGGTAGATCCTTCTCATTCTCCTTGGGAATGATCACCATGCGCATGCCGCCGCGATGCGCTGCCAGCAGCTTCTCTTTCAAACCGCCGATGGGTAGCACCTTGCCCCGCAGCGTAATCTCTCCGGTCATGGCCACGTCCGCGTGTACGGGAATGCGCGTCAACGCAGACACCAGCGCGGTACACATGCCAATGCCGGCGCTGGGCCCGTCTTTTGGTGTCGCGCCTTCCGGCACATGCACGTGAGCGTCGAATTTCTTGTAAAACTCTTCATCAATACCCAGGAGTTCCGCGCGACTGCGCACCACGGTCATGGCCGCCTGGATGGACTCCTTCATCACATCGCCCAGGTGTCCGGTCAGCGTGAGCGCCCCTTTACCGGGCACCAGCGTTGCCTCCAGCGTCAGCAACTCGCCACCGACCTCAGTCCAGGCCAGCCCGGTAACCTGACCGATCTCGTTGGTGTCCTCGGCCACACCATAACGGAAGCGTCGAACGCCCAGGTAGGACTCGAGATTGCGCGCAGTGACCGTCATGGAGGTCTTGTCACGCTCCATGGCCAGGCGCTTGACCACCTTGCGGCAAATCTTCGCAATCTCACGTTCCAGTGAACGAACGCCGGACTCACGCGTGTAGTAACGAATAATGTCCAGCAGGACCTGGCCGGAAACGCTGACCTCTTCCTGCTTGAGCCCGTGTTGAGCCATTTGCTTGGGCAGCAGATAGCGCTCAGCAATGGCTTGCTTTTCATCTTCCGTGTAACCCGGTATGCGAATCACTTCCATACGGTCCAGCAAGGGGCCGGGAATATTCAGCGAATTGGCGGTCGCGATAAACATGACCTCCGACAGATCCAGGTCGACCTCCAGATAGTGATCGTTGAAGGCGTTATTCTGTTCCGGATCCAGCACCTCCAGCAGCGCTGAAGAAGGGTCTCCCCGGAAATCCATGGACATCTTGTCCAGCTCGTCGAGCATAAACAGGGGATTGCGCGTTCCCACCTTGGCCAGATTCTGTACCAGACGCCCCGGCATGGAGCCGATATAGGTACGCCGATGACCGCGAATTTCCGCCTCATCGCGCACACCGCCAAGACTCATGCGCACAAATTTACGCCCGGTTGCCTTGGCGATGGACCGGCCCAGGGAGGTCTTACCCACACCTGGCGGACCAACAAGACACAGGATCGGCCCCTTCATGGCCTTCACCCGTTGCTGTACGGCCAGATACTCAAGAATCCGTTCCTTGACCTTGTCCAGCCCGTAGTGATCTGCTTCCAGAATATCCTCAGCCTGATCCAGCTTCTTACGGATACGCGAACGCTTTTTCCAGGGTACGGACAGAACCCAGTCGATGTAATTGCGCACCACGGTCGCTTCCGCAGACATGGGCGACATCATCTTGAGCTTGTTCAATTCGGAGGTGGATTTTTTCAACGCCTCCTCACTCATGCCGGCTTCCTGGATGCGGCGCTCGAGATCTTCCAGGTCATTGGGTGCATCGTCCAGATCCCCGAGCTCCTTTTGAATGGCCTTCATCTGCTCATTCAGGTAGTACTCGCGCTGGGATTTTTCCATCTGGGTCTTAACCCGCCCACGAATCCGTTTTTCCAGCTGCAGGACCTCCATCTCACCTTCAACCAGGCCCATAAGGTGCTCGATACGATCGAATGCGCTGCCCATTTCCAGCAGCTCCTGCTTTTGCTCCAGACGGATCGATAGATGCGCCGCCACCGTATCGGCCAGTCGCGAGGGGTCATCAATGCCCGCCAGCGTCGTCAGAAGCTCCGGCGGGATCTTGCGGTTCAACTTGACGTACTGCTCGAACACGCCAACCAAGGAACGCATGGCTACTTCCAGCTCCTTATCAGGGCTACCTTCATCCGCAAGCGGTTCCCAACTGGCCTCGAAGTAGCCGTCCGCATCAGACAGCTCCGTGATGCGAACCCGCTCACCGCCCTCAACCAGCACTTTGGTGGTGCCATCCGGCAGGCGCAGCAGTTGCAGGACGGTCGACAGGGTACCCACCGCATAGAGATCATCCGCACCAGGCTCGTCCAGATCCGGACTACGCTGGGTGACCAGCAATATGCGCTTATCGACGTTCATGGCCTGATCCAGCGCCTGAATTGAGCGATCCCGCCCGACGAAAAGTGGAATCACCATGTAGGGGTAAACCACCACGTCACGCAGGCTTAAAACCGGTGTGGGCTGGCTAGCGACTGAGCTTGTTTCGTTATCAGACATGCAATCTTCCGGTGCGTGGCACGAACAAGGCGCCGTGCCGTAGGAACTTAAGAATAAATGAAGGCGAACCCAATCAACCTTCGCTACATCTCATATGGGATTGTCGCAGCATAAATTCAAACGGTCTGAGAATGAAAGCGCAGGACCCATGGCGAAGCCAAAAGACCAAATCAGCCAGGGCGCTTGCCAGAGCCGGCTTGTCGCAGGCGATGCCCGGCGACAAATTTGCCAGGCAAAAAAAACGGGTGCACACAGCACCCGTTTCTAATCCTTGTAAGCAGCCGGTCTATTCGCTACCGGTGGCCTGCTGCGCCTGATTCTCGTACAGCATCAGTGGCTCTGCATCACCGTCAATACCGGTCTCGTCCACCACCACCTTGCTAACGCCTTCCATGGACGGCAACTCGTACATGGAATTTAGCAGCACCGATTCAAGAATCGTGCGCAATCCCCGCGCCCCGGTTTTGCGGGCCATGGCGCGACGCGCAATCGCGTGTAGCGCCTCTTCCCGGATGTCCAGCTCACAACCTTCCATTTCAAACAGCAAGCCATACTGCTTGGCAAGCGCATTTTTGGGCTCCACCAGAATTCGTACCAGCGCGTCTTCATTCAGCTCGCGCAGTGTGGCCACCACCGGCAGCCGCCCGACGAATTCCGGTATCAGGCCATACTTGACCAGATCCTCAGGCTCCACGTCCGCCAGCAGCTCACCCACATCAGGCTGTGTCTCCTGAGACTTCACTTCCGCTGAGAAACCGATGCCGGACTTGCTGGAGCGGTCCTGGATCACCTTTTCGAGGCCAGCAAAAGCGCCCCCACAGATAAACAGGATCTGACCGGTGTCCACCTGCAGAAATTCCTGCTGAGGGTGCTTGCGTCCGCCCTGGGGCGGCACGGACGCGATGGTACCCTCGATGAGTTTCAACAGCGCCTGCTGCACCCCCTCACCGGAGACATCACGGGTGATGGAGGGATTCTCAGCCTTACGAGACACCTTGTCGATTTCGTCGATGTAGACAATGCCGGTCTGGGCTTTTTCCACATCATAGTCGCACTTTTGCAGCAACTTCTGAATGATATTTTCGACGTCCTCTCCTACGTAACCCGCTTCCGTCAGCGTGGTCGCATCGGCAATGGTGAAGGGCACGTTGAGCATGCGAGCCAGCGTTTCCGCGAGCAGGGTTTTGCCGGAGCCTGTGGGGCCGATCAGCAGAATGTTGCTTTTCGTCAGCTCGATAGCGTCTTCACCACGACGGCCTGGCTCCAGCCGTTTGTAATGGTTGTAGACCGCCACCGACAGGACTTTTTTGGCTTCCTCCTGACCGATCACATATTCGTCAAGAAAGGCGTGAATTTCCTTGGGGATCGGTAGTTGCTCACGATCAGCAATGCCGGCATCTTCCAGTTCCTCGCGAATGATGTCATTGCACAGCTCAACACACTCGTCGCAGATGTAGACGCTAGGCCCCGCAATCAGTTTGCGTACCTCGTGTTGGGACTTCCCGCAAAAGGAACAGTAGAGGATCTTGCCGTCAGTGCCTTGCTCGTTGTCGCTCATACGCCATTGCCCGTGTTGCCAGTATTTCTATAAAAGCGGTCTATCTTAATGAAAAGAAACGCTTAAACGCTTTCAAGTGTCCGTTTCTGGTGCCCGACTGTCAAGCACCCGATCAATCAAACCATACTCCTGTGCCTGCGAGGGCCCCATGAAGTTATCACGATCCGTGTCCTTCGCCAGTTGCTCTACCGACTGACCGGTATGGTGCGCCAAAAGTTCATTCAAGCGGGCGCGGATTTTGAGAATCTCCTGTGCGTGGATATCAATGTCCGTCGCCTGTCCCTGGAAGCCACCCAGGGGCTGATGGATCATAACCCGCGAATGCGGCAGGCTGTAGCGCTTACCCTTGGTGCCAGCGGCCAGCAGAACCGCGCCCATGCTGGCGGCCTGACCGACCACCATGGTGGAGACGTCTGGCTTGATAAACTGCATCGTGTCGTAGATTGCCAAGCCCGCTGTCACCACGCCACCAGGACTGTTGATGTAGATATTGATGTCCTTGTCCGGGTTTTCTGATTCCAGAAACAGTAACTGGGCAACCACCAGATTGGCCGTATGGTCGTCGATGGGACCCACAATGAAGATCACTCGCTCTTTAAGCAAACGCGAATAAATATCGTAGGCACGCTCGCCACGAGCCGTTTGTTCAACCACCATTGGGACCAGGTTAAGGGCTTGCGTTTCCATCATCAGAGACCTTGCCGGGATTCGGCTGCAGCGTTAATCAAATCCGTGAACACCATATCCTGAGAACTGACCTTTGCATGTTCCAGCACCCAGTCGACCACCTGCTCTTCAAGGACCGATGATTCGATAGCCCGCAGCATGTCCGGGTTGTTGTAGTACATCTGCACCACCTCATCGGCCTGCTCGTAGGTGCTGGCGACCATTTCAATCGCCTGACGGACCTTCGCGCCGTCGACCGCAATGTCGTTTTGTCGAGCAATCTCACCCATCAGCAAGCCTGCTTTCACCCGCTGGCGCGCAGGCTCCTCAAACGCCCCTGCTTCCGCAGGATCGGCCTGCTTACCCTGTTGCTGTGCGGCCATGGCCTGTAGCTGCGCCGCTTCCTGCTGGATCAATGACTCAGGCACTTCCAGGCCAGCATGGGCGTCCAAAAGACGCTTAACCAGCTGCGTTTTCAGATAGGTAAGGCGCGCACCGGTGAGTTCACGCTCGAGGTTATTTCGCACTTCATTTTGCATGTCTTCCAGCGCGCCCGATTCAACGCCGAAGGATTGAATGAAGACCTCATCCAACTCCGGCATGGATGATTCCCGCACGCTGTTGACCTTAACGCTGACCTTGGCTTCCTTACCCGCAAGTTGATTGGCAGAGAAATTTTCTGGGAAGGTAAGTTCGGCCTCTCCACTCTCTCCAGGCGCCAAGCCACCCAACAGGTCTTCCAGCGCATCAAAACCGGATGTGCCAAAGGGTACTGCGAGCAGGGTCATGCCCTCTTCTGGCACCCGCCCCTCATCGTTTTCAGCAGCGTACTCAAACAGCACCTGATCGCCCTGTTCCGCTTTACGCTCGACTTCTTCCCAACTCTGCCGTTGCTCGCGCAGCGTTTGCAGCATGTTGCTCACGTCGTCATCTGACACTTCCGTTTGCGGCGCGGTTAGCTCAAGGGATGAAACGTCAATGTCGTCGAAGTCCGGATAGACCTCAATCAGAGCGGTAAAGCTCAACTCCTCGCCGTTATTCAAATCCGGCATGGATTCGATGACCGGATTGCCCGCTGGTTGCATTTTTTCCTGGGCAATCGCCTCGGCCAGGCTGGCCTGCATGGTCTGGGACAACACCTCGTTGCGCACGGACCCACCATAACGCTGCTTGAGCACCGTCATCGGAATGCGGCCGGGACGAAAGCCTTTCATGCGCGCCGTCTTGCCAATTTCCTTCAAACGCGCGTCGATTTTGCCCTGCACTTCCTCTGCGGGTACCTGGACCGTCAGCCGGCGCTGCAGGCCGCCTGAGTTCTCAACCGTTACTTGCATGAATCATTTTTCCTTGTTTATAGCTCACCGCTACAGGGAGCCTGATGCGACGCGGAGCGCTATCCGCATCGGCGATATATGGTGCGAAAGGGGAGACTCGAACTCCCACGGGTTACCCCACTGGAACCTAAATCCAGCGCGTCTACCAATTCCGCCACTTTCGCGCAGTTTGTTTCCGTTGACCAGCCTGGTCTGCACACTTGTCCATGGACCCATGCACGCCTCTAGCTGTCCCGCGACCTGCGCCGACATTTTAACCGAAAAGACCCGCGCCGGGCGATGCCTGGCGTACACAAGCACTTGGGGATTGGGGACGGGTATTTAAAGGCTTGCGACAACGTCTTAACGCGCATGAGCGTCCTCCTACCACGGACGATAACTGCTGCTATGCTATGCCCATGATCCCCTCACGCAGCTTCAACGCCGCACTCACCCGTCGTGCCTATTGGCTGGCCGTCTTTTTGCCCCTGTTACTGCCGCTTGGGTGGCTCATGCGCGATGCGCCGGGCATAGGCTGGCTTTCTACCTGGCTGATCCCGCTGAGCTTGTACCTGCTGTTGCCCGTCGCCGATGCAGTCCTGGGACGAGATGTGAGTGACCCGCCTCAGCACCCCCGCTCGCGCACTGGTGACACCATGGTGTTGTGCTGTGCCGCAGCAAGCTGGGCGCTAGTACTGGGCTGGGCGCTGGTCGTGATTTCCCAAAGTCCAGCGCAGTTTGGCGCTGGAACCCTGACTGGCTTCACCCTGTCACTGATCAACCTGGGCGGCGTTATCGCCATCAACGTCGCCCATGAACTCATCCATCGCCGCTCACAATGGCAACGGACTCTGGGCGCGCTGCTTCTGTCTGCCGTCTGTTTTCCATGCTTTAAGCTGGTGCACCCTCGATGGCATCACGCCAAGGTTGCCACAGCAGATGACCCAAGCTCTGCGCCCCGCGGCAGTAACGTTTATTGGCGTGCGCCCCGGGCCTGGTGGCTCAATACGCGTCGGGGATTTCTGCTAGCCGCCGGCGACGCGCGCCGTCGTGGACGACCTGCTTGGCTTAACGAGATGGTCGGCTGGTATGTCCTTAGTCTGAGCCTTGTGCTGGTGATTCTCATGGCGCTGGGGCCCTTGGCAGCCGCTTTGTTTGTGGTTCAGGGTCTGGGGGCCGCACTGTTGCTTGAGGTCATCAACTACGTCGAACACTACGGGCTCCGACGGGCCCCGGAGCACGACACCAGGCCCAGCCTGCAACACAGCTGGGATTCGAGCTTTTGGCTCAGCAACGCCCTGCTGTTACAACTCCCACGCCACGCGGACCACCACGTGAACCCCGGTCGTCCCTACCCTGAGTTGCATCGCAGCGAAACCGCCCCGCAATTACCGGTCACTTACTCACTGGCCGTACTGCTGGCACTGCTGCCGCCACTCTGGTGGCGCCTGATGCATGGGCGTCTGCCAGCGGAAGAGCACGCCAGCGGCTGCGACGCCCACCCCACTCGGTAAGGGCAACACCCAATAGAATTAGGGCCAGGCCCAGTAGAATTCGTGTTCCAATCGGCTCCTGCAACACCCAGGCAGCTGCCAGCACAGCCCAGGCCGGTACGCCGTAGGTAACCTGCGCCGTAAATACCGGCCCGGGACCCTGAACCAGTCGAAAATAGAGCACGCTGGCGAGCCCCGTGCTCACCAAACCGAGCATTAACAGCGCCACAACAGCGGACAGCGGTAGCGGCCATAGCACCATGGACAGATCTGCCAAGGCGGCGGGTGCGGTCAGCAGTGAAGCCAGCAGCATGGTTCCGGTAGCGAGCACCAGCGGCGACTGAGAAGCCGCAAAGCGGCGCGCATAAACACTGTTCATGGCATAACAAAATGCCGCCACCAGCACCGCGAGAAGACCAAACAGATGCGGGTTGTTGCGCAGGCCGCTAGGCATATCACCAGCCACCAGTAAAAAGACCCCAGCAAACCCGAAGAGCAGGCTGAGAAACTGCCAACCCGATGCCCGTTCCTGCGGTAAAAATATCCAGCTGAGCGCGAAGACCATCAGCGGCGTTATGGCCATGAGCACCCCGGTTTCCGCGCTGCCGATAAAGAGCTGTGCCCAGGCGGTCAGGCGCATGGGTAAGAAAGTGCCGAGCAAAGCGATGACCAACCAGGGAAGCCAGGCGCGGCTGGGGCGTGGCAGGCCTTGCCTGCTGGCCAGCAGTGCGGCCAGCAGCACCAAAAAACCCAGTAACAGCCGAACCATCACCAGCACCGAAGGCGGCACCGCAGCCAGGGCCAATTCGTTAAACACGAAGGACGTGCCCCAGAAAATGGTCAGGGAAAAAAGAACGAACCAGTCTTTGATGGTAGCGCGTTGCTGCATGACGGCAGTATCACCGCTGATCAGTGAAACTCATGTTTATGCAACGCCCTGCGCCCTACGAAACGCTCACGCTTGATCCTTGCCTGGTTCGCGCCTTGCGTTCCGACCATGCCGGCGAGGCCGGCGCTGTGGAGATCTATCGCGGCATGCTGGCGTGCACCCGCAACCCGAAATTGCGCCGCTTTGCGGATAGACATTTGCGCACGGAGCAGCAACATCTGGCCTTTTTTGACAGCTGGCTCAGTCCTGCTGGCCGCAGTCATGCCCTACCCCTCTGGCGCCTGGCGGGATGGTTGTTGGGAGCATTGAGTGCCCTGGGCGGCACCCGTATGGCTTTTGAGACCGTCAGGGCGGTGGAAAGCTTCGTTGACGATCACTACGCGACGCAGCTCCGATTCCTGGAGGGAAAACCCGAGCTTGCAGCGCTCGCTGGCATGATCGCCTGCTTCCGCGAGGACGAGCTGGAACATCGTGATGAGGCAGCCGCCGCTCTGACCCGTGCGCCCAATTGGCCCGAACGGTGTTGGTCCGCAGTGATTGGCACCGGTTCCCGGGTGGGTGTTGCCATCGCCGCACGAATTTGAGACCTGGACACATTATCGCTATGCCGGGCCACCAGACTCTGTTAGCGTGAGCTTTCCCCCTAATGCCCCCTGACGCTACGGATTTGGAAACGACCATGACAGCAGCAAGCACCGGCAATACGGTTCATATTCACTACACAGGTACGTTGGATGACGGCACCGAGTTCGATTCATCGCGCGGGCGGGACCCGTTGACTTTTACGCTGGGTGAGGGCCAGGTGATCGCTGGCTTTGACGCGGCGGTGCAAGGCATGAGCCCCGGTGACACAAAAACGGTCAACATTCCGGCGGCCGAGGCCTACGGCGCCCACGATCCGGCCCGGGTACAGCAGGTGCCACGGAACGTGCTGCCTGCCGAACTCACGCCCGAAGTCGGCATGCCGCTGGCGGCTCGGGATCCCAACGGGGCGGAGATGCGTTTCGTCATTACGGCCCTGTCCGAGGAAACCATTACCGTCGATGGCAATCACCCCCTGGCCGGCAAGGACCTCACTTTTGCCTTGGAACTGGTTGCGATCGACTAACTGCCTGCAAGGCAGCTTCTAGCGGCGGCCGGTTCGCCACAGGCCAGTGATCAGGAAAACCGCCACCAGCCAAGGGATCCCTCCCTGCACCGCAGGCACGCCCACCGCAGGGCGTGGTGGCGGTGGTGGTGGAACGGGAGGCGGAACCGTGCGGTCCGCGGTCATAAGACCGCCAATGCCGTTACCCTGACCCTGACCGAAACCAGTCGCGCCCAGCAGAACGCCCGCTCCCGTGAATGTGTCAAGACGCCAGATCTCGCCCCGGTTGGGGCCCGTTCCACCAGCGTAAAGCTGGCCATCCGGCCCGAAAGCCATGCCCCCAGCGCGCATACCGGTCGGTCCGATCTCTGCCGTTGCCCCGCTTAAAGGGTCAATTTGGTAGAGCACGGAGGGATTCTGTGGTGAGCCCTGTTGCGCGGCGCCGCCATTGGTAATGGCGTAGAGTACGGCCCCGTCCCAGGCAAGGCCCGTCACATTAACCTGAACGCCCAGTGAAAAATTGGCAATATCGGTGGGCTCGCCGGTGGCGGGATCCAGGGTAGCGAAGTTTGAATCGCCCGACTGCGTGAAATACACCCCGTACAGGGTTCCATCAACGAACTCAAGCGCATGCCAGGAACCGTCATCATCAACTGCCGGGCCCAGCGCGTTGCCCGAAATGTGGTCAAAGGGCTGCAAACGGAAATTCCCGTCCCGCTCCTGTGCATAGGAGCGTTCGCTGTCCGGATCGTGAACGATTTCGTTATAACCGGCCAGAATCGCGTTGCCAGGAAAGTCCAGAACGCCAACCAGGGTGCCCGCACCCGTATTTAAATCCACCGTGAACAAGTTCCCCTGCACATCCATACCATGGAGCAGCTCCTGTGCCATGGATTCAACCGCGCCGGTGAGTAAACACCCTGCAAGGATCAGACGTTTCATAGAAATTCCACTCAATGAACTCACTTAGTGTAACCACTCGACAGAAAAAACGGCATTACTTTTCTGGGCTTTAGCACGCATCAGGCAAAAAAAAACCCTGCGAGGCAGGGCTTCTCTTAAGGATGGCGGAGAGGGAGGGATTCGAACCCTCGATACGGCGATAAACCGTATACTCGCTTTCCAGGCGAGCCCGTTCAACCACTCCGGCACCTCTCCACATTTTCACTTATCACCCGTCGGTGGCACAGCGCAGCGCCATTTGCAGAACGCCCGTGTTAATGACCGTGCAAACGGAGCAAGCGGTCATTAGCCGATCAGGTAACGAACAGGGCCGGGTGGTGCCCGGCCCTGCATAAAATGGGGTGGACGATGGGGCTCGAACCCACGACCACCGGAATCACAATCCGGCGCTCTACCAACTGAGCTACGCCCACCACTGTTCTATCCAATCGGTTCCAGTGTACACCAACCGCGATTGCCTGCCGTTAGCGAGCCATGGCGCGCCCGGCAGGACTCGAACCTGCAACCGCCGGCTTAGAAGGCCGATGCTCTATCCAGTTGAGCTACAGGCGCCTTATATCAGCCTACACTGAATGTGGTCGGGGTGGAGGGATTTGAACCCCCGACCCACTGCTCCCAAAGCAGTTGCGCTACCAGGCTGCGCTACACCCCGAACATTGCTCCCGATCTAAAAAACGCGGGCCCCTGCTGGAGCCCGCGTCGTCTATATGGCGCGCCCGGAAGGATTCGAACCTCCGACCGCCTGGTTCGTAGCCAGGTACTCTATCCAGCTGAGCTACGGGCGCGTTGCCTCGCGTCAAACGCGAAGGGGGCGAATTATGAGCAGTTGACACAGCCTTGTCAACGCCCCGCCCTGCCATTCCTGGTCCTACTCAAAAGGGCGTCAGCCGACGCCATAAGCGCAGGGCTAACGTAGCGCTCCGAGGTCGGCCCCAAACAGCGGTTAATCTTCCTTTAAACGCTCAATTATTGGCTGTTCGCCAGCCGACTCTTCTGGCGTCGGCCCCGCCGGAAAAACCGGTAAGGCGCCCGCTTCCTCCGGGCTCGGCAGCCTATCTCCAGGCTGCCAAGAAAACACCTGCTCTCCTGGTGTGCGGACACGCACCGTCCCAGGTGTAGCGGTGATGCCTGGATCTTGGGGCTTGATCGGCAGCGGGCGCGTATCCGATCGACGAACCCGATTCTGCACCCATCGGAACTTACGCTCCGTCTGTCCGTTCATATTGAACTCATAGCTGTTAAGCGAATTGCCAGATTTAGCGGCAATCTGCTGTCCGGTCTCACGATCAATCAAGGTAAGACGCTCCAGCACTTCATCGTTCTGGTTGAAACTGGTGCGAAAATCCCCATCGGCACCAGTGACCACATTAAGACCGTCCCACACCAGCGTTATCTGACCGTTGGGATAGCGGCTATGGATCGTAAAGTCCCAGGTTTTACGGCCCTTACCTTGGTTCGTGTAGCTACTCAAATATTGCTGTTTCGACCACCAACGACTGTCCTTATCGAATACGATCGCCACTGGCAATCCGGTCAAATCAGAAAAAGCGGGAATGTCATGCTTGTCCTCACCATTGCCAGCCCCTGACAAACGCCCAAAAACGCCGGATCGATCGTCATAAAAAAAAGTTTCCCCATCTTCCACAACAGCAGTCATCTTCATGTACCACTGTGGCGCGAGCGCCAGCACGGAAAGCGGGAACAGACTAAGCACAACGGCCACCGTAGCAGACAGAAAGCAACGCGTTTTGATCATGTGAACCAATCCTCTTGAGGCGGTCCGAACTTGGCGCCTCTGCACTTAGCATACGGTTTTTACGCCTCACTGCCCA
>JAOZKI010000079.1 GCA_029935455.1 Lysobacterales bacterium | reverse complement strand
ACGTGCTACCGGTCTCGATGCTGTAGTCCTCAATGCGCGTATTGGGAATCGAATAGGTCGCGTTGACCTCATTAATCTGACTCACGCCATAGCGGAAATCAGGAAGCTCTGCCGCCACGGTACCCACGGCGCCGCGTGCAACATGCGTGCGCCGACGGTAATACTGAAACCAGTTGGCAACATTTTGACGCAGAACAGCATCCGACTGGGAACCGGTTGCGTCAACACATTCCACACTACCGCGATCAATCGAAGTCTCTTTTGGATTGATACCTCGGTAGCCATCAGCATTATCAGCAAAAGTGACCGGATCGTGGGTGACCTTGGTGCAAGAGACACTACTGGCACTGACATTCACTTGAATATAGCTGTCCCACTGATCGACTTCGTCATTACCGCCAGCGGTGACACTGGGGGGGTTTGCGCGCGGCACACCTCCATTAACGGTCTTGTCATAGCCCTTGTCATCGATCCAGACGTTATAGAAAAAGTTACCATTCGGACCGAAATCGGCATTTTCCAGATTCAGGCTATTATCAAAACCGCTGCCACCAACGACCGGCCAGGAGCGTGCACCACTGAAGCTGGCATTAGAAAATGTCCTGCTTTTACTGTTGGCCCAGGGCTCATAGGTCTCTTCTGGGTTAAAAAACTGAACATTCAAATCTGAACTACGGATGCGCCAGTCGCGATTGATGGCCACGTTCACATCTGCATCGCCGTATTTTATGCTGTTACCGTTATTCGCCACGCAGGTCGCCAGGGCGTTAGCCAGATTATTGCCAGTACATAAGCCGTTACCGTTGTTCCGGTAGACGCTGTCACCGAGATCATAAACGTAGGAGACCGTGGTGATGACGGGTTTCTCATCGCCGTCGACCGCTCCGCTCCAAACCCGCATGCGACCGTTGGCATCAGAACTGACATTGTTACATTGCAGGAACGAATCGTAAGCACAGCTGGGGAAATGCGGCTGTGCCAGAATCTCCCAGTCCATGGATCCCGAGTCATCAAGCTGGAACCAAACGTTTGGCCGCGCATCAATGGACACGATCAGAGGCACATTCGGTAGCGTAATCTGAGCTGCCGAGGCCGAGGTGGGTGCCTGAGCAGCCGCCAGTCCGGCAAGGGCGGAAGCGAAAAGCGTTGAAAGACGTTGCAATTGCATGGTGTATCTCCTCTACGCGGCGCTATTCGAAGCGCTTCGCGACTGAACTTTGCAAGATGGAGACGGTGCTGGGGCGTTCACCGGTAGCGGCCGCGTAAACGCGGTAAAAAACACGACCCTGCTGGGGGTTACCCGCCAGGTCGTCACGATCAACAAAGGCCTGTTCCAACAGGAAGACCGGCTGCGCACTCAAGGCACGGTCGCCGCGGCTGCCGGAATCGGCCAGATTCCAGATATCATCCACATAGCCATCGTCGGGATTATCCGGATCAACACCGTACTCACGCGCGTTGGCCCAGTAGCTATCACCATCGTTGAGCACCAAATCACCATCGGCACTCTTCTTGAAAGGCACCCGCTCTCCCAGGGCATCTCCGCTTTCGCCGGCCTTATCCAGCAATAAGCCAGACGCCAGCACTTGACGCGGGTTGGCGCAGTTTTGCGCGCTGTCATCCTGCCCAATGGTTTGGCAGGGAAAGGGACGTGTGTTCGGTGTCCGGCTTTGTAAAAACAACTCTCCCCAGCGTAGTGACTGCTCTGCTGCTTCAAAAGCCACCTGCTTGTCCTGGTAATTACCGGCCATACGAGCCTGTAGGATAGAGTTGTTCAGGGCGTAGACACCGAACACGGTCATGATCAGCACCAGCACCATGCCAAGCAACAAGGTAAAACCCTGCTGCCGGTGGGGCAGTCCATTAAACTGCTGGCCTTTCCCGAAACGGGGCCAGGTTGCTGCTGACGCCATAGCTTTAGAAGTCCTATTCATGAGGCTGCTCACAGGGTTAGGTTGCGCAGATTAACCTGGCCGGCAAAGACCTTTCGGATCCGACGGTCACCTACTGCGGTGGTGGTGTGACTGTAAAGATCAAAGGTTTGGTCATCCGCATCGGTAGTAAATTCATTCGGCGTCACGACCAGTAACGCCAGTCTTACGGCCACAATGTCGCGAACATTCGAAACCGCATCGAAATCAAGCCAACTGTTGGCACTGAGATCCCCGCTACTATCAATTCCATATTGAATCTGAAGGTTCTCAATGCCCTGTGCTATCGGGCCATCAATCTGCTGACTCAGCGTATTCCCATCACCTGCGTAATAGCATTGGAAGACCAACTGGTCCTGCGCATTGACGGAAAATGTGATCACTTTCTGTACCGCAGCAGGCACCGTCGCAGCGCCTGTCGGTGTATCAATAACTCGAGTCAGCGCGGCATTTTCAGTGCCATAGCAATCGCGATTTGACTCATACTGGAACTCGATTTGGTCCGGGTTATTGCCATTATCGAGGGTGCCTTTCAATTTATCCGGATCACCCGAATTGATGAGCGTGAAGCCCAGTTCCGGCGGATCCCATACGTCTTCGTAATAGCCAGCGCGTTGTAATTCCTGGCTGATCAGGTTCCACGCGAAACGGCCGTTTTCCTGCTGACGCGCCTGCTGTTCCTGCGTGAGAAAACTCGCGCGGCCGGAGATGAAAATCGCTACCAGGCCAAAGACCAATAAGGAGGAAATCAGCAACGCCACCAACAATTCGATAAGTGACAAACCTTGCTGCTTCTTAAGCGACGGAAGCGTGATGAGCCGTGGCATTTTCATGGCAGCACCGTGGTCACGTAGCGCTGATAGACCACATCATCAGAAGCGGCTTCTGCGTCCTGATCCTTGATATCCCGCCAAAAGATTTTGATCACATTCTGCCCCTCGTCATCACAGGCCACAGCACCAGGCTGTCCATCATCCGGGGTTGAATCAGTGCAGATGTAACCACGTCCGTCCGGCATGGAAACCGCAAGCTGAGTCCTCCAGGAAGCGTAATCCGCGTCTGCCTGAGCCTCTGCGGAGCAGCCGCTGCTGCAATCTGCCGTCGTATATTCGTCGTCGGTGGTATTGTCCCCGGCAAAATACCCGGCGGTGTAGGCCTCCAGGTTGGAGCGCATGATCTCTACGCCGGTTTGCGCATGGGTCACTGCGACGCTGTTCAGAGTGGCTGAATTACTGGCGCTCATGCCCTGAATCAGCAGCGCCGCAACACCTGTCAGACCAATGGTCAGCACCGCCAGCGACACCAGCACCTCCACCAGGTTGAAACCGCGCTGACGGGCTCCTGTCACAGGGGAAGCCACCGTGCACGTCGCTTTTAATAGGTCCGTCATGCTCCCGCTCCTTCGCTTTCTGCCGGCTCTCCTACCAGCACAATGCCGCTGGGCTGTACGGTAACCACTCGGGTCTTGGGTGCGTTGCTGTCGTTATGGGTAACGGTGACTTGTAATTGCGCATTGAGATTGGCAAAACCCGTTGGCTGGAACAGGTAACTGGCAACCGTACTGGTCACCGTCAGATCGCTGACCACATTGAGCGACCGTAACAGCCGGTCTGGCGTGGCAGTGGGTTGTCCGTCACCGTCGAAGCTGCCATTGCCGTTGCCGTCCACGAAAACCAGCACTGAGGAATTACTCCAGTCCGTGCCGTTCGCGCAGGCCGCCCCGTCCGTACTGCCACAAATACCCGCCTGTTGACCACGACTCACCGCCTCACTCCGCGCCAGCGCAAGAGCGGAAGCCAATTCATTGGCCTGGCCGAGCAACTGATTGCGTTGCAGCACGCCACTCAGGTTGGGCGTTGCAAGACCCAGCAGCACAGCCGTAACCACCAGTACAATCAGAAGTTCGACCAGCGTAACGCCTTGCTCTTGTCTCATGAGACCCCCTCAGCTGAAAATTGCGGTTTTGCTTCGCACCAAAACGCATGGTGGTTGGCGCTGTTGTTCTCTATAACGACATAGACCTCTAAAAAGTGTAAAGACCACAGCCTGGCAAGGCCACACATCAGCATGCCGCCCATCGTGCAAATGAGACCGTTGGTCGGTCAACAGCATTCCCGGGGACTGCCACAGCGAGGTTTGGGGACCTGTGGCCACAGACGATTCCTTGCCTGGCTTAAGCTGCGAGCATTGGCTGATCACAGCCAGTGAACGGCTGCAGTCCAACTTAAGCTCAGATAAGCCCCACCCGGCGACCCTAGCGCAGCCTAAACATCGTCGATGCGAACACGCGATTTTCCGTCACAGCGTGACCTGCTACGTCAGATATGCGCACTCACCTTGCAGCGAAAAATTTCTATCTCATTGTTTTGTAGGGCTTTATTTATATGGCGCGTTTTTTGCATATCACCCTGTGACACACGGAATGTGTCGTTACCGCTCTGCGGACCAGGGAGGGAAGCAACATGTCAAAACGACCCATGAAAGCGCACCTTCGCGCATTGACCTCAGGAACTTCCCGTTCCCCGGCATCCAAGCCCTATTGCACCGGCAGCGCCAGACCTGCCGGGACAATCACGCGGTTCTGTCAATCATCAGCCACCCGCTAGATCCGCGTGGGCGGGGAACGGCTCTGTAGTAAAGAGCCGAACCCCGCCAGCTTTTTGCTGTTGTCCGGAACTTGAACTTCAGCACAAAAAGTTACTGGCCACTAACTTGCCCAAAGCGACGGTCTCGGTGGTCCAGCGTCAAGAACCTGTTCACAAAGCACACAGATGCAAGGCACTTGCCTCAGTCAGACGGTGTTCGACGAAGCTTTTTGAGATCGCCCCTCTGTTTCTTACGGTCGAGACGCCGGCGCCGGGCGGCTCGCGTTGGTTGCGTGGCCAAACGTGGTTTTTTCTTCTGCGCAGCGCGATCCAGTAAATTGGTCAGGCGCGTCAGCGCCGCCGCTCGATTCCGGGCCTGACTCCGGTACTCTTGCGCTTTAATTAACAGCACGCCCTCACGGGAAATACGCCGGTCCTTGAACGCCAGCAAGCGCGCTCGCACGGCCTCTGGCAAAGAGCAGCGGTTAAGGTTCAGGCGCAACTGGACTGCGGAGGACACCTTGTTCACATGCTGCCCTCCTGGCCCCTGGCTGCGCATGGCCGTCCATTCAATTTCCCTCAGGGGCAGACGCAGCCCCCCGGGCGTGCACAGAAACTCCTCATCCACCATCGATGCACCGCTGCAGATAAGGACGCACCAGTTCAGCCACCGGTACACGTGCGCCCAAGCGGTGACAGAGCAAAAAAGACCCCATGAGCTTCCGGTGCAGAAACAGGGTAATGGGCGGTGGCGTACTGGCCTCATCGGTGCCGTCAAAGGCGAGATCAAAGCCCGCACTGCGAGCGCGCTGCATCAGATCGGAACCACCAAAGTCGTAGACACCGGGGTGACACAACGGCTCACAAACCAGTTCCAGCACGGCAAGGATCCGGTCCACAAAAGCCTCGCTGGCGTCCGGCGCCAGGTAGCCAATGGCCATTGCATGGTCCCGGGCGGCGGACCAGTCACTTTCCATCAGCGCCAACGCAAGGCGGGCATAGTGCTGGGTGAAACCCTGTTCCAACTCAATGGTAGAGCCGAAATCCAACAGCACGATACGCTGCGTGTCCGGCTGATAGAGGTAGTTGGCAAAGTTGGGGTCCGACTGCACCACACGGAACTCGAACAGCTCACGAAATACCAGTGACTCCATGCGCGCACCGATCTCATCCCGCAGCGCCTGCGGCACCGATTTAGATTCCAGCGTGAAGAGCGGCTCGCCAGCCACATAGTCCATGGCCAGCACCTGGCGCGTGCTGTAATCCCGATGCACGCCCGGCACCAGGAACTCGGGCTGATCGGCGATCAGAGCGGCATAGCGTTCCAGATAGGACGCTTCTGCTTCGTAGTCCGCTTCCTGGCGAAGCTGGCGTTTGGCTTCGCGCACAAACTCCTTCAGATCCAATTCCGCCGGCACCAAACGGGCCAGACGCAGGAAAGCTGCCAGATTATCAATATCCGATCCAATACTGCGCGCCACGCCAGGGTACTGAATCTTCAGGGCCATATCGCGACCATCCACGCTCCGTGCCCGGTGCACCTGGCCAATTGAAGCAGCTGCCAGAGGGAAATAATCAAAATCCATGAAGCGCGCTTCCCAGCCACGCCCATAGGCCCGCCCCAGGACCCGGCGCAGTTGCGTGAGCGTCATGGTATCGCCCGCATCCCGCAGGACGCCCAGCGCATCGGCGAACTCACGGGGCAGGAGATCAGCGCCTTCCATGGACAGCAGCTGACCCATTTTCATGGCCGCACCGCGCATGGATGCCAGGCGTTGCGCCAAACGCCTGGCGTTACCAGGCGTCAGCCAGATACTGCCATCGGACTCCTGATCTTTGTCACGCAGGCGGCGCATTTGCTCACTCAGCCCACCGGCAGCCAGTTCGCCAGCCGTCAGCCCCAGGCGCGCCAAGCGACCGAGACGCGAAGCGGGCACCCGGGACCGCTTAGCCACGACCAGCGCCCTCCGAGTGCAAAAACTGCGCGCCCACTATGGTGATTTCTCGGGTCATAGGCGCATGGTACGCGGAAATCGGCTGTCAGCTTGTGATGGGGCTGCTATGGTGTGCACCAACCTGCCACTTGCCGCATTGAAACCATCGCCATGAAAACGTTTTCCCGCTGGCTCCTACGCTTAAGCATTGTTCTTTTTAGCCTGCTGCTCCTGGCAACCCTGGGCAGCTACTGGTGGCTGCGCGGCAGCCTGGCACAGTTGGATGGTGCGCTGGAGCTAACCGGCCTTGACAGCCCGGTTCAGCTATTGCGCGATGGGCAGGGCATTCTGACCATCGAGGCGGACACGCGACTCGACACGGCCTTTGGCCTCGGCTTTGCGCACGCACAGGACCGCTTTTTCCAGATGGATTTGCAGCGCCGCAACGCGGCAGGCGAACTGGCAGCGCTAGTGGGCTCAGCGGCCCTGCCATTGGACCGCCAGCACCGGATTCATCGCTTTCGGGCGCGCGCAGAACGTAACTACGCCCGGGCTGATGAACCGAGCCGAGCGCTGCTTGATGCCTATGCAGCCGGTGTCAACGCGGGACTCGAAGCCCTGTCGATAGCACCGTTTGAATATGCGCTTCTGGGCTCTGAGCCAGCCCCCTGGCGGGCCGAGGATGCCTATCTGACCATCTTTGCCATGATCCTGATTCTGCAAGATGACCAGGCCCGCTTTGAGCGCGGCATGGGTCTCATGGAAGCGGTTTTACCCGCCGACCTGTTCGCGTTCTTCAGCCAGCAGGGCGGGCGCTGGGATGCACCGCTGGAGGGGCCCGCCTTTTCCGAGCTGCCGGTACCGGTCAGCGGTTATGCCGATTTGCTCGCCGACCAGGATCAAGCCCTGCTCTCCCCCGCACTGCAAGCGGATTTGGTGCCCGGCAGTAATAACTGGGCTGTCTCGGGACAGCTGACTTCGCACGGGGGCGCGCTGGTGGCAGATGACATGCACCTGGGTATTCGTGTGCCCAATATCTGGTATCGCGCGAACTGGTCAACGGGCCCCAGTGGCCAGCAACTCAGCGGCCTGACCCTGCCAGGACTGCCCCTGCTCGTCGCTGGCAGCAACGGACAGGTGGCCTGGGGCTTTACCAACACGCAGGGTGACTGGTCGGATGTGATTGAGCTGGAATTAAACGATGACGGCAGCCAGTACCGCACATCCGAGGGCTGGTCTCCGTTGATTGTGCATGAGGAAACGCTGCAGGTTCATGACGACGCGCCGGAGTTGCTACGGGTGAAGGAAACCCAGTGGGGTCCCATCATAGGCCAAGATTATCAGGGCCATGCTCTGGCCCTGCGCTGGGCTGCTCACGACCCGGAAGGTGCCAATTTCAACGCCTGGTTTATGGAGGAAGCCGACAGCATTTTTGACGTGCTGCCAGAGGCGCATCGGTTCGGCCTGCCGCATCAAAACCTGGTCATGGGTGATCACCATGGCAACATCGCCTGGATCATTGCCGGCCCGGTACCCCGGCGCGTGAATCTCGCTGGTACCCGACCAACAGCCTGGCACACCCGCAACGGGGGCCACTGGGCTGGCTACCACGATGCGGAGCAACAGCCACGCGTGGTGAATCCGCCATCAGGCCGCCTGTGGACCGCCAACGCGCGCGTGGTAAGCGGTGAGAAATTGGCGCTTATGGGCATGAACGGCCCCGCCCTTGGCGCCCGGCAACAGCAGATTCGGGACCGGCTGATGGCTCTGGATCAGGCGACGGAACAGGACATGCTGGCCATCCAGCTGGACGACGAAGCCCTGTTCCTGGCGCCCTGGCGAGCGCGTTTGCTGGACCTGTTAGACGCCGAGCTCCGGGATCAAAAGGACGCTTTTTCCGAAGCCCATGCGGCGCTCCTGAATTGGTCCGGCCGCGCGGATCGTGACGATGTGGGTTACCGCATTGTGCGCCAGTGGCGTCTGGCGGTCATGGATCGGATAACGGCTCCGCTGGAAACCGCACTGCGGGCAGTGGATGAGGACTTTCGCCTGCGCCACGTGGGCCGCCAGTTGGAGACGCCCGTGTGGACGCTGCTGGAGGCGCAGCCCGCACATCTGCTGAATCCGGAGTTCTCCAGCTGGCGCGCCTTGCAGGTAGACGCCCTGTCAGCCGTGCTGGCGCCCTGGTATGAGGATGGCACGCTGGCCAACGATCCCTGGGGGGCGCGCAATGTGCTGGCGGTCCGCCATCCGTTGGCCAGTGCCCTGCCCTTGCTGGGTGACTGGCTTTCCATGCCCGCAGAACCGGTGGATGGTGACACGCACATGCCACGGGTGCAGTCGCCAAGCTTTGGGGCCTCCGAGCGCTTCGCCGTCTCACCCGGACGGGAAGCCACCGCGTACCTGCATATGGCCACCGGGCAGAGCGGCCATCCCCTGTCGCCCTTCTTTGATGCGGGTCATCAGGACTGGGTGCAGGGCAAAGCCTCACCCTGGCTGGCTGGTGCGACTGAGCATCGGCTGGAATTGCGCCCCGCCCCGCCCTGAGCGCGGGTCTGAAAACTAGCTGGACTCCGGCACCGGCGCCGTTCCATGTGCTGCGATCAGCTGGAGAAAATCTGCTCCGTAGCGCTCCAGCTTCACCGCGCCGACACCATTGACCGCCAGCAAAGCCGTTTCGTCAGACGGGCGCTGTTGGCACATGTCCAGCAAGGTTGCATCACCAAAGATGACATAGGGCGGCACGCCCTGATCCTGCGCCAGGTTTTTACGTAGGCCTCGCAGCGCCTCAAACAGGGAGCGATCACCTGCTGCCAGTTGCTGCGCGGCACCGCCCGAGCGCTTCAGTCGGGCGCGCTTGCGGGGTTGGGCCAACTCCAGCGTCTGCTCTCCGCGCAGCAGATCCCGGGCCTCCGCGGTGAGCTTGAGAACGGAATAATCGGAAATATCCTGGCGCAGGTAGCCACGATGAATCAGCTGCCGCACGATGGAGCGCCAGTCGTTTTTCGAGCGCGCCTGGCCAATGCCCCAGGTGCTCAGTTGCTGGTGACCAAAGCGCTGCATGCGCTCCGAGTCTTCACCCAGCAAAATCTCGATAACATGAGCCATACCGAAACGCTGCCCAACCCGGTAAACGCAGGACAGCACCATGCGCGCGGCCTCCGTTGCATCAAAGGTTTGCGGCGGATCGAGGCAGACATCACAGTTGCCACAGGCTGCCCTGCCCTCTTCACCCAGATAGCCCAGCAACACCTGCCGCCGACAGGTGAGGCTTTCCGCGAACCCCACCATGGCATTGAGCTTGTGGCTTTCGATGCGGCGCTGATCAATAGCCGCAACCTCGCCGATCTGATGCCGGGCCATGGCCACGTCCTGCGTGCCAAAAAGGAGCAAGGCTTCCGCAGCGAGACCATCGCGTCCGGCACGACCGGTCTCCTGATAATAGGCTTCCAAATGCCGTGGCAGATCGTAATGCACCACGTAGCGCACGTTAGGCTTGTCGATACCCATACCAAACGCGACCGTGGCCACCACCAGTTGCACCTCATCGCGATCAAAGGCCTCCTGCACGGAGCGGCGCTGCTCAGTCGGCAGGCCAGCATGATAGGCCGCCGCCTGAAAACCATCGGCCAGCAGCAGCTCGGCAAGCGCTTCTACCCGACGGCGGGACAGGGCATACACAATGCCTGTCTGGTCCCGGCGCGAGGCCAGAAAGCGACGTAGCTGCTGCTTGGGCGACTGTTTTTCCCACACCGTGTAACGGATATTCGGGCGATCAAAGCTGGTAATGTGGCGGCGCGCCTGCTGCAAGCCCAGCACGCGCACAATGTCTTCCCGCGTCTGCGGGTCAGCCGTCGCCGTCAGCGCAATCATGGGCACCTTGGGGAAACGTTCCCGTAAGGCCCCAAGAGCTGCGTATTCAGGCCGAAAATCATGTCCCCACTGGGACACACAGTGCGCCTCATCAATGGCAATCAATGCCACCGACAGATGCTCAAGCTGCGCCTGAAAGGCCGGCATCATGAGCCGCTCGGGCGCGACGTAGAGGAGGTCCAACTCACCCGCACGCAGGGCCCGCTGCGTCTCGGCGCGCTGCTCCGGACTCTGGGCGGAATTCAGCATGGCGGCCCGAATGCCGTTGGCACGCAGGGCATCGACCTGATCTTTCATTAGGGAGATCAACGGCGAGACCACCAAAGCGGTGCCTGCGCGGTGTAGAGCCGGGAGTTGATAACACAGCGATTTACCGCCGCCGGTTGGCATCAGCACGAACGCATCCTGACCCTGAATCAGGTCGTCGATAATGGCGTGCTGAAGCGGACGGAAGCGCTCCAAACCAAAGACCGTTTGCAGCGTAATCAGCGGCGAGCGCGCGGTGGAAGAAGCGTGCGACATGGACGGATTATAGTGACAAGGCGACGCCCGACCTACGACTAATTCGCCTCCAGACGCGAATAAAAAGAGAGCCCAGCCGCAGGTGCGACCGGGCTCAGCCCTGGAGGAGTTCAGAAGACCGCCCACAAGACGGCCATAGCTAGCTCTTGGCGCGAATAAAAATGCTGACCCGACGGTTTTGCTCACGCCCTTCCGGCGTGCTGTTATCTGCGACCGGATAATCCTCACCGTAGCCCGTTGCGAGGAGCCGGGCCGGATTTACACCGCGCAGGCTCAGGTGCCTGGAAACCGCATCGGCTCGCCGTTCTGACAGGGCCAGATTGTAGGCCTCCGTGCCGGTAGAATCCGTATGACCCTGAATCAGTACCGCAGTCTGATCATAGTCATTTACCACCTGCGCAAAGCGGTCCAAATCCTGTTGCGCTACTGGAGATAGCTGCGCGGAGTCAAAGCCAAATAGGATGTCGCTGTCGAAATTGACCTGCAAGGTTTCGTCATCCACGCGCTCCACCTGAGCCGCCTCGATCTGCTCTAACTCACGTTGCTGCCGATCCATATAGTTGCCCACACCGGCACCCACACCGGCGCCAACGATGGCCGTGCCCAGAACCTCGTCCAGCTCACCATCGCCCACGAACAGTCCCGCCACGGCACCGATGGCCGCGCCGATCATGGCACCGCTCTTGGTCTGGGCCCCCACGCTGCCGGGCTCACCCGGATTCCCCTTCGTGTTGACCGCACAGCCCGTGGTCTGCAGCGCCAGGGTCAGCGCGCTCAACAGTAGCCAGCGCCTGTTCCGCAGCAGAAAGCCTGTGAAGTCGGGGGTAAATGCCTGGGTACTTTGCTTTTGAGCCATTATTCTTGATTCCTTTTGTGCATGGGCCACTGTGCCCGCATTGTGCATCGCGTTTCCTGAACGCCTACTGAACTGTTCCTGCCCAGCAACACCAGCCGCTGAGCGCAGGGCTCATGCCGGCAG
>JAOZKI010000024.1 GCA_029935455.1 Lysobacterales bacterium | reverse complement strand
TCGGCCAGAAAATCGGGGCCCAGCAAGCCAAAACGCTGCAGCCGGGCCAGCGGCCCCATGCCGTACGTCTGTTCGTGTTGCGCACGCTCAGCGGCAGTTTCCAGCACGTGCATACTGATCTGCACCTGGCCCGCCGCGGCCAGCGCAGCCACTTCCTGCAGCGCGTGATCATCCACCGTGTAGGGCGCGTGGGGAGACAAGCAGGCCTCCACCAGAGGGTCATCAGCGACCGTCTCCATCAACGCCTCCGCCCGCGCGAGGCACGCCCGCAAGCCATCCGCCCAGGGCGTAGCCACGTTGATGATTGGCACGCCAACCGAGGCACGCATGCCGAAGGCGCGCGCTTCACGGGCGATCACCTCAGGAAAAAAATATTGCTCATTGAAACAGGTGGTACCGCTGAGCAGCATCTCCAGCATGGCCAGGCGCGTGCCGTCAGCCACGAACTGCGCAGTCACCAGACGTTGTTCTGCTGGCCAGATGTGATCTCGCAGCCACTGCTCTAGAGGCAGGTCGTCTGCGACTCCCCGCAGGAGCGTCATGGGCGAGTGCGTATGCAGGTTGATCATGCCCGGCATAAGAACGTGCCGGGGCAAGGCTACTTGCAGGTCCTCCGGAAAGCGGACCAGGGCGTCTTCTGCGGGTAACAGCGCGTCGATGCGCTCGCCCACCATGCGCAGTGCATGGCGCTCTAGCACGGTGCCCGCCGGACGCACGGGTAACAGAAATTGCGGCAGCAGCAAGGTGCCCCGGACGGCCATGCGGAATCTATCAGTCCTTCACGCGGGCCACGTATTCGCCAGTGCGTGTGTCGACCTTGATCACCTCACCCTCCTGAACAAACAGAGGTACGCGCACCACCGCACCGGATTCCAGCGTGGCCGGCTTGCCACCGCTGCCGGAGGTGTCACCACGGAGACCGGGATCCGTTTCAATAATCTTCATGACCGTAAACTTGGGCGGCAACACACTCAGCGGCGCGCCGTTGAACAAGGTCATGGAACACATGTCCTCTTCTTTCATCCACTGAGCGCCGTCACCGATAATGTCCTTGCCGCAGGCATACTGCTCAAAAGACTCCGGGTGCATGAAGTGCCAGTCTTCCCCATCGCTGTAGAGGTACTGCACGTCCGTCTCAAACACGTCAGCGGCTTCCACCGATTCGCCGGATTTGAACGTTCTTTCAATGACCCGCCCCGTGATCAGATTACGAATTTTGACGCGGTTGAACGCCTGCCCCTTACCCGGTTTGACGAACTCATTTTCGACAATGTTATAGGGATCACCATCCAGAATGATCTTTAAACCACTGCGAAATTCGTTAGTACTATAAGAAGCCATGCGCTGCTCCGTTTCCTGTCTGCAGGTTGTTCGTGTCGGCTGCCGGATTTTGCCAAGATAGGCAGATGTCTGCATACCGAGAAAGCAGGCATAATACCCTGAAAGCAGCGTCGCTTCAGCCATGTCGCAGCCAGTGGCTCCGGCGGCTCCATTGCTGGCACGCGAAAGGGCCGGAAAAGCCCGACAAATGTATTGAGGTATTTACCCTTAATATATGTTTTAAATGGATTTATATTCAGGACTTAATTCAAATTATGCAAGACAGACATGCCTTCCTACTGGTAATTGACCCGCAGCCTGATCGTGCCGTGCAAATCAATAGCACGCTAAGAAATGCAGGAATTTCAATTCGCGTTTTGCATGCCGATAATGTCGCCAAGCTAGAACGACTGGCGGCCGATCACCGCCCGGTGCTTGCCCTGTATACCAGTATGGCATCGACGCTCATGCCGCTTACCGTGGCAGCACAGATGTGCCAGCAGACCAACATCTTTCTCGCGGTCGAAGCCGCTGCCGCCGAGTCAGCGGCACTCCAGGAGGCCGGCGCCGTCGCACCCGCTTTTCTGATTGGTCGTGATGAACAGCTGACGGGGCTGGTCAGGCAGCTGATAACGCTGGATCAGGCAACTCAGTCAGCCAGTCAGCACCGGCAGCAAGAAGAAGAACTGGAAGAACGGCTGGGCCTGCTGCTCAACAGCACCCGGGACCCGGTAGCCTATCTGCACGAAGGCTTGCATGTCGCTGCCAACGCCGCCTATCTGGAGCTGATTGGCGTTGACACGCTGGAGCAGCTTGCGGGTATTTCCCTACTCGAGATCCTGCAGCAGGACAATACGGACCTGAAGGCACTGATTCGCGCTTTCGGACGGGACGAGTTCCCCGCTGGACCTCAACCATTCAAATTCATTCCGCAGCAGGGCGAACCGATCGAATCCACGGTCCAATTTGCCTCGGTGCGTTTTGAAGGCGAGAACTGCGTGCAGCTGCTGGTGGTAGAAGACCAGCCTCGGCAGGCCGCCGCCCCCCTACCGGCAGCGGCCCCAGGGCCCGAAACGGCAGCCCTAGGGACCGCCCCGGCAAGGGAATCAAAGCCCACGTCCGGCGAGAGCCCGCTGGACCCGCTGACCGGCATGTTCCGACGCGGTCCATTCCTGCAGCATCTCAATGAGCGCCTGGGTAGCATTCCCGAACAGGAAAGCGCCGCCGTGTACTTCCTGGAGCTGGATGACAGCATCGAGCAGCTGCGTGAGCTTTCGATTACAGAGATGGATCATTACGTGCAGGCGACGGCTGACGAGTTACTCAGCTGCCTGGAGGAACAGGACGACATTGCGCGAATCAATGATCAGGCTTATGCCATCTTCGCCTACCGTCGAGACAAAGCCAGCCTGCGCCGTCTGGCGGAGAAGATTCGCAGCGGCATTGAGCAGCTGGGACCTGAGCAACCGGGCTTTCCCCTGCCAAAAACTGGCAGCGTGGGACTGCTGCTTTTGGACCGGCAACAACACCATGAGGCAGACGACTGTCTGGAAAAGGCACGCCATGCCTGCGCGCTCGCCTGCGCGGAAGGCAATATGGTGAAACGCTACAAGCCCGCACTGGCCGCGGGCATCTCCGATGACGAAGAGAGTGAGTGGCAAGCGCGCATTCGCTACGCCCTGGAGAACGAAGACTTCTACACGGTACAGCGCTCCATCAGCAGCCTCGAAGGGGAACCAGAGGGTCTGGTGGAGAATCGGTACTTCATGCATGAGGAAAATGGCGACCTGGCCGCTGCCAGCTTTATGCCGGCTGCTGAACGCGGACAGCTGGCCAGCCAGATCGATCGGCATATCCTGCCGGGATTGCTGCGGGCCGTGGCCGACAGCGATGCACGCCAATTGCTGGCGGTCAGCGGAAATTCGCTGCAGGACTTCAGCTTTGCTACCTGGTTTCAGCGTACGCTGCAGGATCTGCGTATCCCCGGCAAGCGGGTAGTGCTGCAGTGGCCGGCACGCGCGGCGCAACAACAACCTCGAGCCGCTCGTCGGGTCCAGGAAGAACTGGCTGGCAGCGGCATCGGATTCGCGCTCACGGGGCTGGAAAATGACCCCAAGCAGCTTGCGCTATTGGAGTGCCTGGAGCTGCAATACGTCACCCTGTCATCCACGCTCACGGGCGAACTGCAGGATCATCCGGAACGCCTGGACCACATTCGCACAGTAGTGAGCAGCGCGTCCCAGCAGCACATCCAGACCATCGCCAGCAACATCCCTACCTCCCAAGATTTAGCGCTGTTGTGGCAGAGCGGCGTAAAACTGGTTTCCGGCGACTTTCTACAGGAAGAACCCCGGGTCATCGGCCAGTAGCCAATGGCTCGCGCTGGCGCAGCGGCTTATGTGGGGCGCTTTGCGCCCTCGCCTACCGGCGATCTGCATTTTGGCTCGTTAATTGCCGCTGTTGGCAGCTACCTGGAAGCACGCAGCCGCAACGGCCACTGGTTGTTACGCATCGAGGATCTTGACCCACCGCGAACGGTCCCGGGCGCGGCCGAGGCACAGCTCGCTGAGCTACGCCGCTTCGGCTTCCAGTGGGATGGTGATGTGCTGTGGCAAAGCACGCGCAGCCGAGCCTATGAGCAGGCCCTGGCACAGCTAAACCAGGCCGGTTGGCTGTTTCCCTGCGCCTGTACCCGCTCGGAAATCCCTTCCGGCGAGCCCTATGCGGGCACCTGTCGCCATGGCCTTCCGCCCGGACGTGAAGGCCGGGCCTTGCGCGCCCGGGTCCACGACACCCCCATCACGTTCGACGATCGCCTGCAGGGCCCGCAATCGGAAAACCTCACGCGAAGCTGTGGTGACTTTGTGGTGCGTCGAGCCGATGGGCTCACGGCCTACCAACTGGCCGTAGTGGTTGACGATGCCTTCCAGGGCGTCACCGATGTGGTGCGTGGCAGCGATCTGCTCGACTCGACGGCGCGCCAGCGTCATCTGCAGTCGCTGCTTGGCCTGCCGGAAACGGGCTATCTTCATCTGCCGCTGGTCACGGACCCACAGGGCCGCAAACTGGGCAAGCGCTACGCCTCAGACCCCCTCAGCCAGCAGGAGCCCCGGGCTGCACTGGGTGCCGCCCTGCGCTTTCTCGGACATGCACCACCCGCGCATGCAACGCTGGCCGAACGCTGGCAATGGGCAAGAAGAAACTGGCGTTCGGAACGCATTCCCAAGCAGGGTGGCGATATCGTGATCCCGCACTAAGGGGTATACTCTCGCCAACCCGAGTGCATAGCGAAGCCCGTGAATCCGAATTACCTTGATTTCGAGCAGCCCATTGCCGAGCTGCAGGAGAAGATCGACGAACTACGAAACGTCGGCTCCGATAACGCCCTGAACCTCGAGGAAGAGATCCAGCGGCTGCAGGCCAAGATGCAACAGAAGGTGGAGCATATTTTCTCCAACCTGGACCCTTGGCAGGTGTCCCAACTGAGCCGCCATCCGCTGCGGCCCTACACGCTGGACTATGTTGATCTGCTGTTCGAGGAGTTCCATGAACTCCATGGGGATCGGGCCTTTGCCGATGACCATGCCATCGTCGGCGGTCTGGCGCGCTTTCGCAATCGCGCGGTCATGGTGATTGGACATCAGAAAGGCCGCGACACAAAAGCCAAGGTGTTTCGGAACTTTGGCATGCCGCGACCCGAGGGCTACCGAAAAGCGCTGCGCCTGATGAACATGGCGGAACGTTTCAGCCTGCCCATCATCACCTTCATTGACACCCCCGGCGCCTATCCCGGTGTGGGTGCGGAAGAGCGCGGCCAATCAGAAGCGATCGCACGCAACCTGGCCACCATGTCACGTCTGCGCACCCCGATTATCTGCACCATCATCGGCGAGGGCGGTTCCGGCGGAGCGCTCGCTATCGGTGTCGGTGACCGCGTCAACATGCTGCAGTACAGTACCTACTCGGTGATCTCACCTGAGGGCTGCGCATCGATTCTGTGGAAGGACGCCGCCAATGCGCAGGAAGCGGCTTCCGCGCTCGGCATCACCTCGGATCGCCTGTCGCGTCTCAAGCTGGTCGATCAGGTCATTCCCGAACCGCTCGGCGGTGCGCATAAGGATCCGCAGACCGTGGCCACCAGCGTTGCTGACTGCCTGGAGGCCCAACTGGGCGAACTCACGCAGCTGAACACTGACGAACTGCTGGATCAGCGCTACCAGCGGCTGCTGTCACTCGGACGCTTTAAGGATTAGCCCCATGGGGCAAGGCCCCCATAGTTTTGAACCCAGTGCGCTGCTGCCCTGGTCGCAGCAGCTGCCCAGCGGCGGCACCTGCTGGGTGGCTTACAGCGGTGGGCCTGACTCAAGCGCCCTACTGCTGGCCCTGGCCAGCCTGCGGCGGCAGCTACCCATGCAGCTGGCCGCTGTTCATGTGGAACACGGCGTCCATGCGGACGCACCGAAATGGGCCGAACACTGCGCCCTTGCATGCCAGCGTCTTGACCTGCCCTTTCGCCACCTGCCACCGCCGGCGTCCCCTCTGCCCAAGGACAGCCCCGAGGCACAACTGCGGCGCTGGCGTTACGACGCCATGGAAACCCTGCTGGAAGCGGGAGATGTGGTGTGCACGGCCCACCATCGGGAAGACCAAGCAGAGACACTGCTGCTCAATCTCATGCGTGGCAGCGGACCCGCCGGACTGGCTGCCATGCCAGCCGCACGGCCGCTGGGAGCTGGGCAGTTACTGAGACCTTTACTGAGCTTTTCCCGGGCCAGCTTGCACCACTGGCTGGCGCAGCAGGGCGGGACATATCTACAGGACCCGTCCAACGAGCGCACGGATGCCGATCGCAATTATCTGCGACATGAAATTCTGCCACGGCTGCGCTCGCGTTGGCCTGCGGCAGACCGCGCCCTGGCGCAGAGCGCGCAGCACTGTGCCACCAGCGACCAATTACTGCAGGCGGACACCCGACAACTACTGGCGCGGCAAACGCCCATGCCAGGCGTTCTGAAACTGCCGCCCGCCGAACTACATCAAGACCGGTTGCTACTGCTCCTGCGTGGCTGGCTGCGGACGCTGCAGGCGGCACCCGCCCCCCGACGCCAGCTCCTGGCCCTGTGTGCACAGCTGGCTGCGCGTGGCGATGATGATCGGATCGCCATGCACTGGGCCGGGCATGAGCTACTCCATCACCGCGGACTGCTGTGGCTTGACCCCATCAGGGCCGAGCGAGTTCCCGAGCATTCACCCTGGAATGGACAGCCTTCGGAGCGCCTGACGGCCCATTGTGGCCAGTTGGAACTCCTCGGTGCAGAGCGGCTGGAGAAACCGCTCAACCTGGGCTCCCGTCAGCCCGGAGATCGATTTCAACGCCGCGCTGATGGACCGCATTTGCAGCTGAAGGACTGGCTGCGTGAACGGGGATTCCCTCCCTGGCAGCGCGACGGCCTGCCCGTTTTGCGCCGTGGCGACCAGATTCTCGCCGTGGGTGATGAACTGCTCTACCAGCCCTTTGCACGCGAACTGGCCGCCTGCGGTGCCCAATTGCGTTGGTCACCCAAAGACCGGGGCATGGCCTGGGCCTGGAAGCATGCAGTAGCGCCGCGCACACGGTAAAATAGCCCCACTTTTCCGGGCTCTGTTGCCCGCCACCAGGAAACACGATTCATGGCCGAGAATGCGACGGAAAAACCTGATTTTGAAGCCGCACTGGGCGAGCTGGAAGCCCTGGTGCGTAAGCTGGAGTCAGGAGACCTGCCACTGGATGAATCGCTGGATGAATTCAAACGCGGTGTGGAACTCACACGGCATTGCCAGCGCGTCCTCGATAATGCTCAGCTCAGCATTGAGCAACTGCTAAAGGCCGACGATGAGTCTTCCGCACAGCCCTTCGATCCCGACGCCTGAGCCGCGGGAACTGCTGGCACAGTGGCTTAGCGACTTCGAACCGCAATTCGCGTCGCTGCTGGCCACCCGTGGCGGCGCACCGGAGCGCCTGCTAGCGTCCATGCGCTACTCAGCACTGGCGGGCGGCAAACGCATGCGCCCGCTGCTGGTTTTCGGTGCTGGCCAGGCGCTGGGGCTTGGCCCTGCGGCCCTGTTCGCGATCGCCGCAGCGATCGAGCTGATTCATAGCTACTCCCTGATCCATGATGACCTGCCGGCCATGGATGACGATGATCTGCGGCGTGGACAAGCCAGCAATCACCGGCAGTTCGACGAAGCGACGGCCATTCTCGCGGGAGATGCCCTGCAGGCGCTGGCGTTTGAGGTGCTCGCCAGCGACCCGATGCTGTCGCAAAAGCCATTGGCTCAGGTACAGATCATCCGGGAGATCGCTTCCGCCTGCGGTGCCGGCGGCATGGCCGGCGGACAGATGCTTGATCTGGCAGCCATCGACCAGACCATCGATTACGAAGCGCTGGAAACCATGCATCGGCTCAAAACCGGGGCCCTGATCCGCGTCTGTGTGACCGCGCCCGCACGTCTGGCCAGTAAGCCTGAACCGTGGGGCGATCAGCTGGCGCGCTACGGGGAAGCCGTGGGGCTGGCCTTCCAGATTCATGACGATGTACTCGATGTAACGGCCAGCAGCCAGGACACGGGCAAACCCGTGCATGCCGACGCGGCTCGGAACAAGCCGGCTTTTCCCTCCGTCCTGGGCATGCAGGCCTCTCAGGCACAGGCACAAAAACTGTGTGCACAAGCCATCGCTGAGCTTGAAGGATTGCCCGGTGACACCCACGTTTTAAGATGGTTGGCGGAATATGCCATCCACCGCTCCCACTGACAGGACTTTTATGGCAAGCCGGTATCCATTGCTCGACACGATCAACAGCCCCGCAGATCTGCGCCAGCTGGATGAAACCCAGTTGCCACAGGTTGCATCGGAGCTGCGTGAGTTTCTGATCGATTCCGTAGCCAGTGCCGGCGGGCACTTTGGCGCGGGTCTGGGCTGCATTGAGCTGACCGTAGCGCTGCATTATCTCTACGAGACGCCCCATGACCGGATTGTCTGGGATGTGGGCCATCAGGCCTATCCGCACAAGATCCTGACCGGTCGACGAGATCAGATCACGTCCATCAAGCGCAAGGACGGTCTGGCCCCCTTTCCGAAACGCGGCGAGAGCGAGTTCGATACCTTTGGCGTCGGCCATTCTTCAACCTCCGTCAGTGCGGGCCTGGGCATGGCACTGGCCGCGGACCGTCTCGGCGAGGACCGGCGGGTTGCGGCGGTTATCGGCGATGGCGGCATGACCGCCGGCATGGCCTTTGAGGCGCTGAATCACGGCGGTGACGTTAACCCCAATATGCTGGTGGTGCTGAACGAGAATCAGATGAGCATCAGCCCCAATGTCGGCGCCATGACCCGCATGCTGGGTCGGCTCATGAGCGGCCCGACAGTGACCAGCCTGCGGGAGCGCAGCAAGCGCATGATGGACCGGGACTCGGCCACCTGGCGCTTTATGAGCCGCTGGGAAGAACATGTGAAAGGCATGGTCATGCCCAGTACGCTGTTTGAAGAACTGGGCTTCAACTATCTCGGGCCCATCGACGGCCACGACTTGCCGGCGCTACTGACCATCATGCGCACGGCCCAGTCCGTGGAGGGCCCGAACCTGCTGCACATTATCACCAAGAAAGGTAAAGGCTATGCGCCGGCCGAGGCCGATCCGGTCAAATATCATGCGGTGGGGCCGTTCGACCGCGAGCGGGGCGTGGCACCCAGCCAACCCGCCAGCAGCGAAAGCGCCCCCAGCTATACGGAGGTGTTCGGACGCTGGCTGTGCGACATGGCCGCCCAGGACCGACGCCTACTGGCCATTACGCCCGCCATGCGCGAGGGCTCGGGCATGGTGGAATTCGCTGAACGTTTTCCGGAACAGTACTTTGACGTGGGCATCGCCGAGCAGCATGCGGTAACCCTGGCCGCGGGCATGGCCTGTGAAGACAGCCATCCGGTGGTCGCCATTTACAGCACCTTTCTACAGCGTGCTTACGACCAGATGATTCATGATGTGGCCCTGCAGAACCTGCCGGTACTTTTTGCCATCGACCGCGCTGGCCTGGTGGGGCCCGATGGCCCGACGCACGCAGGCGCCTTTGACCTGTCCTTTATGCGTTGCATTCCCAACCTGGTCATCATGACGCCCGCCGATGAAGACGAATGTCGACGCATGCTGAGCACTGGCTTCAAGCATGCCGGACCGGCAGCGGTACGCTATCCACGCGGCAAAGGTCCGGGACGGATTCCCGCCAGCGACTTCGCCACCATTCCCATCGGCAAGGCCGAAACGCGCCGCGAAGGCCGTCGCGTCGCCCTGCTGGCCTTTGGCAGCATGCTCGCACCCTGTGAAGCGCTGGCGGAACAGCTGGACGCGACCGTGATCAATATGCGTTTTGTGAAGCCCTTGGATCGGGAACTGCTATGCCGCATGGCCCGCAGCCATGACCTGCTGGTGACAGTAGAAGAAAATGCCGTTGCCGGCGGCGCCGGCAGTGGCGTGAACGAACTGCTCGCTGCCGAAGGTCTTACGGTGCCCGTTCTGAACCTTGGTCTCAGTGATCGCTATATCGAGCACGGTTCCCGTGAAGAGTGCCTGCAAGAGGACGACCTGGACGAAGCCGGTATCAGCCGCCGCATTCAGGAACGCATGCAGCAAATGGGGCTGGAAGCGCCGCTACGCTCCGCTTCCGCTTAAGACCATACCTGGCGAAAGGTCAGGTTGATGCGCCGGCCCACCGCCCGGCGCGTCTTCGGCAAGGCATGCTGATAGTCCCGCTGGCTGTGCCCATACATCACTAACAGGCTACCCGGTTCCAGATCCAGGCCCAGCGATTCCTGGCTCACGCGCGAACGGATACGGAAGCGGCGTGTCTGCCCCAAACTGATAGAAGCAATCAGAGGCCGGGGACCCAGCTCCGGCTCATCATCCGCATGCCAGCCCATGGAGTCAGCGCCATCGCGATAGCCGTTGCATAAGACGGAGTTAAAGCGCTGCCCCAGGGCCCGGAACAGGCGCTCGCGAAGCGTGTCCAAAGGCGCTGGAAAAGCCCGCGGCTGCAGGCGGATACCGCTATAGCCGTAATCCACACCGGTCTCGGCATACCAGGCCACCAGACGCGGCTGCAGTACCGGCTTGCCGAACATCATGATTTCCTGTTGGAACCAGTCCAGGCGCTCCCACAGCACCCGCTCCAGAACCTCGTGATCCGGCACGAAGTCACGCTGGTAATCGAACCCGGGCGGCAGGCCTAGATCGGCGTCAAACAAGCTCATCGCCCGCTCGCATGGACGATCAGACTTAGCTCAGGGCCCAAGAAAGGGGCCTGGCAACAGATCTGCCAACTGCCAGGCTTGCGTCGCTTCACCATCACAGCAGGACACCACCAGTGCCGCGGGCTGCATTAGCTCCACCATCCACTGGCGACAGGCACCGCAGGGCGGCAGCGGCTTCGAGCCGGGCAGATAAATCACCATCATGCTGGTCTCACCGGGTTTAACGCCGGCACTGATTGCAGCCCCCAGCGCATTGCGTTCCGCGCACTGGGTAAGGCCATAGGACGCACTTTCCACATTGCAGCCGGCAAACACGGTACCCTCCACCGTGCGCAGCGCCGCACCCACATGAAAACCGCTGTAGGGGGCGTGCGCGTTAGCACTGGCCGCGCGCGCCGCCGGTCGCAGTGCCGCCACGGCAGCCTCAATCCGCTCCGGCGCGACGGTCATGCGCCCTCCTCCAGCAGTGCTGTGAGCAGCAAATCCGCCACATGGCCAAAAGCCGCCTGCCGTTCCGCAGGACTGAAGTGCTGGGAGGTGGGCAACACGTCGCTCACCGTCAGCACCGTCATGGCCCGGCGCCCGTGTTCGCGGGCCAGGGCATAAAGCGCCGCCGTCTCCATATCCAACGCCAAAATACCCAGCCGGCTGACATGGGCGACAAAATCCGGGTCCGGGTGGTAAAAGTAGTCGGTAGAGAAGACTTCACCGGCATGCAGCGTCAAACCGGCTGCCCGCGCATGACGGCTGACCGACTCCAACATAGCAAAGTCACCGGCTGGGGCTAAATCCCACTGCTGGAAGCGCTGCCGATTCATGGCCGAGTCCGTGCTGGCAGCGGTGGCCAGAATCAGATCGCCCAGCGCCATATGGGCATGCAAGGCACCGCAGGTGCCCACACGCACGATGCGCTGGACGCCGAACTGGGCATACAGTTCATGCGCGTAGATGCTGATGGAAGGCATACCCATACCCGAGCCCATGACCGACACCTCATGACCTCGCCAGGAGCCGGTAAAAGCCAGCATATTGCGCACCGAATTAACCTGACGCACGTTGCTCAGCGCGCCCTCCGCCAGCGCTTTCGCGCGCAGCGGGTCGCCTGGCATAAGCACCAGTTCAGCAAAGTCATCCACTGAGGCTTCAATATGCGGTGTACTCATCGGATACGCTTCTCCTGCGATGATGTTGGCGCCGACAGACGCTGATAGATAATAGCGGGCGGCGAGGCCTCGGCAGTGATCATAAAAGCCGAAGCCAAGCTGCCGAGAACTTCCCGGGCCTGCGTCTCACTGGCCGCATGCAGGGTCAAAAGCCGGTCACCCCGATGCACGCGCGTGCCGAGCTGCACGCAATCTGAGATACCCACGGCCGCGTCGATGCGGTCATGCAGCTGGCGTCGCCCGCCGCCAAGATTGCGCACCGCTTCACCCAGCCGGAGCGTATCAATATTGCTGACGGCGCCATGCTCGGTGGCCAGCAAAGGCAGCTGGACCGGCGCACTGGGCAGATAGCTGCGAGGGCGTTCCATAAAATCCCCAGGGCCGCCCTGAGCTGCCACCATACGGGCGAAATACTCCGCCGCCGCACCGCTGACCAAAACCGCCTCCAATTGGGCCCGCGCGCCAGCTGCATCAGCGGCCAGGCGGCCTACTTGCAAGAGCTCTTCGCCGAGCGCGAAAACCACTTCACGCAGGCGCTCCGGTACGCTGTGACCCCTGAGAAAATCTGCAGCCATGGCCACCTCCAGCGCGTTACCGGCGCTGCTGGCCAGGGGCTGATTCATATCGGTAACCAGGGCCGAACAGGGCAGACCCGCAGCGACGGCGACATGACACAGGGCCTGACCGAGCGCTTCTGCTTCCGCATGCCGGCGCATGATCGCCCCATTACCCGTCTTAATGTCCAGCACCAGCCCCTGCAGACCTTCGGCCAGTTTCTTCGATAGGATGGAGGCAACAATCAGCGGCTGACAGCTCACGGTACCGGTCACATCACGCAGGGCATACAGGCGCCGGTCCGCCGGCGCCAGCGTCGCGCTCTGGCCCACAATGAACAGGCCATTGGTGCGCAACAGCGCGTCCATGGATGATTCAGACTGCTGGGTACAAAAGCCCGGAATGCTTTCCAGCTTGTCCAGGGTACCGCCTGTGTGCCCCAGCCCCCGGCCTGAAATCATCGGCACAAAACCACCGCAGGCGGCCACCATGGGCGCCAAAACGAGACTGACTAAATCGCCCACACCGCCGGTAGAGTGCTTGTCCAGCACGGGCCCCGGCAGATCCTGCCAGCGCAGCACCGTGCCGGAATCGCGCATGGCCAGGGTCAGATGCGCCTGTTCCTGAGCGCTCATGCCACGCTGATAGACCGCCATGAGAAAAGCACCCAGCTGCGCATCTTCCGCCGCGCCGCTGATCACCGCATCGGCCAGCCAGTAGAGCTGCTCACGACTGAGCGGCTTGCCGTCCCGCTTGTCCCTCAGCAGGTCGAGTGCGTCAATCACGCGCCGTATCAGGCAAGGCCTGCCCCAGGCTCTCGCGCGCCGAATGGGCCCAGGCCAGAGCTGCAAGATTGGTGGCCATGGCGAGCAGGAACACCAGTATGAGTGCCAGATCCGGTTCCCTGTCCTGCGTAAAACGCAGCAACCCGTAGGCCAGCAGCAACAGCGTCAGCAGCACCGTGAGCATGGGCGTCCAGACGCGCAAAAACCACACTCCGTAAGCCAGCACCCCATAGCACAGGCCAAAACCTAGCGCGAAACCGGAGGGCAGCAGCCAGTCACTGCGATCCTCACGCAAGAGCCCCAGCAACAGCTTTGACCCGCCCAGCATGCACTCCAGCAAAGCCATAAGCACCAGCGCCAACACCAACAAGGCGCGCCCCGGCACGGCTGGCAGTTCACTATGCACGGCCAAGCCTCCGACCAGCCAGCGCCATTTCAATGCACCCGGTCATCATCAAGCCCAGAGCGAATACCTCCGTACCCTCCTCCGCCGCTTGCTTGACCACGCGCAGATAGGCATCACTCATGACCACTTCCCACAGCTGGGAACTGCCAAAAATCCGGGCAAAAACCAGCGTGGCAAAGCCCGCTAGCAGCACACCAAATGCCAGCGTTGGCACCAGCTCATCAAGCTGTGACAGCACCTCATGGCGATGGCGTATGAAGTAGGTCAGCAAACCGATAAAGACAAGCAAGGCCGGCCACTTCCAGAATCCGTGCACCAGCCACAGTTCAAAGATCTGGTCGTTTTCACGCACCAGCAGAATCGCAAAAACCATGGCCAGGCAGGCCGCCAGCGCGGAACGCTCGGGAACGAAGCGCACCTGCCAGAGACAGACCGCCATGCTCATGGCCAGAAAAGCCGCCTGCGTGAGTTCAACAAAACCCAACTCGGCGAAACGATCTACCCCCTGCAGGACCGTGGCTTCCAGCACCAAAAGATAGGCAATGGCGACCGCCAGGCCGCTATAAAATACGACACGGATCAGGGCTGCAAGCACGATCACATCTCCCGTTCATGTATACCTGATTTTAGCGCTCTCCCGGGTGCCCCACCAAGCGCAAAAAAAAACCGCCACGACCGGTGGCGGTTTCAATTGAGACCGTTACGCCCGCGACCCTAGCCGCACTTGCTGTAGCCACAGCTCAGACAGGTGGCGCAGTTATCCATGATTACCACTGCTTTCGTGTGGCATTTGTGACAAAGCGTTGCCGAGGCCGGGTAACCCGCGTCCTCTCCGTCCGCCTGGTTTGTTTCAGTCAGGCTTTTTTTTTCCGCGGAAGCCTCGGCCTCGGCACGCTTTTGGTCGAGCAAGAGCTGCTGCTGTTCGGACAGCTGCTCTTTCTCCATCAGACCAATTTTCTGCAGGTGATGTTCAATCACCGCACCGATTTCAGCGATGATCGAAGGCATGAACTTGCCACCCGGTTTGAAATAACCACCTTTCGGATCGAACACGGCCTGCAGCTCCTCGGCCAGGAAAGTGACATCCCCGCCTTTGCGGAACACGGCTGACATGAGCCGCGTTAGCGCCACAATCCACTGAAAGTGGTCCATGTTTTTGGAATTGATGAATATCTCAAACGGTCGCCGCTGCTCATGCTCCGTACCCGGATTGAGCACGATATCGTTGATGGTCACATACATAGCGTGATCATCCAGAGGCGTTTTGATCTTGTAGGTAGAGCCCTCCAGCGCCTCATAGCCTTCCGGACGCTGAACCTGTTCCGTCATGCGAATAACTTTCGCTGTCTCACGCACTTCCGGAGTCGGCGTTTCTACAGCCTCGGCCTCATCCTGAGGCTTGGCAACTTCGTAACCTACAATCTTGCTGTCGATCTTGATGGACATAGTCTTCTCTCTTTCATTCCGTAACCGGGGCGCCCGGGGGCGCCTCTGCGGTGGCTGCTCGCACGCCGGAGCGCTAGAACTTGCCGTAGTAACCTTCTTTGAGCGCATCGAACAGGTTTGCGGCCGTGTGCATCTCGCCGTCGTATTCGATTTCCTCATTGCCCTTAACCTCGACCACCTCACCGTCCTCGAGCACAAAACGGTAGGTGGTATTGGCCAGATCATCCTCTTTCACCAGCACCCCCTGGAAGGCTTCCGGATTAAAGCGGAAGGTGGTGCAGCCTTTCAGGCCTTTGCCATGGGCATAGGTGTAAATGTCCTTAAAGTCCTCATAGGGATATTCGGTCGGCACGTTGGCAGTCTTCGAAATACTGGAATCGACCCAGATCTGCGCTGCAGCCTGAATGTCCACGTGCTGCTTCGGCGTAATATCATCAGCCGCGATAAAGTAGTCCGGCAGCTGCGCAGCTTCCGCTTCCGCGTAGGGCATGGCCTGATCATTCACCATGTGCCGGTAGGCCAGCAGCTCAAAGCTATAAACCTCAACCTTCTCCTTGGTCTTGCGGCCTTCCCGGATCACGTTGCGGCTGTAGTGATGCGCGAAACTGGGTTCAATACCGTTGGACACGTTATTGGCCAGCGACAGGGAGATGGTGCCGGTTGGCGCGATGGAGGTGTGGTGCGTAAACCGTGCCCCCTCCTCTTCCAGGGCCTTAACCAGCTCCGGCTCATATTCCGCGACGCGCTGCATATAGCGGCTGTAGCGCGCATGCAGTATGCGCCCCGGGATTTTGTCCCCCGCCTTGTAGCCGTCTTTACGCATTTCCGGCCGCTTGCGCAGCATATCGCCGGTGACCGTGAATTCTTCTTCCATAATGGGCGCCGGGCCTTTTTCGCGGGACAGTTCCAACGCTTCTTCCCAGCCGGCCAGCGCCATTTCACGGGCGATCCGCTCGGTAAATTCGATGGAATCCTCGGCACCGTATTTCATGCCCAACAGGGTCATGGTGGAACCCAGCCCCAGAAAGCCCATGCCATGGCGGCGCTTGTGCTGGATTTCGTCACGCTGCTTGCCCAGCGGCAGGCCGTTGATTTCCACCACGTTGTCCAGCATGCGCGTGAACACCTTTACCACCTCCCGGTAGGCTTCCCAGTCAAAGCTGGCCTGGTCCGTAAACGGTGCATCAACGAAGCGCGTCAAATTGACCGACCCCAGCAGGCATGCGCCATAGGGTGGTAGCGGCTGTTCACCGCAGGGGTTGGTGGCGCGGATGTTTTCACAGAACCAGTTGTTGTTCATCTCGTTGATGCGGTCCACAAGAATGAAGCCCGGCTCAGCGAAATCATAGGTGGAGGCCATGATCATGTCCCACACGCGCCGCGCGGGAATCTTCTTGAAGATTTTGCAGGCTACCAGGCCATCTTCCCGGGTGATGTAGTCATCATCCATGGGCCATTCGCGCCACAGAACCTGCTGATCGTCATCCAGATTCACCTCGTCGGCTTCCGCCTCGGCGACGGGAAAGGCCAGCGGCCAGTCCTCACCCTTGGCGACCGCATCCATAAACTCGTCAGTGATCAGCAAGGAGCAGTTGAACTGCCGCAAACGACCGTCTTCGCGCTTGGCGCGGATAAATTCCATCACATCCGGATGGCCCACCTCAAAGGTCGCCATCTGGGCACCACGTCGGCCGCCGGCCGAGGACACGGTGAAACACATCTTGTCGTAGATATCCATGAAACTCAGAGGGCCCGAGGTGTAGGCCCCGGCGCCAGACACATAGGCGCCTTTCGGCCGCAGCGTCGAAAACTCGTAGCCGATACCGCAGCCCGCTTTCAGCGTCAGACCCGCTTCATGCACCTTGTCCAGAATGCCGTTCATGGAGTCCTTGATGGTCCCGGATACGGTGCAATTAATGGTGGAGGTTGCTGGCTTGTGCTCCCGGGCGCCCGCGTTGGACGTGATGCGCCCGGCAGGAATGGCGCCGCGGCGCAGGGCCCAGAGAAAGCGCTCATGCCAGTAATCACGCTCTTTTTTGGTCTTCTCTACCTGCGACAGGGCTTTCGCCACACGCTCGTAGGTCGCGTTGATGTCCTGATCAATAATGTCGCCAGCTTTTGATTTGAGTCGGTATTTTTTGTCCCAAATGTCCAGGGATGCTTCCTGATATGGGATGTCTTGCGTGGTAGTTGCTGAGGCCTCGGCTTGGACGCTGCTCATGAATTCTCTCGTGTTTTGTCTGATTTTCTGTGCGTGTATGGCACAAGTTGTTGTGCCCCCGCCCCCTGAAGCAGCACAAGATATTGTGTCTGCGAGCGATTACAATACGCCCCATGCTGGGGTCTGTCAAATGGATTTTGCAGCCGCCAAAAGCGCTCCGTAAGTCCGGGCTTAAAACAATAAAATCAGCTGCTTACTGACCCTCTTGGCGGGCTGAACCGGGGCCCTGACAAACGGCCTAATCGGTGTCCTTGCTAGCGCCGATAAACGCTTTATCGCAAATTACGCGCCCAGCCAGCCGCTCAACTGCTGCTCGGAACAGGCGTACAGCGCGTGATCAGCAAGCCCCGGCAGGGCCAACCCGCATGGCCCGAGCATGACCCGGGAAACTCAGCAGATCGGGCCGCTCCGTCGACATGGCGCGGCCAATTCCGCTATCGTGCCCCGCATGCTGCACCTGATCCTGTACGAACCGGAAATACCGCCCAATACGGGCAACCTCATGCGCCTGTGCGCCAACACGGGCCTGCAGCTGCACCTGGTGGGCACGCTGGGCTTTGAACTGGAAGACCGGCGTCTACGCCGGGCGGGCCTGGATTATCGGGATCTCGCGGTGGTGCAGCAGCACCAGGACTGGTCCCAGTTTTTGCTGCGGTGGTCTGGCGGCCAGCTCTACGGCCTGTCAACGAAAGGGCAAAAACGCTATGACCAGGTGGCCTTTGCGGCCGGCGATGGCCTGCTTTTCGGGCCCGAAACCCGTGGCCTGCCTGCTACGCTGTTAAGTGATCCGGAACTGACCGCGGTGCTGCGCCTGCCCATGCAGCCAGAGAGTCGCAGCCTGAATCTATCGAACGCTGCCGCCATTGTTGCGTTTGAGGCATTGCGACAGCTGGACTTTCCCAGTCTCGTCTAGGCCTCGCCCGGGCGATCTTCGAGTTCTGCCTTCTGTTCGCGAGCGAGTAGGCGCCGCAAACCTTCCACGGGGTTCCAACCGAGATGGATAATGCCGTGCACCTGCGTGCACAGCGGCATGCTGACCTGATATTTTTCCGCCAGGCGCTGGACTTCACTGGCGGTACCCACGCCCTCCACCACCTGACCAATCTCGCGCACGGCGGTCGTGACATCCTGCCCCTTGCCGAGGGCCAATCCCAAACGCCGATTGCGGGACAAATCACCGGTGCAGGTCAGCACGAGATCACCCATGCCAGCGAGCCCCATCAGCGTCTCCGGGCGTGCACCCAGCGCCACACCCAGGCGCATTAACTCCGCCAAACCGCGAGTAATCAGGGCTGCTCGGGCGTTATCACCCAAGGCCATGCCATCACAGATGCCGGTCGCCACCGCCAGCACGTTCTTCACCGCCCCACCGAGTTCGGCACCGATCATATCGGTGCTGGTGTAGGCCCGGAACTGCTGTCCATGTAACGCACCGGCCAGATCCGTAGCCCAGGCCTCATCGGTGCCGGCGATGGTAACGGCGGTGGGCAGATTGAGCGCCACCTCCCGGGCAAATGATGGCCCCGTGACGGCCGCCAGCCCAGGTTCCGGCCCCAGCACGTCTCGAGCCACCTCATGCAGCAGCCGCCCAGTGCCCGGCTCAAAGCCCTTGCAGGCCCAGGCCACCCCGGGCTGATCGCTCAGCAGGGGCTGCAAACGACGCACCACGTCACCAAACGCATGGCTGGGAACGGCCAAAATCAGGCGCTTGCTCCGGCGCACGGCCTGTTCAAAATCTGCGGTGACTTGGAGACCTTCCGGAAAGGGAATTGCGGGGAGAAAACGGGCGTTTTCTCCCTGGGCTTGCATGGCAGCAACTTGCTCTTTACTGCGCGCCCAAAGCAGGCATTGCTGGCCATTGCGGGCCAGTTGCATGGCCAGGGCGGTTCCCCAGGAACCGCCCCCGAGTACGGCAATGGCGCCGCCAGGCATATTCAGGCGTTACCCTGAACTTCCATATCCGCTGCTGCTTCGGCCTGCTGGGCCTGAGCATCACGCAGACGCTGCTGATAGACCTGCTCGAAATTGATCGGCTGCAGCACCAGCGGCGGGAAGCCACCATCCGCCACCAGACCGGTGATCGTACGCGCCGCGTAGGGGAACAGGGAGTGCGGGCACAGCGTGTTGAGCACCGCTGTCTGCTGGGCATCATCGAGACCCGAGATGGCGAACAGACCGGCCTGATGAACTTCTGCCAGGTAGGCCGTTTTCTCCGCGGTGGTGGCGGTGACCGTCACGGTCAGTACCACTTCGAAGATACCTTCCTGCGGCGTGTTAACGCGCTGGGACAGGTTCAGCTTGATTTCAGCGGCACCCTCTTCCTGGAAAATCATCGGTGCGTTTGGCAGTTCGAAAGACACGTCCTTGACGTAGATCTTCTGCAACTGGAAACGGGGCTCGTTGGCTGGCGCTGCGCCGGCGCCGGGAATTTCGTTCTGCTCTTCAGACATGCTCGTTCACTCTATTGATAGATGGATTGGTCTTTTCCCGGCCCTCTTGGCCGGACTTTCCTGTTTGGCTTCAGGCGCAGATTATCGCACCGATGGGAAGCCGGCGGCCAGCGTTAGGCCGCGTGTCACTTGCGGGTCAGAGGGAAATTATCGCTGGCCCACTGCACCGTCCCACCCCGCAGCACGGCTACCTGCTGGGCACCCTGCTTCGTCAGCAAGGCCGCCGCCTGCATGGAGGTCTGGCCATTTTTACAGGTCAGCAATAAACGTTTGTCCAACATGGCGGACAGCTCAGGGCCCGGGTTTTGAATCCGGCTCAAGGCCATGTGCTCAGCATCCACAATGTGCCCCTTGGCAAAGTCAGCGGATGAGGACAGATCCAAAACATGAACGTCTTCCCCGTTAATGTAAGCCACTGCCTGATTGCTATCCAAGGTTTGATAGCCGACCCGCCGCCGCGCAATTTCCGTATACGCCAGTACCGCCAGCGTGCCCAGAAAAGCGGCCGAAAGGAGCGCGTGATTCCCCGCGAATTCGATCAATTGCTGCATGCAGGCACCTCTGTGATAATAGTTTATTGTCTCCCGCTACTGCGCTCATGTTGTGGCGCGAACGGGCTTTTCAAGGTTTACCGGCGTCCACGCCGGCTGAAGAAGGTGCAGCATGCCACGCAAACCACTGGTCCTGATGATTTTAGACGGCTGGGGCCACCGCGAGGCGGCCGCTGACAACGCCATTAGCTGCGGTCAGACGCCGACCTGGGACGCACTGCTGGAGCAATGCCCACACAGCCTGCTACAAACCTCCGGTGCCGCCGTTGGCCTGCCCGAGGGTCAAATGGGCAACTCGGAAGTGGGCCATATGAACATCGGTGCCGGACGCGTGGTTTATCAGGACTACACGCGGATTTCCAAGGCGCTTGAAGATGGCAGCTTTGCGCACAACAAGGCGCTTTGCGATGCCATTGATGCGGCCATCGCCAGCGACGGTACGGTTCATGTGATGGGGCTGCTGTCACCGGGCGGCGTGCACAGCCATGACGAACACTTTCAGGCCACCGTGCGGCTGGCCCTGGAGCGGGGTGCCAAACGCGTCGCCGTGCATGCCTTTCTCGACGGGCGGGACATGCCGCCTCGTAGCGCCCAGCCTTCGCTCACGGCCATGGAAGAACTGCTGGCGACCGCTAGCAATGCCCGGCTCGCAACGCTCAGCGGTCGCTATTACGCCATGGACCGGGATCAGCGCTGGGATCGGGTTGAACGTGCCTGGCAGGCGCTCGTCCAGGGCCACAGCGCAACGCGGGCCCGCACCGGCAGCACCGCGCTCAGCGAGGCCTACCTGCGCGACGAGAGTGACGAATTTGTGCCGCCGACCTGCATCGGCGACTACGACGGCATGCACGATGGCGATGCCGTACTGTTTATCAATTTCCGCGCTGATCGTGCCCGCCAGCTGAGTCGGGCCTTCGTGGAACCGGATTTTGACGGCTTCCCCGTGCGTCGCCCGGCGCTCGCGGCCTTCGTTGGCATGACCGAGTACCTGGCTGGCCTGCCCATGGACATTGCGTTTCCCAAAGAACTACTACCTGACCTTCTGGGCGAAGTGGTTGCCGAGGCCGGCCTGCAACAGCTGCGCATCGCCGAGACCGAGAAGTATGCCCATGTGACTTTCTTTATGAACGGCGGCCAGGAAACGCCATTTGCGCATGAAGAGCGCTGCCTGGTGCCCTCCCCCGCCGTTGCCACCTATGATTTGCAACCGGAGATGAGCGCCCCTCGTCTCGCTGAGCAACTGGTTGAGGCCATTCGTTCCGGCAACTACGACCTGATCCTTTGCAATGTGGCCAACCCAGACATGGTCGGGCACACGGGCAGCATGACCGCGGCGGTGGCCGCAGTGGAGGCCGTCGACCAGTGCCTGCGTGAAACCTGCGCGGCACTGGACGAGGTCGGCGGCGAGCTGATGGTGACCGCTGACCACGGCAACATCGAACAGATGACCGATCCAGAAAGTGGCCAGGCACATACGGCCCACACCATCAACCCGGTCCCCTTCGTGTTCCGGGGCCGAACTGTCAAAGCCATACGCAATGGGAGCCTGCGGGATCTCGCCCCCACGATACTGGCCCTGCTCGACCTGCGCCAGCCGGACGCCATGACGGGACGATCCCTGCTCCATATGGCTGACGCCCAGCGCAGCGTCGCTTGACCCCAGGCAGCCGCCCCCTGGCGCTGGCCCGCCTGCTGCTGGCAGCCGGCCTGCTGCTGGCCTCCCCGGGCGGTGCTCAGAACCGCTCGGATACGGAGGCCCGGCTGACCGAGCTGGCGCGGGAAATTGAAGAATTACAGGCCACACTGAGTGCCGCCCGGGGCACACTTTCTGCCGAACAGCAGGCCTTGCGGGCCATGGACGGGGAATTACAGACCCGCAGCGACCGTCTGGCCCGGACCCGCGCCGAGCGCATCGCGCAGAGCCGCCGGGTCACAACGCTGGAAGCACAGCAGCAAGACCAACTAGAGCAGCTGGCCGCGCGCGAAGAAGCGCTGTCACAGCAGCTGCTGATGGCGTGGAAAATGGCGCGCCAGTCACGCCTCCGGCTGATCATGAACCAGCAAGATCCAGCCCGCTTGACCCGGCTGCTCGGCTACTACGATCGCCTCAGTCAGGCGCAGTCCGAAAGCATTAGCGAATTGCAAGCGGCCCTGACCGCCTTGGATGAGGTACAGGTGGAACTGGCCGCGGAACTTACAACGCTCAGCGCTATCGAACAGGAGCAGCAGCGCGAGGAACAGTTGTTACAGGACAAGCGTGACGAGCAACGTGCCAACGTTGAGCAGTTGCAAGCCCGCATGAGCAGCGATGAGGTGCGCCTGCAAGAACTGCTCGCCAACCGGCGTGATCTGGAAACGCTGCTGGAACGGCTGGATGATGCACTCGCCGATATCCCCAATGATCTTCAGGGGCGCCTCGCGAAGGCGCCAGCACGCGGTCAACTGCAGCTGCCGCTGACGGGGCCCGTTCGCGCCGCTTTCGGACAATCCCGGGGTGGTGGCATGAGCTGGCAAGGCTGGCTCATCGCTGCGCCTGCAGGGACCGAGGTTCGGTCTGTCGCCTACGGTCGGGTGGCCTATGCGGACTGGCTACGAGGCTATGGCTTGCTTCTCATTCTCGACCATGGTGAGGGTTTTATGAGTCTCTACGGCCGCAATGAGAGCCTGCGAGTGGCCGTGGGCGACTGGGTTGAGGGCGGCAGCGTGATCGCCACCAGCGGGCGCGGCACCGATCAACGCGAAGGCTTGTATTTTGAGCTGCGCCGTGAAGGCAAGGCGGTCGATCCTGCCAACTGGATACAGCGCTAGAAAACTGGATTTCAAACATGATGCAGCGAGCAAAAAATGTAGCGGGGCAGCAGCGCAGGGCGGCAACAGCACTTTGTGCCCTGTTGCTTGCAGCGCCCATGCTGGCCATGGGAAACACAGCCGACCATCCGGCGGAGAAGGCGGAGCCGGCTCCCACGCTGGCGCAGCTGCGCACCTTCGCGGATGTGTTCAACATCGTTCGCAAGCACTACGTTGATGCCACGCCCAGCAAGCAACTGCTGGACGCCGCATTACTGGGCATGCTGGAGGAGCTGGACGACTACAGCGCCTTCGTGCCTGCCGCGGAGCGAGCGGCAGTGACCGCACCCCAAGGCCCGAAGCCTGGCAGCCCGGCCGGCAGCATCGGCGTCCAGGTACAGGTGCGCAAGCAACGCCTGGTCATTAGCAAGGTCTTCACCCATGGGGCGGCTTACCGGGCCGGCGTCAGAAGTGGGGATCTGATCCTTGCCATCAACGGCGTCCCCGTGCGGGGGCGGTCCCTGGCGGCCAGCATAGACGCCCTCGGTGGCCGCCCAGGTAGCGAAGTCGCGTTGCGCCTGCGCAGCGGCCAGCTGCCCCCACGTAGCGTGACTCTGGTCCGCGGCGTACCCCTCACCGCCAGCGTGAGCAGCCGCCTGCTTCCCGCGCAGGTAGCGTACCTGCGGGTCAATCATTTCCACGCCGGTACGGGCGAGGAATTCGGCGAGCAGCTCGCATCACTCCAGCGCGAGGCCGACGGCCATCTGCAGGGTATCGTGATGGACTTGCGGGACAACCCCGGTGGTGTGGTGCGGGGCGCTACTCGCCTCGCTGACGGCTTTCTTGATGCGGGACTGGTGGTGTACACGCGTGGACGCTATCCATCCAGCCAGTTTGAATATCATGCCGAACCGGGCCAGTGGGCACCCGATGTGCCGACGGCGGTGCTAATTAACGGCAGTAGCGCATCAGCTGCAGAAATCGTGGCTGGCGCCCTGCAGGATCACGGGCGGGCGCAACTGATCGGCAGCAATAGTTTTGGCAAAGGCACGGTGCAATCCTCTATGTATCTCGAGGACGGTTCCCTGCTGCGATTGACCACAGCGCGCTATTTCACACCCTCGGGGCGCCAGATCGAAGGCACCGGGGTGGCGCCGGACATCGAGGTGGAGGCCAGCAAGGGCGCCGATGGGCAAGACGCGGAACTGGCCAGGGCGCTGGCCCTATTGGCAGGCCGACAACCGGCCAAAGACGATCGATAAGCGGATCACTGCCCGGGCCGGGCGGGCGGTGTCATGGGGAACGGCGTCACCTTTTCACCGCTCTCGCGGTCACGGATCAACGCCTGTCCTTTGCGTCGCACCTGCTCAACACGTAACACCCCGTGCATGGGCACGTGCAACACCTCCACATCAGCGAACTCTTCGCGCATTTTCTCTTCCGTAGGGTCAACCACCAGCGCATCGCTGTCGAACAGCATGCCGGAGATCTCCAGGAAACCCCAGAGACCACTGCTGGTCACACCGGTGCAGTAAAGTTCATAGACCTTGCCGTGATTATGGAAGGCGACGCGGTATAGCGGTTCTTTGGCCATGGCGGGATACGATTCCTAATCAATGATGGTGCCGGTGCGGGGTCATACATTGCGATGACCGGATCCGAATGACGGCTGCGTGCTATGCACTCCATCGAACTATGTAGGGGCGGAGCCTGTGCAACGCAAGCGTGGCCGCAAGGCCACATTAACTATGCGCAGGCCAGCCGAACTGCCTCCAGGCGGGGGCATGCACCCATCACTGGGTGATGAAAAAGCGGTAGGCGCGGTGTGAAAACACCACCCGGCCCGGCTCGATACGATGCACCTTAAAGCCCTCACCCAGCGCATCTCCCTCCAGATAACGCTTGCCCTGCATGACCACGAAACGATCGGCCGGCGCATCAGCATAAACGAGCACATTGATCTTGCCGGCCGGAAAGCGGGTACGCAGATTCTCTGGCAGTTGCCAAAAACTGATGGGAGCGTTGCGCACCTCGGCATTTTGCTCCGGTGCCGGTTTTGCCGCTGTCCGCTCGGCCTGACGCGGCGGCGCGATGGTCGGTTTCGTCTCTGCGCTGGCGGGCGATGGTGGGGACTCGGCCTCCGGCGCTGACGTCTCGGCCACTGCCTTGGTCGCAGGCGGCGGGGCCGATGCAGCCGGCGGTGATTTTGGCTCCGCGCTCGGCCGCTGCGCTTTCACAAACGGCTCATCATGACTCAGGCCTTCCACCGGTGAGCGCGGTTGTCGCACCGGTGCCGCCGGTGACTCATCCACCGTCCGGGCCGCTGCCTCGGCCGGTCGCTCCGCCGCTGGCTGCGCCGACTCAACGGTTTCAGTATCCGGTAGCGGCCACCATCGCCACAGAAGCAGCGCAGCGCCGAGCAAGAGCACCACCAGCACTGACCAGCGCAGCGGACGCTGCCAACGGCCCGGTTCCGGCCCAGCCACGGGTGGCTCCGGCGTGTGCAAGCCCGGAGTAGCGCCCAGCGTTTTACGCTGTTCCGATTTTCGCAATGCTTCAAGCAAGATAGACATGATTAGCGGACGGTCTCCTGCGCCGTAAGCAGACGGGGTTCCTGGATTGAAAAACGCATCAGGTAGAGCAGGGTCTTGGGGCCGACGATACCGTCCGCATGCAGGCCGTTGCGGGTTTGAAAGCGCATTAACCACTGTTCGAAGTCAGTGCCGAAGGCCGCTTCACCTGCATAGGGTGGTTCAGCGCGCGTGGCCAGATCCAGCACCCGCATGACCGGACCACCTTGATCGCCACGACGAATCTCCTGCGGCCAGTCCTGGTCCTGTGGCCAGGCGACGAGAAACTCGCCAAACCAATGGGCCTCCAGCGCAGAACGATCCATCCATTCCGCTGCGGCACCGGAACCGATCCGCACGCGCTGATCCTGCAGGCCGCTCACCAACACGTGGTGAGCCGGGGCACCGGGTAAAACCAGCACCACGGGCAGGCCCAGCTGAGCGATGCGTTGCCAATTACCCTGGTCGCGCACGCAGGCAAAGCCCAAACCCTCCTGACCCAGACAGCTGCTTTCCAGCAGCGCCGCGTCGTCACCGCGCTGCCAGGCTTCAGCCAGGCCCTGAAAAGCGCGCAGATCCTGCGCGTCCAGCCAGGCGCGATCCAGCGTTCCTAGCGCCGGCAGGACCGTCGTCACTGGCTGCGGACTGGATTCAAGGGCGGGCTCGGGTCGCGGCGCTGCAGCCACAGCATTGGGCGCAGTCATGGCCGCCCCTGGAGCGGCACGGCCCGCGTCGCGCGCTTGCCATGCGTGCCATCCCCATGCGCCGCCGGCCACCAATAGCAATGCCGCAGCGCTGGCCCACCAGCGCTGGGACCAGCCGCGCACCCGTGGCTCGCCCAGCTGAACTTCATCCGCCGCCGCATGCACCATGCGCGCATCAACCCGCTCCCGCTCGGCCGCATAGGCCGCCACCAAGGACCGGTCCGCGATAATGTTAATCAGCCGCGGCACACCCTGTGAGCGCTGATAGAGCGCCTTCCCCGCTGCGCGGGTAAAGGGGTTTCTGGCCGCGCCGGCTACCAACATACGATGGGCCAGATACTGTTGCGTTTCCTCGGCGTTCAACGGCGTCAGGTGATAGCGCGCCGTAATGCGCTGTGCCAGCTGGCGCAGACTCTGTCGTTGCAGCAAATCACGCAGCTCAGGCTGACCCAAGAGAATAATTTGCAGCAATTTCTGCTTGCTGGTCTCCAGGTTGGTCAGCAGTCGCACCTGCTCCAGTGCTTCCGGCGCCAGGTTCTGCGCCTCATCAATCACCAGTACCACCCGGTCACCGGCCTCGTAAGCGGTCAAGAGATACGCATTGAGGCGGTCTACCAGCAGTTTGGCGCTACCGACTGCCCCCTCTGTGTCGATGGCCAATTCCTCACAGATTGCCGCCAGCATCTCCACCGGGTTCATCAGGGGATTGAGCACCAGTGCAATGCGGGTTCCCGCTGGCACCTGCTCGAGCAACGCACGGCACAAGGTGGTCTTACCCGTGCCAACCTCACCCGTCAGTTGCACAAAGCCACCACTACCACCCTGCCCCACGCCGTAAAGCAGGTGCGCGAGGGCCTCCCGATGGCGGCCGCTCAGAAAAATAAAGCCGGGATCGGGCGTAATGGAGAATGGCGCTTCGGACAGGCCGAAATGGCTCAGATACACAGTCTAGTTTTCCATTGCCAGCAGCGAGGCATTGCCACCCACGGCGGTCGTGTTAACGGTCAGGGTTCGCTCGGTGGCGAACTTCAGTAGGTAATGTGGACCACCGGCTTTTGGTCCAGTTCCCGACAGCCCCTCACCGCCGAAAGGCTGCACTCCGACCACCGCTCCGGTCATGGTTCGATTGATATAGCAATTGCCAACCTGCATGCGCCGCGCGATGTGGCGCTGCGTGGTCTCGATGCGGCTATGGACGCCCAGTGTTAGTCCGTAGCCGGTCGCATTGATCGCATCCAGTACCTGATCAAGCTCGCTGGCGCGGTAGCGGATCACGTGCAGAATCGGGCCAAACACTTCCCGCTCCAGCATATCGATTCGCTCAATTTCATAGGCGCACGGGGTAAAAAAGTGGCCGTCCACCGGCGCCCGGGGCGCGCGCGCCAGCAACGTGGCGTTGGCGTCCAGTTGGGCCACATGCGCTTCCAGTACGGCCAGCGCCTGCGGATCAATCACCGGCCCGATATCCGTTGCCAGCAGGCCAGGATCGCCCAGGCGTAACTCTCTCATGGCGCCCGCCAGCATCTCGATAATGCGATCCGCAACATCTTCCTGCAGATAGAGAATGCGCAGCGCTGAGCAGCGCTGACCGGCGCTCAAAAAGGCGCTGGCCACCACATCCTGCACCACCTGCTCCGGCAGGGCCGAAGAATCCACCAGCATGGCGTTTTGCCCACCAGTCTCAGCCACAAGTGCAGCGATGGGGCCCTCCCGCTGGGCCAGCGACAGGTTGATCAATCGCGCGGTTTCCGTAGATCCGGTAAAGGCCACACCGTCCACGGCCGCATGCGCCGACAGACGGGCGCCGACGGTAGCGCCATCACCTGGCAGTAGCTGCAGGGCCGCCCGGGGAATACCCGCCGCATGCAGAAGATTGACCGCCCGGGTGGCGATCAGAGGCGTTTGTTCGGCGGGCTTGGCCAGCACCGTATTGCCGGCTGCCAGCGCCGCACTGACCTGTCCCAGAAAGATGGCTAAGGGAAAATTCCAGGGGCTGATGCAGGCAAAGACACCACGTCCGTGCAGGCTCAGCTCATTACGCTCACCGGTAGGCCCCGGCAAGGGTATGGGTTCGCTGAAGCGGGACCGTGCCTCGACCGCGTAGTAGCGGAGAAAGTCCACCGCCTCACGAATCTCGGCAATGCCATCATTAATGGTCTTACCCGCTTCACGTACACACAGCGCCAAAAACTCCGGCATGCAGGCTTCCAGCGAATCGGCCGCCCGTTCCAGTGCCTGCGCACGTTCATCCGCCGGCGTCGCATCCCAGCTGGGTGCATAGGCCCGCGCCGCTTCGATGGCCTGATTCGTTTGTTCAGCGGTCGCGTTAATGACCGTGCCGGTCACGGAATTTGGCTGGGCCGGGTTCGCAACAGACAGCGGCGGCGTATCCGACTCCGCCATGCCCTCCGCCAACAACGGGCGCGCGTGCCACTGGCAATCCGCGTAGGTCTGCATGGCCTCCGCCAACGTGCTGAGCGCGCGCTCATCGGCCAGATTCACGCCGCTGGAATTGGTGCGGCGTGCGCCGAAAATTGCGCTCGGCAGGGGAATGGCAGGATGCGAATGCTGAGCGTGCGATCGGGCCTTGGCCAGCGGATCTTCTGCCACCTGCTCCACCGGCAGGCTCTCATCAACGATGCGATTAACGAAGGAGGTATTGGCGCCATTCTCCAGCAGGCGCCGCACCAGGTACGGCAGCAAATCTTCATGACTACCCACGGGCGCGTAGACACGACAGGCTGCCTGGAAGCCGTCGCCAGCCAGCACCTCGCCATAGAGGTCTTCGCCCATTCCGTGCAGCCGCTGAAACTCATAGTCCAACCGGTCGCCGGCCAGCTCCGTGATCATGGCAATGGTGTGTGCATTATGGGTTGCAAACTGGGGGTAAAAAGCCTGCCGCTGGGCCAAGGCCTGTCGGGCACAGGCCAGATAGGACACGTCCGTATTCGCCTTGCGCGTGAACACCGGATAACCGTCAAAGCCCTCTTCCTGGGCGTGCTTGATCTCCGTATCCCAATAGGCCCCTTTCACCAGCCGCAGGGGAATGCGATGGCCCGTGCGCTCAGCCACCGCCGCCAGCCAGTCGATCGCAGCGGGCGCACGCTTGGCATAGGTCTGTAGCGCCAGGCCGAAGCCATTCCAGCCGGCCAAATCGGGCGCTTCCAGTACCGCTGCGATAACATCCAGTGACAGCAGCAGGCGATCCGCTTCTTCCGCATCAATGGTTAATGCCATGTCCTGCTCGCGGGCCAGGCGGGCCAGGCCCAGCACGCGCGGGGTCAGCTCGCGCAGCACCGCTTCGCGCTGACCAAACTCATAGCGCGGATGCAGCGCGGACAACTTGACGGAAATGCTCGGCGCGGAAAAGATATCCTCCGCGCCACGTCGTTTCCCCACGGCCCGTATGCCGGCCCGATAAGCCTCCAGATAACGCTCCGCATCCGGCCAGGTCAGCGCCGCCTCACCAAGCATGTCAAAGGAGTAGCGATAGGCGCGATTGTGCTTTTTCTCAGCCCGATCCAGTGCCTCATCAATATTGCGCCCCATCACATATTGAAATCCCATGATGCGCATGGCCTGACGAATCGCCGTGCGCACCACAGGCTCCCCACTGCGATTAACCAGCCGCCGCAGACCGGAGCGGAAATCTCGCCGCGTATCCCGGCCCAGCTCGACCAAACGGCCGGTCAACATGAGACCCCAGGTAGACGCGTTCACGAACAGGGATGAGCTCTTGCCCAGATGTGCCTCCCAGTCCGCCGCCTGCAGTTTGTCGGCAATCAACTTCTCAGCCGTATCTGCGTCGGGAATGCGCAGCAGCGCCTCGGCCAGACACATGAGCACAACCCCTTCCTCGGAAGACAGATCATATTCCTGCATGAAGGCATCCAGCGCGCCCTGCTCCTGCTTGCGCTCACGTACGGCCGCGACCAACTGGGCCGCGCGCTGATTCACTCGCTGGGTCGCCGTTTCTGTCAGCGTCAGCTCATGTAAAAGCCGCTCTACCGTGGCTTGCTCATCGGCCAGATAGGCCTGATTAATGGCATCACGCAGCGCGTCACGCGGCGGCATGGAGGTGCTCAGAAATTGAAAGGACTGGCGTTCGGTCACGTGCTTCTACTCCCAAATTTGCCGCCGCAGGCAGCGCCCACTGGAGGGGGCCCTACAGTGTAGTGCTCGACCTGCTTTTCGCCAAGTAGGGTCAAGCAGCCCGGGACCTTAAATTGCCGTTAAATAATGTCATGTAGAAAGCTCAGTTGTTCTTGCTCAGCGTGCTCGGCCTCCTTACAATAGGACGTTGTCGAACCACTGCTAGACCTACGTCTCCAATCAGGCCTGTCCTGGACCCCGTAATCCCCCGGCGCCGGAGCCGCTCCGGTACTCTCGTCGAACCCGTTACGAGTTCCACGCTGCGAACGCAGACCGGCGGATTTCGGAGACATACAAGCAGGTCACTACTGACGGCAACCCAAGGGTTGCACAAGGCAAATACTGCATGAAAAAGCAAAATACCGTAATTGTTGCTCTCGCTTGTCTCGTGGCCGTTACCGCCGCGACCTGGCTGGCACTGGTAGCGCCCATGTACACGGGCAACGAGATCAACATGCGTCGCGGGGTTTCCTCCCTGGCCAATACCCACTACGACCTGCACATGGTGATTCTGTACATCTGTGTGGTGATCGGCATTCTTGTCTTCACCGCCATGTTCACCTCCATCGTGTTGCACCGTAAGAGTAAAGGACATGAGGCCGCGCAGTTTTCCCACAGCACCAAGGCCGAAATCGCCTGGACCATCATTCCGGTTTTGATCCTGATCGTGATGGCCGTGCCCGCCACCAAAGCTCTGGTGGAGATGGAATCGCCCGTCGGTGCGGAAATGACGGTCAAAATCACCGGCTTCCAGTGGAAATGGAAGTACGAGTACATGGAAGAAGACATTGCCTTCGTCAGCACGCTGAGCGCCGATTCCAATCAGGCCCGCCAGCTGGGTTCAGGCATTGACCCGCGCGACGTGGACAACTACCTGCTGGATGTTGATCGGCCGCTGGTGCTGCCGGTGGGCAAAAAAATCAAATTCCTGATTACCGCAGACGACGTCATCCACGCCTGGTGGGTACCGGACTTCGGTTGGAAACGTGACGCCATTCCCGGTTTTATTAACGAAGCCTGGGTGCAGATCGACAAGCCCGGCGTGTACCGCGGCCAGTGCGCCGAGCTGTGCGGCAAGGACCATGGGTTCATGCCCATCGTGGTGATCGCCAAAGAACAGGACGAGTATGCGGCCTGGGTAGAAAGTCAGTCCGTCGCGAATCTGGCCGCCACCAGCGAGGCCAGCCGCGAGTGGGAATTTGCGGAACTGATGGACCGGGGCGAGAACGTCTACGGTAAGCAGTGCGCCACCTGCCATCAGGCCGATGGCAAGGGGCTGGGCGAAGCGTTCCCAGCCCTGGCCGGGAGCGCCGTGGCCACGGGCCCCATCGAAGATCACATCCGCATCGTGCTTGAAGGACGCGCTGGTACGGCCATGCAGGCCTTTGGTGAAGTACTGACGCCGTCAGACATCGCCGCGGCGCTGACTTACACGCGCAACGCCTTCGGTAACGACACCGGCGAGGCAATCCAGCCCGCCGACATCACTGGTTTCAACAAGGGATAAGCCCATGAGCAGCATCACTGGCGACGACATCGCAGTTGGTCAAGACGACAGCCACGCCCACGACGACCACGATCACAAGCCGGAAGGATTTCTGGCACGCTGGGTCTTTACCACCAACCACAAGGACATCGGAACGCTATACCTGATTTTTGCGCTGCTGATGTTCTTTATCGGCGGCAGCATGGCCATGGTCATCCGCGCCGAGTTGTTCATGCCTGGCCTGCAGCTGGTGGAACCGGACTTCTTCAACCAGATGACCACCATGCACGCCTTGATCATGGTCTTCGGCGCGGTCATGCCAGCCTGGGTCGGTTTCGCGAACTGGATGATCCCGCTGATGGTGGGCGCACCGGATATGGCGCTGCCCCGCATGAACAACTGGAGCTTCTGGATTCTGCCCTTCGCCTTCACCATGCTCCTGAGCACGCTGTTCATGGACTCTGGTGGCCCGGCGGGTGGCTGGACCCTGTATCCGCCGCTCAGCCTGCAGACCGGTGACAGCTTTGCGTTCGTGGTCTTTGCCGTCCACATGATGGGTATTTCCTCCATCATGGGTGCAATCAACATCATCGCGACCATCATGAACATGCGCGCGCCGGGCATGACCCTGCTGCGCATGCCTCTGTTTGTCTGGACCTGGCTGATTACCGCCTATCTGCTGATTCTGGTGATGCCAGTGCTGGCCGGAGCGGTCACCATGCTGCTGACCGATCACTTCTTCGGCACCAGTTTCTTTAATGCCGCCGGCGGCGGTGATCCCGTTATGTTCCAGCATATTTTCTGGTTCTTCGGGCACCCGGAGGTCTACATCATGATTCTTCCGGCCTTCGGCGTGGTGTCGGAAATCCTGCCGACCTTCAGCCGCAAGCCGCTCTTTGGCTATGCCGCCATGGTCTACGCCACCGCCTCCATCGCATTCCTGTCGTTTATCGTGTGGGCCCACCACATGTTTACCGTCGGCATGCCCCTGGAAGGCGAGCTGTTCTTCATGTATGCGACCATGCTCATCGCGGTGCCTACCGGGGTGAAG
>JAOZKI010000078.1:5780-11997 GCA_029935455.1 Lysobacterales bacterium | reverse complement strand
TAAGACAATTGAGCAAATGATCCGGCAAGGTTTGCCCGACGCAGAGGTCACCGTCAATGGTGATGATGGCGTTCATTTTGACGCGCTAGTGGTTAGCGCCGCTTTTTCCGGCAAGCCTACGCTACAGCGTCATCGCATGGTTTACGCCACCTTGGGTGAGCTCATGGGGCGTGAAATTCACGCGCTGGCCCTGCGCACGGAGACGCCTGACGACGGGTCTGCAAATTAAATGGCTGCCATCGAAATTACCGGCGGTACGCCGCTGCAAGGTGAAACCTGGATCTCGGGTGCGAAAAATGCCGTTCTTCCCATTCTGGTAGCGAGCATACTGGGGGATGAGCCAAGCCGGATCGGCAACGTGCCCCACTTGCGCGATGTGACCACCACCATGGAATTGCTGGGCCAGCTGGGTGCCAGTCTGGCGGTCGACGAGCATATGAATATCGAGCTCGATCCGCGGGGAATCAACAGCTGCGAGGCGCCCTACGAATTGGTCAAGACCATGCGTGCCAGCATTCTGGTGCTGGGCCCGCTGGTCGCTCGGCACGGGCGAGCGGTGGTCTCTCTGCCCGGTGGCTGTGCCATCGGTTCACGGCCGGTGAATCTGCACCTGCGCGGTTTGGAACAGTTGGGTGCCAAGGTCAGCGTGCAGAATGGCAATATCGTGGCTGAAGCTTCGCGCCTGAAAGGGGCCCGCATTGTCATGGATATGGTCACCGTCACTGGCACGGAAAACCTAATGATGGCCGCGACTCTGGCTCAGGGCACCACGGTCATTGAGAATGCGGCGCAGGAGCCTGAAGTCATTGATTTGGCGAATTACCTCAATGCTATGGGGGCTCAAATTGAGGGTGCGGGCACCCACGTATTGACCATCACAGGCGTGGAGCGCCTGGGTGGTGCGGAACACCGGGTACTGCCCGATCGCATTGAAACCGGTACGTTTCTGGTCGCGGCGGCCATGACCGGTGGTCGCATCAAACTGACCAACGCGGCGCCGCGTGATCTCGATGCGGTGCTGGATAAGCTCAGTGAGACCGGAGCCGAGTTGGCTAGCGGCAGTGACTGGATATCGCTGGATATGCAGGGGCGGCGTCCCCGTGCGGTGGACATTACCACTTCACCCTATCCCGCGTTTCCCACTGATATGCAGGCTCAATTCACGGCCATGAATACCATCGCCGAGGGCACCGGCATTATCACCGAGACCGTCTTTGAGAATCGCTTTATGCATGTGCAAGAGCTACAGCGGCTGGGTGCCGATATCAGTCTCAAGGGCAACAGCGCTGTGATTCGCGGCGTCGACGTATTGCATGGGGCGCCCATTATGGCCACGGATCTGCGTGCCTCTGCGGGTCTCGTGCTGGCTGGTTTGGTGGCGCAGGGCAAGACCCTGGTTGATCGGGTCTACCACATCGATCGTGGCTATGAGTTGATTGAGGAGAAATTCGGTCAGCTGGGCGCCAAAATACGTCGGGTTGAATCGGTTGAGGCCGCCTTGGCGGAACGCGCCGAGGGCTAAGCCCCGGCTAATGGCCTGGCAGCAGGCGCCCGTCCGCTAGCAGTTCCAGAGGGGCTTCCAGCCCCTGACCGTCCAGCGCAATGCCGTGTGCTTCCAGTGCCAGCCGTCGCGCACAGAAAAGCCCCATCACCGCCTGTAGCAGGTCGTGTTCGCGGGGGGCCAAGCGCGCTGCAAGGGTGGCCTCGCTGTCATCGGCCTGCACCGGCACCCGCACCTGGGCGATGACCGGTCCGTCGTCCAGTTCCGGCGTCACGAAGTGGATGCTGGCGCCATGTTCCCGGTCTCCCGCCTCCAGTGCCCGTCGGTAGGTGTGCAGCCCTTTGTATTTGGGTAACAGGGAAGGGTGCTGGTTGATCATACGACCTGCAAAGGACCGTACCAGGTCGGCGCCGAGAATACGCATGTAGCCGCTGAGAAGAATCAGTTCGGCACCGCTGCGTTTCAGCGCCCGCTGCAGCGCAGCATCCTCGCCCTCGTCACCGGCCAGGCTGGCATTTATCACGGCCTGTGGAATCCCGGCTGCGGACGCATGTGCCAAGCCGCCCGCATGGGCACGGTTGCTGATCACCTGAACCAGTTGCAGGGGCAGTTTGCCTGCGGCCTGAGCGTCGATCAGGCGCTTGAGATTTGAGCCGCTACCAGAAATCAGCGCGGCTACCCGCAGCGGTTCGCTCACAGGTAGTGCACCCGTTCCGCGCCTGCGTCGAGCTCGATAACCTCGCCCAGATCCACGCAGGCTTCTCCCAGTTCCACGGCGCTGGCCTGTACGGCCGCCGCCGTTGCGGCGGGCACCAGCAGGACCATGCCGATGCCGCAGTTGAAGGTGCGCAGCATTTCCGCGTCGGCAATATTCCCCGCCGCCTGCAACCAATTGAAGACTTCGGGCAGTTGCCAGGCGTTTCGATCGACTTGAATGCCCAGCCCGTCGGGTACCACGCGGACGATATTCTCCGTGATGCCGCCGCCGGTAATGTGCGCCAGACCATCAATGCGATGTTTGGCCAGCAGGGCCAACACGGTCTTTACGTAAATGCGTGTGGGGGCCAGTAGTGCGCGCCCCAGGGTCTGTCCCCCCAGAGCTTGTTCCGGATCAGCAGCAGCATGCTCCAGTACCTTTCGGATGAGTGAGTAACCGTTCGAATGCGGGCCCGACGAGGCCAGCCCCAGCAGGCGATGGCCGGCGCGGATGTTCGCGCCATCGATCAGTTGATCTTGCTCTACGGCACCGACCGTGAAGCCGGCCAGGTCATAATCGCCAGCACCGTACATGCCGGGCATCTCGGCCGTTTCCCCTCCGATGAGCGCGCAGCCAGCCTGGCGACAGCCTTCTGCAATCCCTTCGATGACCTGCTGGGCCTGCGCCAGTTCGAGCTTGCCGGTTGCAAAATAATCGAGGAAAAACAGGGGTTCGGCGCCGCAGGCGAGGATGTCGTTGACACACATGGCCACCAGATCGATGCCGATCGTATCATGCAGTTGCAACTGCCGCGCCAGCATCAGTTTCGTGCCCACCCCGTCCGTGCCGGACACCAATACCGGGTTCTTAAAACGCTCCGGATCGAGTTTGAACAGGCCGCCGAATCCACCAATACCGGTCATGACACCGGGACGGAAGGTGGTTTTCACCGCCGGTTTGATCCGGTCTACGAGGGCATTTCCAGCGTCGATGTCGACGCCCGCATCACGATAGGTCAGCGCGTCGCTCTGCTTATTTTCGTCAGCCATGGGGATTCGGTTTCCGCTAAATGTGGCAAGCGCCTATGGTATCGTATTTATGGTTCTCAGAAGACCGGCGCATGCGAAAAACGCGCACGAAAAAACCTATGCCTACAACCCGCTTTTCAGCCATGTTGCTGTTGCTGCTTTTGGCCCTGCCCCGGCTCGTGCTGGCGCAGGATCTCTATGCTGGCACGGTGCCGGTGGCCAGTCAGAGCGAGGCGGATCGCCGCGCTGCCGCACCGGCGGCGCTACGTCAGGTGCTGGTGAAGCAAAGTGGTCAGCGTGATCCCCGGCTGGATGCCAGCGGTGAAGCGGCCCTGGCGCGCGCCAATGAGTTGCTGGTCTCCTTCCAGTACCAGCAAAACCCGCTGCCGGGACAAGCCGAGCCGCAGTTGGAGCTCATCGCCGGTTTTCTGCCCTCAGCGGTCGACCAGTTGGTGCGCGATCTCAGGCTGCCGCGCTGGCGTCTGGAGCGCATGCCGGTGACCCTGTGGCTGGTGCTGGATGACGGTCTCGGGCGTAAATTGATGCCGGTGGAGTACCGTGAAGACTATGCGCGGCTGGAACAGGAAGCCCTGCGGCGTGGCTTGCCTGTGCGTTGGCCGGAACTCGATGAGGCAGCGCTGGCTGCCATTGACGTGCAGTTGCTGTGGGGCGGCTACACGGAACAACTATTGGGCGCTGATGCGCCCGCGGTCGCGATCGTGACCGCGCGCCGTGAGGGTCCCGACTGGCGCTTGCGCTGGACCTATGAAGACGGCAGCAGTGCCACCGGCTGGCGTATGCAGGACCGTGACTTGCAGCGAGGCCTGACGGAAGGCATTAACCGACTTGCGGATGAGGTGGCGGCGGCCAACACGATCACTGCAGCGGGTGCCGGTGTCCAGCGTGCGGTGCTGACCGTTACGGGGCTGAACAACGGTGAGGATTTCGCTCGGGTGCTGGCCTATCTCGAGGCCCTGAGCCTGATTGATGCGGTACGCGTGCGTGACGCGCAGCCGGCCACCGTAATTTTTGAGCTGAGTCTGAATGCGGCCCCAAGATTTCTGGAAGACGCCTTGCAACGTGATGGTCTGCTTATCGCCGGTGAGGGGCGCATGGCCTTCCGGTTGCGCCCCAAGGCTGACCCTGTGCAAAAAAGTGAGACGAGTCCATGACCGAATCAAAGAGCTGGTTGCTATTTGCCCTGCTGCTCCTTGCTGGCCTGTTGCTGTGGCTGTTGGCACCGGTCATTACGCCCTTCGCGGTGGCAGCGACCATTGCTTATCTCACGGACCCGCTGGTGGATCGGCTGGAGTTGATTCGTATCAAGAGTTGGCACATGAGCCGCAGTCTGGCCGTGACCTTGGTCTTCATCATGCTCACAGTGCTGCTGGTGGTTGCCTTGCTGGTAGTGGTTCCCGCGCTGATTCGTCAGGCGCGATCGCTGGTTGATCAGGTGCCGGCGGTGATTGACTGGGTGACGATGGTGGCGTTGCCCTGGGTGTCCTCGCAGCTCGGATTTTCCTTTGATGGCTTCGAAATCGGTGAGATGGTTGATTTGCTCAAGCAATACTGGGAGCAAGCCGCTGGTGCCGCTGTCAATGTGATGCAGACCGTGGGCAAGGGCAGCGCGGTGGCGTTAACCGTGCTCACCAATCTGGTACTGATACCGGTGGTGGCGTTTTATCTTATGCGGGACTGGGATCGTCTGGTGGCTGGTATTCAGGCGTTGCTGCCCCGCAGCCGGGTTAGTCAGTTGAGCGCAATCGCCGGTGAGATTGATGAGGTGCTCAGTGCGTTCCTGCGCGGTCAGCTGATGGTCATGCTGGCGCTGGGGCTGATCTACGCCATCGGCCTGTGGATGGTGGGTCTGGAAGCGGCTTTTCTTATCGGCATGACGGCAGGTCTGCTCAGCGTCGTACCCTACCTGGGTTCCGTCGTGGGTTTGCTGCTGGCGGTGGGTATGGCCCTGTTTCAGTTTGGTGATCTGCTGCATTTCATCCTGGTTTTGGTGGTATTCGCGGTCGGTCAGTCGCTGGAAGGTATGGTGCTGACACCGAATCTGGTCGGTGACAAAATCGGTCTGCATCCCGTTGCGGTCATTTTCGCCGTGCTGGCTGGCGGGCAATTGTTTGGTTTCCTCGGTATTTTGCTGGCCCTGCCGGTGGCGGCTGCGCTGAATGTGGTGGTGCGCCACATCCACGAAATCTATCAGCACAGCGCCTGGTATCAGGAACCGCGCTGATGCTGTTCTCGCCCCAGCTGCCGCTGCCCCTGGAGCCGCGGCGGGCGCTGCGTCTGACGGATTTTGTAGCAGGTCCGAATGGGGCTGTGGTGGCGGCCGTCAGCGATCTGGTTATGCAGGAAGACCAGAGTGTTTTCCTCTATGGTGCGTCCGGCAGTGGCAAGACCCACCTGCTGAGCGCGGCCTGTATCGCCGCGCGTGAGAGTGGCCGCAGCGCCTTCTATCTTAAACTTTCCCATCTGGACGACGACGCGACGCAGTCGCTTGAGGGTCTGGAGCAGCTTGAGCTGGTCTGTCTGGATGACTTGGACGCGGTCGCCGGCAAGGCCCGGTGGGAAGAAGCATTGTTTCATTTTATCAATCGGCTGCGCGCGGAGCGCCGCTGCCTGCTCATGGCCAGCCGCCAGCGCTTGCGGCGCCTGCCGCTGCAGTTGCCGGATCTCGGCTCGCGCCTGGCCTGGGGGCTGAGGCTGGAGCTTCTGCCCCTGGGCGATGAGGAAAAGCTGCGGGTACTGGAAGTGCACGCGGAGTCGTTCGGTCTGACCCTGGCGCCGGAACTGGGGCGCTATCTGCTCAATCGTGGTCCGCGAGATATGGCGAGTCTGCTGGCCCTGGTAAGTCGCCTGCAACAGGCTGCTTTTCAGGACAAGCGGCCCTTGACGGTGCCGCTGCTACGCCAGTTGCTGGCGGAGCGCTGACTGCAGTCCCCATTTCTGGTGACAGACGCTGTGGGTGGCAGGGCTGCTGCC
>JAOZKI010000078.1:0-5770 GCA_029935455.1 Lysobacterales bacterium | reverse complement strand
ATTCCTCTGCTGCGTGAAGGCCTAGGGGAAGCGCTGATCCACGTCCATATTGATGCCATCGCTGTCGAAGCCAATGGCCATGCGTATGCGTCCCAACATGTCAGCGTTGGCCGCATTCATGGCGTTCAGTCGCCCGATCAGTTCCGGGTCGCCAGCCTCAGTCATCACGCTACCGAACGCGTCCTGCTGCAGTTCCAGTAGGCTCGCCGTGTCGTAGTCGATGGAAAACAGCGTGCCTGAATCGTCGCTCTTAAGCGCCATAAAGTCGCTGAGCGCGGCCTGCTCACCCGCTCCGAAGGAGAGTCCAATGGCTTCCGCGGCCATGACCGCATACACTTCCAGCCCGCCACCGATCACCGAGAACAGCTCTTCCGGTAGCGGCGCTGGGTCGGCACCGGGTTCCAGCTGCATTTGATCCATGCCTGGCACAAACATGCTGGCCATGCCCATCATCATCTGGGGGTTTTTCATTTCCAGGGACAGCAGACCTGCCAGGGCGCCGGGATCGAGCTGGGCTGGGTCCAGGCTGGCCAGTTCCGCGCGCAGGCCTTTGAAATTCCCCAGGAACGGTGGCAGCGGTTGGTTAACCGCCACAGCCAATTCCCGCATTTGCTCGTTGATTGGTTCCAAGGGGGCACAACGGAACGGTTCAGACATCATGTGATTGGCGCTACCGCGCACGAAATCAATCAGACGGCCGAGCTCTACGTTCAGGGACAGACTCACCATGCGCGCCGGTGCATCAGACGCGGGCGGCACATCGGCCGTCAGCGTCTGCAACTGCTCGGCCAGGCCGGGTTCCAGTTCCAGCTGGTAGCGCATGTCTACCCGGTCTTTCTCCAGCGCCGTGTTGCCCAACACCATGCGCGGCATCATGGCCATGATCTGGCGGACTTCCGCCAGGCAGTCAGCACTGATGGCGCTGCGATCCATGCCGGCGGTGGCGGACAGCCACTGTACGCTCGCGCTGTCGCCGGTGAGCAGCATTTCGGCCAGCTGTTCAAGCTTTAGGTAGCCGCTCATATAGGGCGTGAAGCCCTTGGCGGCATTCAGTGCCTGCAGCGTGCCGCTGGTGTCCATAGATTCGGCCGGCAGCGTCTCGCCGAGAAAATGTGGCAAGTAATGGTCGCTGAGTTCAGCCGGGGCCAAACCCGCCGCCAGATGATCATCCAGCAGGGCCAGATAAAAGCGCACCCCCGTGCTCGGCTCATCCAGCATCCAATAGCTGCGCGTGTCATTCAGGCGCTGTTCCGGGAAGGTGGTGCCGATCCGCGATTCAAGGCGTGCGATCATGGCACGTACTTTTTCCCGATCGCTGACCTCCAATCGCATCACCGGCAGCAGGTCATAGCTGTAGACGGCGCTGGTGCTTTCCAGCGCAAAACCGAGGCTCTCCATGCCTTCGCGGTTCAGCTTGCCGTCCAGTTCATCGGCCAGCGCCAGGATCACATCGCCCAAGGCGCCGTCGCCAGCCTCTTCTGTCTCTTCTGCCGTCAGCAACTCCTGTAGCTCATCAATGCCCTCCTGCCACTGCTCCATCATGGGCTGGCTGCGTTCCAGCTGAGCGTCTGTGATGGCGCTGGGCACCGGCTCCAGATTGGCCAATACGAAAACGGCATCGGCCGGTACGTAGCGCAATAAGGGATTATTGTGGTCCGCGGGGCCGGCGCTTTGCTTACAGGCGCTGAGGCCAGTCAAAGCGGCCAGGCAAGCGAGGGGGAGGAGCTTACGAGTCATTGGAAGGTTTCCTTATTCGAATTGTGCGGAGTTTGTAACATGCTAACGGCCGGGCAGACAAATTACCTGTGCTGAAAGTCTTGTTGTGGTCTGTTGCAGGCGCCGCAGCCCCCGATCATGGTGGCAATCAAGGCCATCAGGCCCGGCCGTCGAGCACAGCGCGTAGGACTGCCAGTCGTTCTGCGGTGCCGGAATCATGCCAGGCGCCGGTGTGGAGTTCGCCGGTTACCAGCCGCTGATCCGCCGTATCCATCAGGCGCTGTGTGATGCGCCAGCGGCCAGCCTCGGCACCTTCAAAAAAACGCGGGTGATAGACCGCCAGTCCACTGAAGGTGCAGCGATTGGCGCCGCTGCTGCGCAGGCGCCCATGATTCAAGGCCAGATCACCGTCCGGGTGGTGTGCCGGATTAGGCACCATGACCAGATGCGCCCAGTCACACTTCACATGCCGCAACCGATCCAGCGGGAAGTCGGTCCAGACATCCCCGCTGATCACGGCGAACGGCGCCTTGCCCAGTAGTGGCAGTGCCTGAAAAATGCCCCCGCCGGTTTCCAGGGCCGTTTCTGGCTCCTCTGAATAGTGGATGACCAGGTTCCAGTCACTGCCGTCCCCCAGCACTTGCGGCAGCATGGCGCCCAGATGCCCCGTATTGATCACCACCTCACGAAAGCCGGCAGCGGCCAGGTTTTCCAAGTGGTGGGCGATCAGGGGTTTACCGCCCACCTCGATCAGCGGTTTGGGTAGCGTGTCTGTCAGTGGCCGCAGCCGGGCGCCGCGGCCGGCGGCCAGAATCATGGCGCGCATGGCAAATCCTCCAGTATCGAGTCAAAGTCCTTAAAGGCCGGATAGCGCGGCAGCACATCACGCAGGTAGGCGAAAAATTGCGGTGCCATGGTCAGATAGCCGGCCTTACCGTCGCGGTAATGCAGGCGCGCGAAGATCCCGACAATCTTCAAGTTGCGCTGCAAGCCCATCCAGTCCACATCCCGCTGCCAGTCCTGCGGGCTTCGCTCGGGTGCCAGGCGTTGGCGCATCTGTTCGGTCCAGGCCTCAATGCGGTGCCGGGGCCAGTGAATGTAGCGATCCCAGAGCAATGAGGCGAAATCGTAGCTGAGGGGCCCGCGCACCGCGTCCTGGTAGTCAATCACGCCGAGCTGCTGACCCTCGCCCAGCAGCAGATTGCAGGAATGAAAATCGCGGTGCACAAAAACCTGTGGTTGGGCTTCCGCACTATCAATCAGCTGCGCGCACAGGGCTTGCCAGGTGGCGCGCCCGGATGGGCCCCAGTCATGCGCCAAATGGCGTTCCAGATACCAGTCCGTGAACAGGTCCAGTTCTTCCTGCAGGCGGGGACGATCCCAGGCGGGCAGACCCTGTGCGTCGACCTGTAGCGCCAGTTCGCTCAACAAATCAAACAAGGGCGGCATCCAATGCTCTGCGCTGTCGGCATTAAGCCGTTCGCGCAGTAGCGTGTCGCCGAAATCCTCCAGCAGCAGGTAGCCCTGTTCGAGATCCTGCGCGTAAATTTCCGGCGCCCGGATGCCGGCTTGACGCAGTCGCTCACTGACGGCGACAAAGGGCGCGCTGTCTTCGTGCTCGGGTGGCGCATCCATGAGCACCCAGCTGTTCGCGTCGTCGCGAATGCGAAAGTAGCGCCGGAAGCTGGCGTCGGCAGCCAGGACATTGATTTTCGCTCCCGCAAGCCCCAATTTTTTATTGGCCCAGCGGTGACCCGCGCGTGCTCGTTGATCGAGTTCACTATCCATGCGGCGCATTGTAGCGATGGCATTCCGGGCCTGCATCGGTGGGCACACTTTTTTCACGCAAAAGGCGGTTTAATCGGTACCAATTTGGTACCATATAGGGCCGGTTCGGGTATAGGTACAGACCCATGTTTAGAGTGAAGAAGCTGACAGACTATGCGGTGATGCTGCTGGTGGAGATGGGCGCTGCCTACGATGCCGATCCCGGCGCTCTGCGCAGCGCGCAGACGTTGGCGGAAGACTGCGGCCTGGAAGTACCCACGGTTAGCAAGGTGCTAAAAGTGCTCACCCAACAGGGTTTGGTAGGTTCCTGCCGAGGTCCTGCGGGGGGCTATCGCCTGCTGCGTCCTTTACGTGACATCAGCGTCGCTGATGTCATCTGCGCCATGGAAGGACCGATTGCCATGACCGAATGCAGCGTCCATGCCGGTCGCTGCTCGGTGGAATCCAACTGTCGCGCGCGCGGGCAGTGGCATCGAATCAGTGAGGCCGTGCTGGCCGCTCTGAGTGGAATTTCGCTGGCGGAAATGCGCCCACAAACCGCAGCGGTGCAGGAAACACGTCTGCACCTTGCAACTCTGAATGCCTGAGGCAATCCATGAGCAGCAGCAGTAATACGGTAGAACAGCATCTTGAAGGCCGTTACAAACACGGGTTTGTGACGGATATTGAAACGGAAAGCTTGCCGCCCGGTCTGGATGAGGACGTCATTCGGGCCATCTCCGCGCGCAAAAAGGAACCGGAGTGGTTACTGGCCTGGCGCCTGCGCGCCTATGCCAAGTGGCAGAAAATGACGCCGCCGGAATGGGCGCGCCTGGAGATTGATCCGATCGACTTTCAGGCCATTTCCTATTTCGCTGCGCCGAAGTCGGACAAGGATCGGCCGCAAAGTCTGGATGAGGTAGATCCGAAGCTGCTGGAGACCTATGACAAGCTGGGCGTGCCACTGCATGAGCGGGCGCGTTTGGCTGGCGTCGCTGTGGACGCCGTCTTCGACTCGGTGTCTGTTGGCACCACCTTCAAAGATGAGTTGGCCAAAGCGGGGGTGATCTTCTGCTCCTTCTCCGAGGCGGTCAAGGATCATCCGGAGCTGGTGCAACGCTATCTGGGCAGTGTGGTGCCGCAGCAGGACAATTACTTCGCGGCGCTCAATTCGGCGGTCTTTTCCGACGGCAGCTTTGTCTACATTCCCAAAGGTGTGCGCTGTCCCATGGAATTGAGTACCTATTTCCGCATTAATGCGGCGGAAACGGGCCAATTCGAACGCACCCTGATTGTGGCCGAGGAGGGCAGCTATGTCAGCTACCTTGAGGGCTGCACCGCGCCCATGCGCGATGAGAACCAGCTACACGCAGCGGTGGTGGAGCTGGTGGCGCTGGACGATGCGGAGATCAAATACTCCACGGTGCAGAACTGGTATCCGGGCGACGAGAACGGTGTTGGTGGCATTTACAACTTTGTGACCAAACGCGGCGACTGCCGCGGCGCGCGCTCCCGCATTTCCTGGACCCAGGTGGAAACCGGCTCGGCCATTACCTGGAAATACCCCAGCTGTGTGCTGCGTGGTGATGACTCGGTGGGTGAGTTTTACTCGGTGGCGCTCACGCACAATCACCAACAGGCCGATACGGGCACCAAGATGATCCATCTGGGCAAGAACACGCGCAGCACCATTATCTCGAAGGGCATTTCAGCTGGTCGGGGCCAGAACGCCTACCGCGGGCTGGTCCACATCGGTCGCAAGGCGGATCAGGCACGTAACTTTACCCAGTGTGATTCCATGCTGATTGGCAAACAGTGCGGTGCGCATACCTTTCCCTACATCGAAGTAAAGAATCCCAGCGGCAAGGTGGAACATGAAGCCACCACCTCACGTATCGGTGAAGATCAGTTGTTCTACTGCCTGCAGCGCGGCATTTCGGAGGAGGATGCGGTGAGCATGATCGTAGACGGCTTTTGTAAGCAGGTGTTCCGTGAGCTGCCCATGGAGTTCGCCGTGGAAGCCAAGGCGCTGCTGGAAATCAGCCTTGAAGGTGCCGTTGGCTAGGGCCACGGCTGTCATCATTACAGAGCGAAACAACATGTTAGAAATTAGCAACCTGCATGCCGAAGTCGAGGGCAAACAGATCCTGCGTGGTCTGGACCTGAGCGTGGGTGCCGGTGAAATCCACGCCATTATGGGACCGAACGGTTCCGGCAAGAGCACCCTGGGGAATGTCATCGCCGGTCGGGAGGGCTACGAGGTAACGGCCGGAACGGTGCACTATCA
>JAOZKI010000077.1 GCA_029935455.1 Lysobacterales bacterium | reverse complement strand
TCGGCGCGATGCGCCCATCGCACGGCTGCTGGCGGCCTTTATGGAGCGCACCATTGCCACCTTCAAACGCGCGCTGGATCAGTGCATCGCTGCGGGCGAACTGCCTGCAGACAGTGACAGCCGCGCGCTCGCCAAGACGCTGCTTAATACGGCTCAGGGTCTGTCCTGTGCCGGCCAGGTAGATACGCTTTTCGCCAAGGATGTGGTGGCCCAGACCCGGCGCTTGCTGCGCTAGCTAGCCATGGCAAGCACAACGTCCAGCTCAGGCCGCCATAAAATCCATAAAATGAAACTGCCCGTCCACGTGCCGCGCGCCCGGGCGAACCTGTAAGGGTTCGTGAAACATGGGCCCATCGGTCACCAGCGTATGAAACTCCCCCTGTTCACCGCAGGGATCCACACTGGCAGGAATTTCGTCTAACAGCGAAGCATCAAAATGCCGACCACAAAACGCCGGCGCAAGCTGTTCGCTGTCCACGCAGCTTAAGCGCGCGCGCAGGCCGCCGGCGATCATGTCCCGCGCCAGCGCCTGCGTATCCCGCCCAAACAATGGAAACACCGGTACCAGACCCAGCGTGGCCATCTGTGCTTCACGATAGGCTTTCACGTCGGCCAGAAACAGATCGCCAAAAACAATATGGGTAATCTTAAGTTTCGCCTTCAGCCGGTCCAGAGCAGATCCCAATCGGGCCTGATAAACTGCGTTGCTGCAGTGGGCGGGCAGCCCAACCGTGTGCAGTGGTAAGGCCGCAGCCCGCGCTTGCGCTTCCAACAGGCTGCGCCGCACCGCGTGCATGGCTACCCGGTCAGCTGCTTCATTCAGCGTAGTAAGAAGACCACAGATCTGGAACTGCCCGGACGCCTGCACCGTGTGCAGGGTCCAGGCCGCATCCTTACCGCTGGACCAGGACAGGAGCGCCCGCGGTTTCTGCATCCGCCCGGGACCTCAGAAGCTGAAGCGCCCGCGCAAACCGCCGTAATAGGCCCTACCCGGACATAACCCAGCACTTCCTGATAGTTCTCATCGGTCAGGTTTGTGATACGAAACACCAACTCCAGAGCCTCCGTCAGGCGATAGGCACCGGCCACATCGGCGACCGTGTAGCTGCCCAGGGTTACCGTCTCCTGAGCAAAAAGCGGCGGCCGGAACAACACATCATCCTGCTCGCCGGCATAGTTCAGGTTGAGGTTCAGATTGGCGCGGTCGTCCATAAAGCGCCAGTTGGCGTTGAAGGACGCCATGTGACGGGGCCGGCGCGTCTCGCGCAGGTCACCGCTAAAGCCCGGCTCGGTCGCGTCGATATAGGTATAGTTGGCGGCGAGGGTCAGACCGGGCATGGGTCGCGCATCCAGCGTGAGCTCAAAGCCTGAGCGATCACTGTCCTCGCTGCGATTGACCGCAGTAAACAGACCGGCATCAACATCAAAGGCGTTACCGTTGATTTCGTTTTCCAACACCATATTGAAGTAGGCGGCGCCGAGCGTCAGCCGTCCCTCTAACCAGTCGCTCTCCACACCGAGCTCCCAACCCTTGGATTCTTCCGGCTTCAAATCCGGATTGGCGAGAAAGAAACCGGGAAAGAAGCCGTAGCGCTCGATAAAGGTGGGTGACTTGGAGCCGGTACCGTAGGAGCCACGCACTCGCACATGCTCTTCTACCTGATGACTGGCCGCAATCTGCCAGGTGTCGATATCGCCGAAATCGCTGTTGTCATCGCGACGTCCGGAAACGGACCAGGTGAAACCATCAAAGGGCTGGCCCACATACTCCGCCGCAATACCCGTGACGTCCATGGACTGGTCCTGATTATCGGCGGACTGGGACGTCGCGCCCCGGGCGGAGAAATCTGTCTCCCGGTGATCCAGGGCGAAGGTCAGGCGGTGAGCCGCAGCGTTCTTTCCGCCCCAGGCCACGCTGGTGCGGGCCCGCAGTTCCAACACTTCAGCCGCTGTGCTGCTGCTGAAAACGCCATCGGAGAAGTTGTCATTATCCGTATCCGAATAGCTCACGCCCAGATTGCCGCTCCAGGCGCTGGCTGACGGGGCAAAGCGCAGATCGCCCTGCCAGTAAGCCTGTGATCCTTCCGTAACGCGATCTGCGTCCACGGGCAAACCCGTGGTAGCGAAATCAAAGTCATCGAACTCGCTGGTGGTATCCACGGCCTGAGCGGAAGCGATCAGCGTCAGTGCGTCCGTCAAATCCCACTCCAGACCGAGGCTGCCGGTGGTGTTTTCTGCGCCATCCTTCTCCGTACCAACGGCGGCTGCGCTGATGCCATCGGTGTCATAGTGAGAGACGCCCGCGCGCAGGCGCAGCGTGTCACTGGACCAGGCGCCGTCAGCAGCCAGATCAGTGGTCCCAAAACTGCCCAACTCCGCGCGCGCGGCAAGCGAGCGAGAGGCACTGCCCTTCCGTCGAATGATGTTGACCACACCAGCCACCGCGTCCGAGCCCCAGATTGAGCTCTGCGGCCCGCGAACAATTTCGATGCGCTCCACATCAGAAGTCAGCGCGTACTGCCACTGGAATTCGTCGCTTGACGCCGGATCATTGGCCCGCACACCATCCAGCAGCACCAGAATCTGATTGGCCTCAGCCCCGCGTACACGCACCTGAGTCTGTGTGCCGGGGCCACCAGACTGGCTGACGTTAAAACCAGGCACATCGCGTAGCAGGTCAGCAACAAACTTGACCTGGCGCGCCTCGATATCCTCGCGCGTGATAATCGTTAGGGAACTGGCAACGGCATTGGCCGGCAACGGCTCCAGCGCCGCCGTCACGACCAGATCATCCAGCTTGGCTGGGGTCTCTTCCGACGCCGGTTCGTCAACGCGATCAGCGTCCTGCGCCAGCACCTGGAGGGAAAAAAGCCCGGACAGCATGAAAGCTGTGGGGGTTAGAAAACTGGTTTTCTTCATGATGCACTCCCGCGTTCTCACCCGAACGCATGGCGGCATCGCGCCGGGAGGGAGTTGTGATGACGTGTAACGAACGGACGAGCCGACAGGTCACCGCACCCCGACCTCGCCCACCGCGATTGCCTGGTTGATAAACCTGCTGGCCGGTCTCCGGACTTGCGGGGGTGTTCTGGCACCATTGCCGGGTCGCCTTCCCATGCATAACACAGTGGCTGCCTGGACCCGGCCCTCGCTTACCGTTGCGGGGGCAGTGTCGGAATTGAGCCTGAGCCCGCACCGACTTCCCGTTTCATTCCCGTGGCCGAGCGGCCCCGAGAACACCAACAGACGTGGGGCGCGAGCATGGGGGATGACCGGTAGCGTGTCAAGACGTGTAGCGGAGAAGACCGCTTGCCTGGCCTCAGCTGTAGTCCTGGTAGGACTTTTCCTCAACAATGGTGGAACCGAGATGCAGATTGAGGGCCTTCTTGGCCGCTGCGCGCTGATCGTTGGTCACGTAGACGGCCCGGGCCAGCTCGATGAAGCGCTCATCAAACTCCTTCACCCGTTCCTTGTCACGAATGTCGTCCTCAATTTCCCAGAGCGCCTCGTTGATGGCTTTGAGCTCTGCGTGCAAGCGCTGCACCGTAGCGTCGGAGGTCACCGCATCCGCCCAGGTCTTCTGCAGCAGCGCCAGCTCCGTGCGCACGTTGGCAACCTTGACCGCATCATCCATACGCTCCGACTTGATTTCCAAGATCGTAATCTTGTCCAGCAACTCGCCGGGCGACATGGGAATGTGTATCAGATCCATATGCGATGCTCCTGTTAGCCGTGCGCGCGAAACCAGAGCCAGACAGCGCAGGCGACCAGATAAATACTAATCCACAGCTCACCATTTCGAATCATGGACTGGTGCGCGCTCCATTGTGTATCCGTAATTTTGGACAGATTAAAACGATTGGGAATGATGGCCCAGGTGCCCTGGCTCCATGCCCGCCAGTCCTCGCCAAAAAGCCGTTCCAGCTTGGCATCCTCATAACGGATGGCCGCCGGATACCAGATCACAAAGAAAGCCACGACCACGGCAATCACCCACAGATTGGCGCTGGCGATACAGAAGCCGGCCAGAATCAGCAAGTTGCCGAAGTACAGGGGATGACGAACCAGCGCATAGGCGCCCGTGCTGGCCAGCCGCTTGTTCTTGAAGATCGTGCCGGCCGCGAAGATACGGAACAGCTGGCCAAACACCGCCAGGGCAAAACCCCAGATCACACGCTCATGTCCGGGCTCGGCAAACACCGCACAAACGGCAATCAGCAGCAAACCGAAGGCCTGACGATACAGTTCCTTGTAGCGAATGCGGTCGAACAGGCCCATCAGCCCTGTGCGCGATCCGATGACCGTTGTTCTATCTCTGCCCATGCTTACTCTCCACAGTTTGCGTCGCCATGCTAGCAAACCGACCCGCCCTGGGGTTGGCTGCAACGGACATCTACATGACCAAAGGCAACGCCGCTGGTTGTCATTATCGTTGTTGTCGCTGCCTGCAAAACGCGTGCCGCGTGGCAGCGGTTATGGGGGCGTAGTGTAACCCGTTCAGGCGCCCTGTTGGGTATCGACGCCGAGGAGGTTTCATCTTCACAGCGGCGCGCTACAATGGAGCGGGCGCGCCGTTTCGGCAAACGCACCCTGCCCCTATTGACTTCCGCCCGAGCAAACACCCATGGATGAACGTGAAAATCTGCCCCTGAATCCCTGCGCTGAGACACGCACCACGCTGGAGGAACTGGTCAGCTTGCGTCTGTCACGACGCGGCCTGATTCGCAGCGCCATTGCCACCGCCGGCCTCGCCGGACTGGGCGGCATGCAAGCCCTGGCCGCCCAGGCCTTGCCGCCGTTTCGCTTCACGGAGATCCGTCGCGGCATGGACCATACCCATCATGTCGCAGAAGGCCATGAGGCCCAGCTTCTGATCCGCTGGGGTGATCCACTGTTCTCCGATGCACCGGCGTTTGATCCACACGCACAAACAGCGGCCGCCCAGCGCCGCCAGTTCGGCTACAACAACGACTTTATCGGCTATATCCCACTGGCACCCGAAGCCGGGCAAGACGAGCGCGGCATTCTCTGCGTTAACCATGAATACACCACATCCCTACTAATGCTGCCCGATGTGGGTGACGAATATCCGGCCTCCATTACTGCCGCCCAGGGTGCCACGGAGCGCGCGGCCCATGGGGGCAGCGTGTTTGAAGTGGTACGGCAGGGCGATCAATGGCAAGCGGTCATCGACTCGCCCTACAACCGTCGCATTACCGCCGACAGTACGCCCATGAAATTGACGGGACCCGCCGCGGGCCATGAGCGCTTGCGCACCAGCGATGATCCGGAGGGGCGCACGGTAGCAGGAACCATGAATAACTGTGCTGGCGGCATTACCCCCTGGGGCACCTATCTCATGGCCGAGGAGAACGTCAACGGCAACTTTATGGGTAGCTTGCCGGAGGGACACCGCGAATCGCGTAATTACGAGCGCTTTGGCGTGCCCGGCGGCTGGTATGCCTGGGGCCAGCACGTGGACCGCTACGATATTGGCAAGGAGCCGAACGAGCCCAACCGCTTTGGCTGGGTGGTGGAGGTGGACCCGCTCAACCCGCAGGCAGCACCGCGCAAGCACACGGCCCTGGGCCGCTTCAAGCATGAAGGCGCCGAGAGCGTGGTGGCACCCAACGGGCAGGTGGTGGTCTATATGGGGGACGATCAACGCTTTGACTATGTTTACAAATTTATCAGTAAGGGACGTTATGACCCGGCCCAGCCCGCCGCCAACCGTGAATTGCTGACCGAGGGCACCTTATATGTGGCGCGCTTTGATGCCGACGGCACCGTGAGTTGGCTGCCCTTGCGCCATGGACACGGCCCCCTGACGGCGGCAAACGGCTTTCACTCGCAGGCCGATGTCATGATCGAGGCCCGCAGCGCTGCGGACCTGCTCGGCGCCACACCCATGGACCGGCCGGAAGACGTGGAGCCGGATCCGCGCAGCGGCAGCGTGTGGATCATGCTGACCAACAACTACCGCCGCACGGAGGCACAGGTCGACGCCGCCAATCCGCGGGCGGCCAATAATTGGGGGCAGATCATCCAACTCATCGAGCCTGAGGGCGATTTCACGGCCCTGCGCAGCCGCTGGGAGTTTCTCGTGCGCTGTGGTGATCCCAAGCAGCCCGAAGTCATGGCCAGTTGGAACCCGGCTACCAGTGACAATGGGTGGTTCGGCAGTCCCGATAACTGCGCCGTGGATCCGGCCGGCCGCCTGTGGGTTGCCACCGACGGCAACAGCAGCACCGGCGCCGCCGACGGCCTCTGGGCCCTGAGCACGGAAGGAACCGAACGCGGTACGGGTAAGGCGTTTTTTCGCTGTCCCGTAGGTGCGGAGCTGTGCGGCCCCCGTTTCACACCGGGCGGTGACACACTGTTTCTCGCCATCCAGCATCCGGGTGACGGTGACGGCGCCACCTTCGCCGAACCCAGCACGCGGTGGCCAGATTTCGAAGACGGCAAGCCCCCGCGTCCATCCATAGTCGCCATCCGGCGCCAGGGCGGCGGGCCAATCGGAATCTGACGAAAAGGCGCTTCCCGGCGACGGCTGCCGCTCGCTCCACCGCTTCTGCTAGACTCTCGCTGAGTGAGTTGAAACTTCAACAACAGCGGGCCGCTAGTGCCCTGGGGAGGGAAGGCAATGAGTGAAGTCAGCCAAGAGCTACGCAGCGCATCACGTAGCGGAACCATATGGGGCGTTTTGGTGCTCCTGCTCGGCATATTCTGTATGGCCGTGCCCTGGATACCGGGCCTGGGCATTGTGATCATGGTGGGTATTGCCCTGCTCGCAACGGGCGTGATCCAACTGATTTTTGCCTTCCAGTCCGACTCCTTCGGCACCGGCGCCTTTCGCGTGCTGTTCGGCTTGCTGGCCGCTTTCATGGGCGGCTGGCTGATCAGCAAACCCGGCGCGGGGCTGGCTGCCCTGACGCTATTCTTGGCCGCCTGGTTTTTTGTTGACGGCGTCTACGCGCTGGTCGCAGCCTGGCGCTGGCGCCCGAACAAGGGCTGGGGCATGTTGCTCATCAGCGGCATTGTTTCCATTATTCTGGCCCTGATGATTTACCACGAGTTTCCTGAGTCGTCCCTGTGGCTGGTCGGCGTACTGGTAGGCGTCCGTCTCCTGTTCGCTGGCATCACCATGATCACGCTCGGCTCGGCTGGACGTGCGCTGGCCAAGCGGGTCGATCAGGCTACCGACGCGGGTCAGACGTAAAAGATTCACTGCTCGGCGCAGTTTGAAAAGGACAAGGCATGTCGAAAGAAATAGGTATGGACGGTTTTCTACTGCGCTGGGCCCTGGCCCTGGCTCTGGTGCTGGGCACCTACAACCCGACCGGCTGGTCCTATCTGGGCTGGGTCTTTGGCGACGGTGTGCGTGATGTGCACTTCGGCCCACCGATACTGATCGTCGGTCTGATTCTCCTGATTGGCTGGATCTTCCTGGTTCGCACCACCTTCCAGGCCATTGGCTGGCTCGGCGTCATTCTGGGCGGCGCCCTGTTCGCCGCCGTGATCTGGTGGTTGGTGGATGTGGGCTGGATCAGTCTCGATGCCACCGGCATTCTGACCTGGTTCGCACTGATCGTCATTTCCCTGATTCTGGCCGTCGGCATGGCCTGGTCACACATCAAGCGGCGCCTCACGGGACAGCTGAATGTGGATGACGTAGAGGACTAGCCCGACTCGGGTTCCCGACCGAACGTGAACAGCGAGTCCCGCCCACAGCTGCGCTATGCGGAACTGGACTGGGACGCACAGGGGCAGCCGCGCTCGCGGCGCTTTAAAGACGTCTATTTTTCTCGCGCCGGCGGCCTGGCGGAAGCCCAGCACACCTTTCTTGACGGCAATGGATTGGCGCAGCGCTTCGCAGCCCTGACCCCCGGCGCCCAGTTCGTAGTGGCGGAGACTGGCTTTGGCACAGGCCTCAATCTGCTCGCCTGCTGCGCGCTGTGGCAGCGCACGGCACCGCCCTCAGCGCGGCTACGGTTCATCAGCATCGAGCAGTATCCGCTGCATGCCAGTGACCTGCAGCGAGCACTCGCCCTATGGCCGGAACTGGCGCCCTGGGGTGACAGGCTGGCGGCGAACTATCCAGACTGCCTGCAGCCCGGATTCCACCAACTGGTGCTGAGTGAGCACATTGAGCTTACGCTGATCATCGCCGAGGCGGCCTCCGGCCTGGCGGCGCTGATGCCCAGCAGGCATCCCTGCCATCGCTGGCCGAACCGACCGGTAGACGCCTGGTTTCTGGACGGGTTCAGCCCGGCCCGTAACGAATCCATGTGGTCTGATGAGGTTCTGGCGTCGGTGCGCCAACTCAGCGCACCCGGCACCACGGTAGCGACCTTCAGCGCCGCCGGTGCCGTGCGTCGAGGCCTGCAGGCACAAGGCTTCGAGGTTAAAAAAGTGCCCGGCTTCGGACGCAAGCGCGACATGCTCCGCGCTCGACTGACGCAGCCACCCCCCCGCCCTTTACCCAGCGCCTATCCGACCAGTCCCTACCGCAGTGCTCACGGCCTCGCCTGGGCGGTACAGCGGCCGCCTTCCGCGCGGCCCCGCAAGATTGCCATTATCGGTGCTGGCCTGGCCGGCACGCAGCTGGCCCATGCGTTGGCAAAGCGTGGCTGCCAGCTCACGGTCTATGAGGCCTCCGGTGAAGCTGGCGGCGGCGCCTCGGGCAACCGGCAGGGCCTCATTTACGGGCGATTGTCCGCCCATAGCAGCCCGCAAGCTGACTTCAACATGGCCGCCCTGAACCACGCGGCCCGCTACTATCGCGACTGGCTATCGGCACCCGAGGCCAGCCGGCTCGGCGCCCGCAGCGGCTTATTACAGCTGGCAACCGGCGCGAGCGCCGTGCAGGAGCAACAGCAGCTGCAGGCGCAGTGGCCAGGCCAGACGCTGTTTCAGAGCGTGTCCGCCCCTGAGGCCAGCGAACTGGCAGGTGTTCCACTGGCCCATGGTGGTCTCTACTTTCCGCACCTCGGCTGGGTAGCACCCGGCGCCCTGTGTGCAGCGCTTCTGGAGACCGTGGGACTCAGTGTCCGGGCCAGGCAGGTCACGCAATTGGAGCCTGACGGACATGGCTGGCGCTTACTCGACGAGCAGCAACGGGAACTGGACACTTTCGATGCGGTGGTGCTGGCCAATGGCAACGCCGTCAGCCAGTTTTCCCAGGCCGCCACCCTGCCGCTGAAACCCCTGCGCGGACAGCTCAGCGATCTGGACCAGTCCTGTCTTCAGAGCCCCTTGCGCCTGCCCCTGTGTGCCGAAGGCTATGTGGCACCGGTCACTGCGGGGCGCTTCAGCTTCGGCGCCAGCTACCGGCCCGGTGACCTGACGCTGAGCACCAGCGACTCGGAACACGAAGAGAATCTGCAGCGACTGCATGAACAATTTCCGGGCCTGACTCAAACCGGCCTCACGGCCGCTGATTGCAGCGGTCGCGCAGGACTGCGCTGCACCACCCCGGATCGCCTGCCGCTGATCGGGCCCTTGCCGGAGGTCAGTAGCTTCAGGGAACGCTTTGCCCTGCTGGCAAAAAATGCTCAAGCGAGCATCGCCGCCACCGGCAGCTATCACCCCAACCTTTTCGTGAGCACCGGCTACGGCTCCCGTGGCCTTGCCTACATTCCCATTTGCACGGCATGGCTGGTGAGCCAACTGCTGCAAGAGCCTCCCACCGTATCGCGCAGGCTAGCAGAAAGCCTGCACCCGGCGCGCTTTTTGATTAGGGACCTCATTCGTGGTCGCACCTGAACAGGACCTGGTGCTGCGCCGGCCCGCGCCCCTGCACCCGGGTACGCTGGTACAGCGCTATGACCGTTTCATCGCCGATGTGGCCCTGCCCCAGGGCGTGGTCCGCGCCCACTGCGTCAATACCGGCCGCATGGAAGGGCTGGTCCGACCCGGTGCGCGCGTCTGGCTCTCCGCCGTGCCACCGGAGAGCAAGCGCAAGCTGCGCTGGACCCTGGAGCTGATCGAGATCGACGGCCGTCTGATTGGCGCCAACACGCTGGCGCCCAACCGCCTGGCTGAAGCTCTGGTTCGGGCGCGCCTGATACCGGGCATGAAACGCTGGCGCCAGCTGGAAACGGAGGTGCGCTACGACGAAAACTCACGTATCGATCTGATGCTCAGGGGCAAGCAGGATCATCTGGTGGAAGTAAAAAACTGCCATCTGGTCTATCCGGATCGGCGTGCCTATTTCCCGGATTCGGTCAGTGAACGGGCCAGCAAACACCTGCGGGAGCTGATACAGGAGCGCCAGCAGGGCCGGCGCGCCAGCGTTCTGTTTATTCTGCAACGCACGGACGCGGTGGCCCTGCGTCCGAGCGACCTGCACGACCCGACCTTCGCCAGCACAGCGCGCGAAGCGGCCGCGCAGGGCGTGGTTTTTCGCGCGGCCTTGCTGGAGCCAACGCTGGCCGGCTGGCGCTTCCTGCGTATGATCCCGGTGCAGTTAGGTGACTACGCCTTGGAACCGCTGGCGCCCTACCGTGCCGAACTGACACGCTACTCGGGCTGGAAACGACGCGGCAAGGAAGCTTAGCGCCGGCGCATCAGCCGTGCGCATGCCAGTGACGCGGGTCCACACGGTAATAGCGTTCCAGTGCCGCATAGAGCGCCTGATGTTCGCGCGCCATGGCCGCCGGTTGCTCAAAGAAGGTCTCGGTGGCTACGGCAAAGAACTCGGCGGGATTGGTGGCGCCATAGTGATCGATCAATGACCGCCGGCCGCGCCGTTCATCTTCCTGGAGCGCATGAAATTCCGGCGCCAGCACCGCGGCCCAGGCGGCATAGCTGGAGGCGCCACCGAGCAGGGGCGCGCCGTTGGCGCTGCCGGTTTCGCTGTCCAATTGGTGAGCGAACTCATGCAGAACCACGTTATGCCCGTCTTCGAAGTTGCGCGCCCCACCCAGCACCGAATCCCAGGCCAGGATAACCTTGCCTGATTGCCAGGATTCGCCCAGCAGGGTCCGTTCGCCAGGGCCCACCACGCCCGCCTGGTCCGCCTGCGCACGATTGACCACGAAGGTGCTGGGATAAACCACGATGTAGCGCAGCCCGGGAAAGACGGACGCGCGCTTGAGCACCAGCAGGCAGGCGCTGGCGGCAATGGTCACGCGAATCTCATCGTTCATTTCCAGGCCGCCGGCACCGCTGAACAGCTTTTCATGCAGAAACTGTTTCGTATGCTGGCGCAGCTGCTGCTGCTCTTGGGTGCTGAGCTGCTGGTAGACCGGCAAATTCTGATGCAGGAACGCCTCCCAGGCATCAGGGAAAGGTCGGCGCAAGGCCGCGCGCAGGCGCAACCGGGGCCATAGCAGGCCAACAGCGATGGCCACCAGACCGAGCGCGCCCAGCAACCAGGGGTTCACAGGGCGCTACCGGCAGCATGACCTGATGCCCAGGCCCACTGAAAATTGAACCCGCCCAGATGACCCGTCACGTCCACAACTTCACCAATAAAATACAAACCGGATACAGGACTCTCCATGGTGCGCGAAGAAACATCTCTCGTATCCACGCCGCCCAGGGTCACCTCCGCCGTGCGATAGCCCTCGGTGCCACTCGGCGTTACGGACCAGGACTGCAGACGCTGCAGCGTGGCCCCCAGCTGCCGATCGGGCCAGTCCGCCAACTGCTGCTCGGCCCGTTCCGGCCAGTGCAGCGGCTCAAGCGCCTGAATTAACTTGCGGGGTAGCAGCGCGCTCAGGGCGGAACGCAGCAGGACCTTCGGCTGCTGGCGCTTCCAGTCCCGGGCCATAGCGACTCCGTCCTGACCGGGCAGAAGGTCCAGCGCCACCGCTTCGCCTGGCTGCCAGTAACTGGACAGCTGCAGCACCACCGGACCACTGAGACCGCGATGGGTGAACAACAGATCCTCGCGAAAGCTGCGCCGCTCACCATGGGCAACGGCTTCGCAGGAGACGCCGGACAAGCCGCTGAAGGTGTCCTGCAGCGCCCCACTGAAAGTAAAGGGCACCAGACCCGCCACCGTAGGCAGCAAGCGCAAACCAAACT
>JAOZKI010000118.1 GCA_029935455.1 Lysobacterales bacterium | reverse complement strand
TAAATTATTGAAGAACTATTGGTACGATTACTCTGTCTGCTAGTTAATGTATTTAGTGAATCTGAGTCTGGTGAAGTACAGGAATTCATCGATGCTGGGGAATATGGATTAGCCCTCGAAACTTTTATTGATATTGTTGATGAAGAATCCAAAACGATTTCTCATGAAATGCTAGAGCTGGCTAAGCAAGCTGCGGCTGCAATGAAGTTGGACAGTAAGGCGGTTGAGGAAAGATTAGTGGGTTTTGTAGCAAATAGTTAAGATTTAATGTTGCAAAAAGTGTAGGTACATTTGACGTCCATCCACGAGTAGCTAATCAACTTAACGATCCTCGAATGGGTCGTTTACAAGGCAAGCTTACGAATGATGATTTACAGCAGTTAGCGAATAACCCTAATGCCACGAGGGTGCTTGATAATAGGTCTGGCAATATCAATATTATTCAGGAGGTTGAAGGTAAGACTCTCAGAATAACGGTTCCAAGAGACGATATGAAAGTCATATCTGTAGGGCCAATTAGACCTAATCAAGTTAAGAATTTATTAGAGAAAGGAGATTTTACTCCTTTGAAATAGGGTTTTATCGTGGCAGACATTCACATTACAGAAATAATGAATTACCTGGCATCGAAGGGAGAAAAAGACTCCCTTCCTAGTCAAAATGGAGCTGAAGGTTTCTTTTTAGAATTGAAATTTAATGATCCAGAAGGTAAGAAGTCAGGCGTTGTTGACGAAGACTTCAAAAATGAGGTTATTACAGCCGACTGCCCATATGGCAGTGTAACAATTTTGTTTGACAATGAGGGTCAACTCAAGTCGATTGAAATTTGCTAAGCCCGCACTCGCGGGCTTAGCAAATTTGCTGTTTGTTGAATCACTGTATCCAGCATCTCCATCACAAATTGCTGTTTAGCTCTTGGCTGTTGCCTGACCTGTTCGATCTGCTGTTGCAGCTTTGACGCAGGTCCGCGTTTATTACTTCCCTTAGCGGCGTCCGTTGCTGACACGGGCGAGCTGCCCATGTGACCCTGGCCGGAAATGGTGCGGGCTTTCTGCTGACGTTGGTGCCGGTGCAGCAGGGGCCCGTGAAAAGTCCCCGGTGAGCCTGGTGAGCCGGGCCTCAAACCCGGCGCCTATGCGCCGGGGAGGGGCCAGAGCTAAAAGGTCACATACAGGCTGGCACGAGGGCCGTATTGCTTCAGCTCTGCCTGGCCGCGCCAGTCGCTCTCGCGGATGCGGCCGTCGAGTTCAAAGTAGGCGCCTTGGAGCGCGACACCCAGACGGCGGTTGATCTGATAATGCAGCCCCAGCTGCGCGTTCCACAGGTTGCCGCGGTACTCCTCGAAGGTCACATCCAGCCAGTCAACGCGGACACTGAGCGCCCAGTGATCCGTGAGCGAGCGCAGATGCCAGAAACCGATGTTGGGCATGGGGAACTCCGCATCCGCCGCGCCACGCTGCCGATCCGTATCCCTATCGGTGGTGCGCACGCGACCTTCTATGTACGCTTCCAGCTCCAGCCAGTGCACGCCGAGTCCGATGCCCGTTTCACTGCTGGCGTTTGACCACATGCGGCGGCCGAAGAAAATGCGGGCTACGCTCAGATCAACGCCTGCGGTGGCAAAAGTGCCCTCCAGAAAGGTGAGGTCCTCCCAGGTGTAGTCCTCATTGAGGACAGCGCCACCGGCAGTGTTCAGAGACCAGGCCTCAACGCCCAGGCTCCAGCGCTTGCCGAAGCGCCAGAGCAGCCCGCCCATGCCCGTTGCATCTGAATCGTCAAACAGAAAGGCTTCATCAAAATCGATGGGTTCACCCGGTACGCTGCCGTTGGCGCTGAGCAGAAATTCTTTTTCCGGCCAGAAACCGCCGCCGCTGATGAGCAGCCTGGCATTCAGGAGCGGATGCACTGCCTCGTCTCCGGCAGCGGGTTCCTGAGCCTGGCCCGTGACGCTGAGCAGCATGCCCAGCAGCAGCATGGGCCTAACCAGTCTCATGATCGCAGGCCCGGGCCACCGGGGTGGGCGCGCCCGGGCTGTGATCTAGCGCCCGTCGGCATGCCCCCCATCAGAGACGCTCCACTTCGCCCGGGCGCCAGCTCTGGTCGAACCAGGGCTTCAGCGGGCCGTAGAGCCGCAGGCACAGGAACCAGCCTTTGCCGGGTACCGTTTGAATCCAGTTGCTTTCCATACCTTGCGGCGCTTCCGGACCGAAGTAAATGGTGGTGGAGCCATCGCTGTTGCTTTGCAGGTCGCGATTCCGCTCGTTGTTCTTGGACGGGTAGGGCTGGTCGGTCTGCAGCATGGAGCGTGTTTGCGGGTCGTAGACCACCAGGGACCAGAAGTCCTTGGCCGGCACATCGGCCGGTATAGTCAGGCGGTAGCTGGCTGCGCCCTGCAGGTAGTTGCCCTCCGTATCCGTGGCCGCGAGCGCATACTGCGAGCCCACGCCGACCATCTCCAGCACCATGGCGGGTGTATTCACGGTAGCGATATAGAAAAATAGCGTGCGCGCATCCTGATAGCGCCCGCCACGCCCGTCATTGCGCAGCCACTGGTAGCTGCCCCCATCAAAGGCTGAAAACCAGGCGCTGTCTGGTCCGTAAAGACGAATGCTGTCTGAGCGTGGGCGGAAAGCCAGCGCCCGGGCCGTGGCGTTGGCGATCGCGACGCCGTCAACCAGCAGCGCCTGCATGCGCTCATCGGGCGCAAAGGGCGTGCCTTTTTCGATACCGATGCTGGCCAGGCTGCCGCGCAGTTCCGGGTCGAGGAAATCCAGCGGTTCGCGCTCGATCACCTCGGCGATTTCTTCGAAGAAGGTCACGTCATTGGCGTGGATCGTATTCATGTAGCGCCCGGTGCCGCTCACTACCTCCAGTGCGGGCGGGGCATCCTTCAGCGCCAGGGGATAGATTTTCAGCCCCTGCGTCCACATGGCCACCGCCGCATCGGTCTTGCCATCGCGGAGAAAGCCGCGCAGCGGCAGCCAGTTGATGTAGGTGGGGCTGCGGGCAATGAAATAGCCTTCCGGCACGTCGCCCTCATAGCCCGGTGGCAGGATCAGGTATTTGCCGCCCTGACCGCGGTCCGGGCCCGGCGAGCCCATATCAACCACAAAACGGAAGTAGGCATCATTCACGGTGCCGGGTCCGGCACCCGGTGGAACTTCCACCACCGTGGGGCCGTCGCGCTGAAGATCCAGCAAGCCGATGGCGTAAATCGTGTCCGTGTTACCGGTGAGAAACAGGGAGTTTGAATCCATGAGGCCGTCATAGAGCAGAATCTTATGGGCCGCATCAATGCCCACGGATACCATGCCGCGCCTCAGGCCTTCGATGGAGGCCAGGGGCACCATGTTCAGAAAGGCCTCGGTGGCGCGGACGCGGTCCAGATTGTCATACACGGCAGCCACGGTGGCCGCATCCGGCATACCGTCGAAGAAGCGCAGTTCACCTATGGAGGTGCTCACCGTATCGGGTGTGAGAATTTCCGTGGGAACCGGGGTGTTGTACTTTTCAAGCTGAACCTCATTGGCTCCGGCCGCAGCGCAAAGCAGCAGGCTGGTGAGGCTGACAAGCGAAAATCGGAAAGCACGGGGGAAGGGTATCTCGGGCATGATCGCGTCTCCTTTTCGAAGGCGGACCGCCTGAGTGGTCGGTGCGGCGGTGCCGCTGGGAGCCTCTCGCCAACCGCAGCATTCCTACCGCAGAAGGTCAGTGGCACTATCTAAGGTATTGTTCTTGCGCCGAATAAAGTCAAGTTTTGTAGGGTTTGTGCCGCTGCGCAACCGCGGGGATTGCGAGGCTTAAGCACTAGCGTGCAAACCAAAGCGTATGGCGTGCGCCCTTCTTGCCA
>JAOZKI010000076.1 GCA_029935455.1 Lysobacterales bacterium | reverse complement strand
TTCGGTGTTGTTACAAAACACGATCTGCTCGTGACCAGAGGCCTCGATCGTCTCGAAGAGTTCCATGCAGTTCTCCTTTCTGCACCGCGCCCATGGGGACGACGGTCGGACACAGGGTGTGCCACGAAAAGGTCGTCGCCCCGCGGCAAAAAGCCCGGTACGAATTGCGTTGATTCGGGCCCGCTACAGGCCCGCTGAAATTAGCCGGCAAATTGTATCAAAAGAAACTAATTCAGGTTGCCGGGGCATTTTCTCAGTGCCGTCGGGGAAAACTAAGGAAAAAAACCGTTGACATCACCGCAGCGGTGGGCGATAACACAGGCTATGTTCAACGCCACACGCCAACAGCAGACCCTGCGCACCGCTTATCACAGCGTCGCGTCGTCCCTGCGTGGCGTGTGCAGCGCGCTGCTAGTACTTGTACTTGTAGTACTAATTATTCCGACAACGGACGGGGTAGGCGCACACAGTTAGAAACAGGCAGCCAAATCAACAAAACCCCGCAACCGAAAGGAAGCGGGGTTTTTTTTTGGTGGCCACCGGATCGACAGAACCCAACTTTTACAACTGGCAAGACAGCAGAGGAAAAAACAAATGAAGCTCCACACGGTAAACGATGTAAAACGCGACGCGCTGGAAGGGATGACCATCGCCGTCATGGGCTATGGCAGTCAGGGCCGGGCCCATGCTAACAATCTGCGTGATTCGGGTTACGAGGTGTTGATTGGAGCGCGCCCCGGTGGACCGACGGCGCAGACGGCCGCGGCTGCGGGCTTTGAAGTCGCCGATTTCGCTGATGCGGCGGCCCGCGCTCAGGTGGTTTGCATGATGGTGCCAGATATGGCCCAGCCCGCCGTCTATGAGCAGATTAAAGGTCAGCTTAATGCGGGCGATACGCTGCTGTTCGCCCACGGCTTCAATATTCACTATGGTGCCATTGAACCCGCTGCGGATATTGATGTGATTATGGTGGCACCAAAGTCACCGGGTGACCTGGTGCGACGTCAGTTCGAGGAAGGGCGCGGCGTGCCCTGTTTGCGCGCGGTCTATCAGGATGCCAGCGGCGAGGCGGCTGACCGTGCCCTGAGCTATGCGCATGGACTGGGTGGTACTCACGCCGGTGTGCTTGACACGACCTTCGCAGAAGAGACGGAGACCGACCTCTTTGGCGAGCAGGCGGTGCTCTGTGGCGGTACGGCGCAGCTGGTGATTCATGGTTATGAAACGCTGGTGGAGGCCGGTTACCAGCCGGAAGCGGCTTATTTCGAATGCTTGCATGAGCTGAAGCTGATTGTTGATCTGCTCTATGAGGGCGGTCTGGACAAGATGTATGAGTTCATTTCCGACACCGCTTCCTATGGCGATCTGGTATCGGGCCCGCGGATTCTCGATGACTCGGTCAAGGCGCGCATGAAAGACGTGCTGACGGATATTCAGGATGGCACCTTCGCGCGTCAGTGGATGGATGAGTATGCATCCGGATCCGGCGGCTATCAGGCCATGCTGGAAGCACGTCGTGAGCATGATATCGAGAAGACCGGCAGCAAGCTGCGAGACCGCATGAGCTGGCTGGCCAAGAAGAACAAGGCTCAAAAGGCCGCCTAGGGCGGTCAGGCCTTTAGAGCTACAGGACATCCATCATGAGTCTGCTGCAGCAGCAAACAGAAAAAGCGGCGCCGAAAAACGGCTCGCAGTTAATGATCGAAGCGCTGAAGCGTAACGGCGTTAAGCATATCTTTGGCTATCCGGGCGGGGCCATCATGCCCCTCTATGACGCGCTGGTGGATTCGGGCCTGCAACATTACCTGTGTCGCCATGAGCAGGGCGCAGCTTTTGCCGCCGATGCCTACGGGCGGGTCACGCGGCGGCCCGGTGTGTGTATGGCAACCTCCGGTCCCGGTGCCACCAACCTGGTCACGGGCATTGCCAATGCCTACATGGATTCCGTGCCCATGATCGCCATCACCGGTCAGGTACCAAGTCCCCTGCAGGGCACGGATGCTTTTCAGGAGGTGGATATCTTTGGCATCACCCTGCCGGTGGTGAAGCACAGCTTTGTGATTCGCGACGTGGCAGATATCGATGCCATCGTCGATGAGGCCTTTCACATCGCGTGCTCGGGTCGCCCGGGTCCGGTACTGATCGACTTTCCCAAAGATGTCTCGGTGGCAATGTTGGAGCAGGCCCGGGAGGCCAACCGCTGGCATTACCGGCCGCCAGAGCCGGATCAAGCGGCTCTGCGCGCGGCGGAAGAGATGCTGGCTACGGCCCGGCGGCCGCTGGTGATTGGCGGCGGCGGGATTGCCATTGGCGATAACGTGGAGGCCTTTCGCGCCTTTATTGAACGCACGGGCCTGCCGGTCACCACCACGCTGAAGGCCATGGGTGTGATCGATACGGATCAGGAAGGTTTTCTGGGCATGCTGGGCATGCACGGTAATGAGGCGGCCAATCACGCGGTACAAAATTGCGATGTGCTGATGGTGGTGGGCGGACGTTTTGATGACCGGGTGACCGGCAAGCTGACCCATTTCGCGCCCACGGCGCGGGTCATTCATATGGACATCGATCCGGCTGAGGTGGCCAAGCTGCGGCAGCCGGATGTGGCGGTGGTGGGCGAACTGGCCCCGGCGCTGAATGCACTGCAGCCCGCCATGCGCAACAACGAAAGCTGGGGCCGCCAGTGTGCTGCCTGGCGCCGGGAATTTGCCTGGCGCTATGACGCGCCTGGCGAAGGTATTTATGCACCGCGCCTGCTGCGTGATCTCAGCCGTCACAGCGCACAGCCACCGACCATTGCCTGCGATGTGGGTCAGCATCAGATGTGGGTGGCCCAGCACTGTCGCTTCAATGACCCCTTGCAGCATCTCACCTCTGGTGGTTTGGGGGCCATGGGCTATGGCTTGCCGGCGGCCATTGGTGCCAAGGTGGCGAAACCGGAGGCCACCGTGGTGAATGTCTCGGGTGACGGCTCCTTCATGATGAATATTCAGGAATTGGCCACCCTCAAGCGCTATGGCATCGATGTGCGCATCGTGCTGCTGGACAACTCCATGCTGGGCATGGTGCGTCAGTGGCAGAAGCTGTTCTTTGATGGCAAGTATTCGGAAGTCGATTTGTCCGACAACCCGGACTTTTCCAAAGTAGCGGAGGCTTTTGGGGTGCGAGCGCGACAGATCGACCGGCCCGAGCAGGTAGAGGACGCGCTGGACTGGTTGTTGGGTCCGGGTGGGCCCGCGTTACTGCATGTGCAGATCGATCCGGAAGAGAATGTGTGGCCGCTGGTGCCGCCGGGTAGTGCCAACCATCAGATGATGGGCACCGGGCGCTCCAAGCAATGGGAAGGAATGATGGAATGAGATACGCAATGCAAATTCAGCTGCGCAACTCCGAGGGCGCAGTCATCCGAACCTTGGGCCTGGTCGAGCGACGCGGTTTCCGCATCGAAACGATCCGCCTGGAGGAAGCGCAGGGTGATGGCCAGAGTATGGAGTTACTGGTCAGCTCCGAGCGTTCGGGTGATCTGCTGAAACGGCAGTTGGAGCGGCTGCATGACGTGATTTGGGTGGCGCTGCAACGCCCCGCCGCGCAATGGGCGGCGCAGGGTGGTCTGCGCCAGATGACCGGGAGTAATTGAGCAATGGCGACCATAAAAATCTTCGATACCAGCCTGCGGGATGGTGAACAAAGCCCTGGCTTCAGCATGACGCTGGGCCAGAAACTGCGCGTGGCCCGCGCCCTCGCCGAGATGCGTGTGGACATTATCGAGGCGGGATTCCCTGCTGCCTCACCGGGCGATTTCGAAGCGGTGCAGGCGGTGGCATCTGAGATTCAGGGCCCGACCATTGCCGCGCTCTGCCGCACCGTGTCGCGCGACATTGAACGCAGCGCAGCGGCGCTGGAACCGGCTGCCAGCAAACGCATTCATACGTTTATTGCGACCAGCCCGATCCATCGCAAGGAGAAGCTACAGATGACGCGGGCGCAGGTGATCCAGCGGGCCGTAGAGGGTGTCACGCTGGCCCGGTCCTTTGTGGAAGATGTGGAGTTTTCAGCTGAGGACGGCATTCGTACCGAGCGGGACTATCTGGCTGAGGTGCTGACCGCCGTCATCGAGGCCGGCGCAACCACCGTGAATATTCCCGACACGGTCGGTTATGCCACACCGCAGGAGATTCGCGATCTGTTTGCCTGGCTGCGCGATACGGTCCCGGGCATGGATCGAGTGACCATGAGTACCCACTGTCATGACGATCTGGGGCTGGCCGTGGCTAACAGCCTGGGTGCGGTTGAGGGCGGTGCCCGGCAGATCGAATGCACGCTCAACGGCATTGGTGAGCGCGCTGGAAACGCAGCGCTGGAAGAGGTGGTGATGGCCCTGCGCACGCGCGCCGATCATTATGGTCTGGAAACCAATATTGATACGCGCAAGTTGCATAACGCCAGCCATCTGCTGGCGGCCGTGACCGGTAATTTCGTACCCCGCAACAAGGCGGTGGTGGGGGAGAATGCCTTTGCGCACGAATCTGGCATCCATCAGCACGGGGTGTTGGCCTCACGCGAGACCTACGAAATCATGAAGCCGGAGGATGTGGGCGTCCTTAAGTCCCAGCTGGTGCTGGGTAAGCACAGTGGCAAGGCAGCGGTCATCGACCGCGCCAAAGACATGGGTTTTGAGCTGGAAGCGCATGAAGTCGATGACGTCATGGTGCGCTTCAAGGAGCTGGCCGATCGCAAGAAGCGGGTTTTCGACTCGGATCTGGAGGCGATCATCACCGGCAAACAGGCGGGTACCACCGGACCCTGGTCTCTGCAGTGGTTGAGTGTGGTGAGCCGGGTATCCGGCGAAGAAGATCCAACCGCGTCCCTGACTCTGGCCCATGAAAACGGCAAAACCGCTACGCAGACCGGTGAGGGCGATGGACCGGTGGATGCGATTGTAAAGGCCCTGGAGGCCATAACCGGTATGGAGATTACCGTCTCTAACCTGGCCATGCGCAGCATCTCCATGGGCGAGGACGCCCAGGGCGAATCCAGCATGCGGGCCCTGATCGATGGTACTGAGTACAGTGGTCATGGTCTGTCGACCGATATCGTGGCAGCCTGTGCGGAAGCCCTGCTGGAAATTGTTAACCGCGCCAGCCGACAGCGCGAGCGGCGCGGTAAGCGCGAACCCCAATCGAACGCCGCTTGAGACGGCGTAAAACAACAACAGAGGAATGCGGAGTAGAGCACCATGAATCCCACTGAATGGATCTGGCACAACGGCAGCTACAAGCCCTGGCACGAGGCCACCACCCACGTGCTGACCCACGGGCTGCACTATGGATCAAGTATTTTTGAAGGTATCCGGGTGTATGAAAAGGACGGTGCGCCGGTCGGGTTTCGCCTGCGTGAGCACATGCAACGTCTGTACGATTCGGCGCGGGTTTATCGCATCGAGATCCCTTACACGCTGGAAGAATTGATTGCGGCCTGCCATGGGGTGGTGCGGCGTAACGGGCTTAAGAGTGCCTATCTGCGCCCCATCGCCTATCGTGGCTACGGCTCCATCGGTGTCGCACCGGCGGGTGATGTGCCCATCGATGTGGCCATTGCCGCCATTGAGTGGGGGGCCTACTTGGGTGAGGAAGCGCGGGAAAACGGCGCGCGGGTCTGTGTTTCATCCTGGCAGCGGGTGGCACCGAATACCATTCCGGCTGGGGTGAAGGCTGGCGGCAATTACCTGTCCAGCCAGCTCATCAGTCTGGAAGCCCATCGCCTCGGCTACGATGAAGGTCTCGGTCTGGCTGCTGATGGCACGCTTAGCGAGGGCGCGGGTGAGAACCTCTTTATGGTGCGCCAGGGTGTGCTGCTAACGCCGCCCCAGGCCGAATCCATACTTTCCGGCATTACCCGGGATACGGTGATTCGACTGGCGCATGCCATGGGCTATGAGGTGCGGGAGCAGGCCCTGTCCCGGGAGTCGCTTTACTCCGCCGATGAGATATTTCTCACGGGTACCGCCGCGGAAATCACCCCGGTGGCGTCCATTGATGATCTGCCCATTGGTTGTGGCAGCCGGGGACCGATCACCCAGCAGATTCAGGACACCTTCTTTGGGCTCTTCTCCGGCGCTACCGAAGATCATTTTGGTTGGCTGGAGCCCGTGCAGGAGAGCGATGAGCAGATCGCAAAGGTAGCGGTCAGCTGATGGGGACCAGTCTGTTTGAAAAGCTCTGGCAGGCCCATGTGGTGTGTGAAGAGAGCGCGGACAGGCCCGCGGTGCTGTTTATCGATCTGCATCTGGTGCATGAAGTGACCAGTCCCCAAGGCTTTGACACGCTGCGCGAGCGGGGCTTGCCGGTGCGTCGGCCCGACCTCACGGTGGCGACGCTGGATCATTCCACGCCGACCACGCCGCCGGATGAGGACGGTCAGCGTCACTACTACACGGACCAGGCCAGAAATCAGGTTGAGACCCTGGAGCGTAACTGTGAAGCCTTCGGTATTCGTCTGGAAGGCTGGGACAGCGAACATCGCGGGGTGGTGCATGTCATGGGCCCGGAGATCGGCGCTACCCAGCCGGGTATGACCGTGGTCTGTGGTGATTCGCACACGGCTACCCATGGGGCCTTTGGAGCCCTCGCTTTTGGCATTGGCACCACGGAGGTTGGCTACGTACTGGCCACCCAGTGTCTGCTGCAGCGCAAGCCCAAAAGCATGCGTATCGTCGTTGACGGCCAGCTGGGTCCGGGCGTGAGTGCCAAGGATCTGATTCTGCATATCATCAATACCATTGGCGTCAATGGCGGCACCGGGCATGTGATCGAATATGCCGGTGAAGCCATCGAGGCACTGACCATGGAGCAGCGCATGACGGTCTGCAATATGACCATCGAAGCGGGTGCCCGGGCCGGCATGATCGCGCCCGACCAAAAGACCATCGACTATCTGCGCGGCCGGGCGCTGGCGCCGGCAGGCGAAGCGTTCGAAGCTGCCGCCGACCGCTGGTTGGCGCTGCGTTCCGACGAGCAGGCGGTGTTTGATCATGAGGTACGGCTTGACGCGGCGGCCATCGAACCCACCGTGACCTGGGGTATCGATCCCAGCATGTCCATACCGGTGGGCGCGTCGGTGCCTGCGGGCGGATCCGATAGCGTGGACCGCGCGCTGGATTATATGGGTCTCCATGGCGGCCAGGCCCTGGCCGGACATCCGGTCGATATTGTCTTTATTGGCAGCTGTACCAACGGTCGCATCAGCGATCTGCGTGCCGCCGCCTCCGTACTGGCAGGGCGGAAAGTGGCGGCAGATACGCGCATGCTGATCGTGCCCGGTTCAGAAGCCGTACGCCGTCAGGCTGAGGCCGAGGGTTTGCATGAGATTTTTCTCGCAGCCGGTGCCGAGTGGCGGGAACCGGGTTGCTCCATGTGTCTGGCCATGAATGGAGATCTCGTGGCGCCCGGCCTGACCGCCGTGAGCACCTCCAACCGGAATTTTGAAGGCCGCCAGGGGCAGGGCGCGCGCACCATGCTGGCCAGCCCGCTGACCGCTGCGGCCTGCGCGGTCGCCGGCTGCGTGGTCGACCCGCGCACGCTCATGGGGGAGGCTGCCTGATGGAAGCTTTTACCCAACTGACCGGCCCCGCGCTGGTGCTGTCGCAGGTCAATATCGATACGGACCAGATTATTCCCGGACGCTTTCTCACCGCCACCAGCTTTGAGGGTATGGGTGACTATGCCTTCGCCGACTGGCGCTTTGACGCGCAAGGGGAGCCGCTGCCGGATTGCGTGCTCAATGAGCCCCGCGCCGCGGCCAGTCCGATCCTGGTGGCCGGGCGTAACTTTGGCTGCGGTTCCTCCCGCGAGCACGCGCCGCGTGCCCTGCTGGGCTTTGGTTTTCGCGTGGTGATCTCCAGCGAGATCGCCGACATTTTTCGCAACAACGCACAGAACGTTGGGCTGCTGCCGATCGTGTTGGAGCCGGCGCAACATGAGCAACTCCTGGCTATGGACGGTGAAGCGCTGACGGTGGATCTGGAGGCCTGTGAAGTTCGGACGCCGGCCGGCCAGGTGTTTTCTTTCCAACTGGACGGTTTTGCCCGCTATTGCCTGCTTAAGGGCATGGACCGGCTGGACTTTCTGCTCGCGCAGCAGGATCAGATCAAAAGCTATGAGGACAATCATGAACGCTAAAATTTTGCTGCTGCCGGGCGATGGTATCGGCCCGGAAGTCACGGCTCAGGCGGAGAAGCTGATCCGCGCTGTGGGCGATATCTATGGCCTTTCGCTAACGATCGAAGAGGCCCTTATCGGCGGTGCCGCGCTGGATGCCACCGGCGAGCCCTTGCCCGGGGACACACTGGCCAAATGTGCCGAAGCGGATGCGGTGGTGCTGGGCGCGGTGGGTGGCCCGAAGTGGGACAACCCGGATGCCAGCAAACGGCCGGAACAGGGATTGCTGGACCTGCGTAAGGCCCTGAAGCTGTTTGCCAACCTGCGCCCGGTGCGCCTGCACCCGGCGTTGGCTGCCATTAGTCCGTTGAAAGCGGAACATATTGAAAACGTCGACATGATGGTGGTGCGTGAACTGACCGGCGGCAGCTACTTCGGCGACAAGTTGGAGGGCGACGATGAAGCCTCGGACGCCTACAGCTACACGCGCCGCGAAATTGAGCGGGTGGTAAAGATTGCGGCGGATATGGCGCGCAGCCGCTATGGACGCGTGACCATGATTGACAAGGCCAATGTGTTGGCTACCTCGCGTCTCTGGCGTAAGGTCAGCGGCGAGATCATGGCCGCCAGCTATCCCGATGTGGCTTATGAGACCATGCTGGTAGATGCAGCCGCCATGCACATCGTGGCCAATCCGTCGCGTTTCAATGTGATCGTCACAGAGAACATGTTCGGTGACATCCTGACCGACGAAGCCTCCGTGCTGGTGGGTTCCATGGGTATGTTGCCTTCCGCCTCGCTGGGTGAGGGCAAGGTCGGGCTGTATGAGCCCATTCACGGGTCAGCACCGGATATTGCCGGTCGCGGCCTGGCCAATCCCTTTGGCATGCTGGCATCGGTGGGCATGATGTTTGACTACAGTCTGGGCATGCGCGAGGTGGCGCGCCAGATTGAGCTGGCCATCTGGAACGCCGTGTCCACCCAGCAGTGCACGCTGGATATTGGTGGCAATCTGCGCACCGATGAAGCCGCCGATGCGGTCATCAACCAGCTCTCGGACATCCATACCAAGAAGGTCGCCTTCATCTAGCGCCATGGACAGCGGCCTGTGCCAGTACTACCTGCAGCGCGCCCTGCGCGCGCAGGTTTACGATGTGGCCCGGCGCACACCGCTGGACCCAGCGCCGCGCCTGTCTGCCCGCCTTGGCGTGGAGTTGCTGCTAAAGCGCGAGGATTTGCAGCCGACCTTTTCTTTCAAGCTGCGCGGGGCCTACCACTGCATTCATCAGCTGGATCAGGAAGCCCGGTCCCGCGGTGTGGTGGCGGCCTCGGCCGGTAATCACGCCCAGGGTGTGGCCCTGGCCGCCCAGCGCTTGGGCGTTACGGCACGGATCTTTATGCCGCGCACCACACCGGCCATCAAGGTTCAGGCCGTGGCGGCCCTGGGGGCTGAGATTGTGCAGACCGGAGATGACTTCGATGCCGCCTGCGCGGCGGCGCAAGCGGCCGCGGAAGCCAGTGGCGCCCATTTTGTGCACCCCTTCGACGACGAGGACGTGATCGCCGGTCAGGGCACCATTGGGGTGGAGATCAGCCAGCAGCTGCCAGAACCTCCGGACGTGGTGTTTGTGTGCGTCGGTGGTGGTGGTATGGCGGCCGGTATCGCGGCCACGGTCAAGGCCGTATACCCGCAGACGCGCATTGTTGGCGTGGAGCCGGAGGACGCGGCCAGCATGCAGGCGGCCCTGCGGGTCGGTAAGCCGGTCGACATTGGTGCCACCGGTATGTTCGCCGATGGTGTGGCCGTGCGCCAGGTTGGCAGTCGCACCTTCGCCCTGTGCCGTGAACTGCTGGATGAGGTGATCACGGTCAGCGTGGACGAGGTCTGTACCGCGGTACGTTTGGTGTTTGAAGAGGTCCGGGCCGTGCCAGAGCCGGCTGGCGCGCTGGCGGTAGCGGGTGCACTGGCCTGGCGTGACCGCGCTGCCAGCCCGCCGCCGGCCCTAGAGCGCTGGGTGGCGGTGGTCAGCGGTGCCAATGTTAATTTTGATCGCCTGGGACACGTGGTGGAGCGCTGCACGCTGGGAGACGGGTCTGAAGCGCTGCTGGCGGTAACCATTCCCGAGCAGCCCGGCAGCTTTCTGGCCTTCTGTCGCGCCCTGGGCGAGGCGTCGGTGACCGAGTTCAACTACCGGCACAATGGCACACGGGATGCACGGGTATTTGTGGGGCTGCGCTCCGAGCAGCCGGCCCCGGCGCTCCAGGCCCAGCTGCATGCAGCGGGCTACGCGGTGAGCGATCTAAGCGGCAATGAGCTGGCCAAGCTGCATTTGCGCCACCTGGTGGGCGGCTGTTTGCCCTCCGGCCAGCGCGAGCGGCTGTACCGCTTCGAGTTTCCCGAACGTCCCGGTGCGCTGCGGGAGTTCCTGACCGTGCTGGCCGGGCGCTGGTCCATTAGCCTGTTTCACTATCGCAACCACGGCGCGGCCCAGGGCCGGGTGCTGGCGGGCTTTCTGGTCCCGCCGGGTGAAGATGAGGCATTCCAGGCCTTTCTGGCCCAGACCGGTTATCACTATGTGGATGAAAGTGATAATCCGGCCTGCGAGCAATTCCTGGGCGCCGCGCCGCAGCCGCAGCTCAGCGCTGTCGCCGGGGAGGCTGGCTGACCCTTAGTTCCGCAGGCGTCTGCGCTGCCACAGCAGATAGATGGCCGGTATCACCGCCAGCGCCAGCAGCGTTGCGCTCAGCAAGCCGCCTACCATGGGCGCCGCGATGCGGCGCATGATTTCCGCGCCGGTGCCGGTGCCCAGCATGATGGGTAACAGACCAGCGATGGTGGCGGCCACGGTCATGATGACCGGGCGCACGCGCAGCAGGGCGCCCCGGCGCACGGCCTCGCACAGACTGGCTTCATTCAAAGCGCCCCGCGTCTCCCGACGCTGATCGGCGACCGCCTGGTTCAGATACACCAGCATCACGACCCCAAGTTCCACGCTGACCCCGGCCAGGGCCAGAAAACCCACGCCCACGGCAATGCTGAGCGAATAGTCCAGTAAGTACAGCAGCCAAAGACCGCCGCTGAGGGCCAGCGGCAGCGTGCCAAGCACCAGCGCGACCTCCGGCAGGCTGCGGAAACTCAAGTACAGCAGCAACACCATGATGGCCAGGGTCAGGGGCGCTACCAGGAGCAAACGCTGCTGCGCACGCTGCAGATATTCATACTGGCCGGACCAGCTCAGCGCATAGCCGGGGGGTAAGGAGAGCTGCTCAGCGACCAGCTGCTGGGCGGCCTGCACATAGCCGCTTAGGTCCCGGGTATCCGTATCCACATAGACCCAGCCTGTCAGACGCGCATTCTCGCTGCGGATCATGGGCGGGCCATCCTCAATGCGCAGCGTGGCCACATCGGCCAGCGCCAGACTGGCGCCGTTGGCACCGAGCAGCGGCAGCTGCTCCAGCGCTTGCAGGGAATCGCGCCGCGTCTGCGGGAAGCGCAGACTGACCGGGTAGCGCTCCCGGCCCTCCACCGTGCGCGTGATGTTCGCCCCGCCAACGCCAAAGGCAATCAGCTGCTGTAGTTCGTCGATGTTCAAACCGAAGCGGGCGGCGCGCTGGCGATCGATATCGACCACCAGATAGCGTCCGCCACTCACGCGCTCTGCGTAGACAGAGCGCGTATTTGGCAAGGTCTGGAGCAGGGCTTCCAGGCGCGTTGCCAAGGCCGTCAGCTCCTTCAGGTCCGGTCCCGAAACCTTAATACCCACCGGGGTTCGGATGCCGGTCGCCAGCATATCGATGCGGGCCTTGATGGGCATGACCCAGCTGTTGGTCAGGCCCGGCAGTTGCACGACCTGATCCAGTTCCTCGCGCAGTCGTTCCCGCGTCATGCCGGGGCGCCACTGCGACTGCGGGTGAAAGCGAATCAGGCTTTCGATCATGCTCAGCGGGGCTGGGTCCGTGGCCGTATCGGCACGCCCGATCTTGCCGTGCACCTGGGCCACTTCCGGCACGCTCATGATCA